>JBJMJL010000135.1:0-14435 GCA_045806365.1 Gaiellaceae bacterium
CGCTGGGCAGCACGCGAGCCTGATGGGCGCGGACGGGCCCGGCAAGGCGGAGATTGCGGTCGAGGAGCTCGCGCGCGTGCGGGTCTTCTGCGACGACTGGGAGCAGGCGTCTCACAACGGCGACCTCGTGCACGCGGTCGAAGCCGGCGTGCTCGACCGCTCGCACGTCACTCAGCTCGGTGACGTGCTCGCTGGAAACGCCAGGGGGCGCCGCGGCGAGGACGACATCACGGTGTTCGACTCAACGGGGCTCGCGATCCAGGACCTGGCGATCGCGCTCGCGGCCATCGAGTAGCCGCGCGGGCGAGAACAGCTCGAGCAGCGCGTCGTCGCCGCCGAGTATCGCCGCGGCGACGAGCTCTCCGCAGAGCAGCCCGAAGACGTTGCCGTGTCCGGAGTAGCCGGCCGCCACCCATACCCCCTTGTGGCCGGGCACCGGCCCGACCAGCGGCAGGAGGTCCTGCGTCAGTCCGAAGATCCCAGCCCAGCGATGCGTGACGCGCGGCAGGTGACCGAGGATCTCCTCGAGGAACGCGTCGAGCGCTTCCTGAATCGGCTCCGTCGTGGTCTCCTCGTCGGTCATCTCGGTGAGGATCGAGAAGTCGCGGAAGCCGCCGAGGACAACGCGGCGGTCCTCCAGCTGCTGCCAGTAATCGAAGCCGTGGCGCGCATAGTGCGGGCAGTCGAAGAGGCGTTCCTGCAGCGGCTCCGTCGCCAGCACCTGTCCCCGGGCGGGCCAAAGGGCATCGTCGAGCTCCGGTAGAAGGCCCCGGCCCGCGCCGTCGGTCGCGATCACGACCTGGTCGGCGTCGAGGTCCGTCAGCGCTTCGACGCGGCTGTTCTCGACGAAGGCGGCGCCGGCCTCCGCCGCGAGGGTCGCCAGCCGCTGCACGAGACGCGCAGGCTGCACGGCGCCGTCGCGTGGATGGAAGATCGCGCCGCGGAAATCCGGTCGCAGATGAGGTAGCTCGTCGCGCCACTCGACGGCGAAGCCGTCCTCGCGTAATGCCTCGTACTCACCCTGGATCTCGACACGCTCTTCGACGTCCGCGGCGAGCCGGAGACTCCCCGTGCGACGGAACGCGTCGCCGGCGAGGGATTCCAGCCGGTCGAGCGCGCTCTCCGTCCTGAGCCAGAGCTCGCGTGCGGGGTCGGCGCCGTACGTCTCGCGCGCGACGTCGTAGCGCGCGGCTGCGCCGCGCAGCGCGAAGCCGCCGTTGCGACCGCTCGCGCCCATGCCGATTCGGCGCGCGTCGTGAACGCGGACGCGTAGGCCGCCGCCGGCGAGTGCCGCCGCACACGCACAGCCGGTGATGCCGGCGCCGACCACCGCAACGTCCGCGCGATCGAGGTCGCGCGTATCGACGGCGGGCTGTATCTGCTCCAGCCAGTACGGCGTTGTCTCCACGGCGCGATGCTATGCGAGCGCGCGGTACGTCCCCTCGCCCTCGGCGGCGAGGCCGTTCACCTCGAGTTGCGTGAGCACAGCCGCGACGTCCGCGGCGGAGAGGCCGGTCTTGCGCACGAGCTCGTCCGCGGTCGCCGGTAGCAGCTCGAGGAACGGATGGCGCGCGCGTGCGGGCGGCTCGACTTCGATTCCGAGCGCTTCGAACACGTCGGCGGCGCTCGTCAGCGGCGTCGCGCCGAGCCGAAGAAGCGCGTTCGTCCCGGCGGACAGCGCGGACGTGATCTCGCCCGGCACTGCGAAGACCTCGCGGCCCTCCTCGAGCGCGAAGTCGGCGGTGATGAGCGCGCCGCTTCGTTCGCGCGCTTCGACGACGATCGTCGCGGCACAGAGCCCGGCGATGATGCGATTGCGCGCAGGAAAACGAAACGGCGCCGGCTCGACCCCGGGCTCGTACTCCGAGACGAGCAGTGAACGTTGCGCGATCTCGCGCGCGAGGCCCGCATGCGCGGCGGGATAGTCGCGGTCGATTCCGCAGCCGAGCACGGCGACCGTGTGACCGTCGGTCTCGAGCGCTCCGCGGTGTGCCTCGCCGTCGACGCCGCGGGCAAGGCCGCTGACGACGACAAGACCCGCGGAAGCAAGCTCGCGCCCGAGCTGCCGTGCAACCTGCCGACCATAGGACGAGCACGCCCGCGCGCCCACGATCGCGACCGCCTGCCGTGACAAGAGCTCGGACTCACCGGCGCCGCGCAGATAGAGGCGCTTCGGCGGTCCGTGAACCGCGCGCAGCAGCGGCGGCAATCCCGCGAGCGGCAGGACGGTCACGGTGCGAGCTCCGCTGGTGCGCGGTACGCGAGTGCTTCGCCGATGTGCTCCGGCGAGACCTCGCCGGCGCCGGCGAGTGCCGCGACCGTGCCTGCGACGGCCGCGACCTTCGCGCGCCCGCGGCCGGAGAGCCGCAAACGCTCGACGGCCTGCGTCAGCAATGTGTCGGCAGAAGCGATGCGCGCCGGCGGCGCCTCCGCGAGTCGTGCACGCGCGGCGACGACTCGCCTACGGACGGCATCCGACTCCTCCCCACGCCCGGCCTGCAACTCCGTTGCACGCGGCCGCGGAACCGTCACGACGATGTCGAAGCGATCGAGCAACGCGCGCGACAGGCGGTCGCGATAACGCGCGATGCGCTGGCCCGAGCACGAGCACTGCGCTCCTGGATCGCCGCGCGCCCCGCACGGGCAGAGGTTCATCGTGCCGATGAGCTGGAAGCGCGCAGGGAAGCGCACGCTGCCGGCGGCGCGGGCGACGAGGATCTCTCCGTCCTCGAGCGGCTGACGCAGCGCCTCGAGCGCCGCGCGCTGGAACTCGGCGAGCTCGTCGAGCAGCAGGACGCCGCGGTGAGCCAGGCTCGCCTCACCCGGCCTGAGCCGCGGACCGCCCCCGACGATGGCGGCAACCGAGGCGCTGTGATGCGGCGCGCGGAACGGCGGCTGCGTGATCAGCGGGTGCTCGGGGTCGACGAGACCTGCAATCGAATGGATGCGCGTCACTTCGAGAGCCGCCGCCTCGTCGAGCGGCGGCAGGATTCCCGGCAGCCGGCGTGCCAGCATCGTCTTGCCGATGCCCGGAGGCCCGCCGAGCAGCAGGTTGTGGCGCCCGGCGGCGGCGAGCTCCAGCGCCCGCCGCCCACGCTCCTGGCCGCGCACGTCGGCCAGGTCGGGCGGCCTGCGCGGCGCGCTGCCGGTGCCGACGACGAGCTCCGGCGGGTGCAGTTCGCCCCGGAGGTACGCGACCGCCTCGGCCAGGTGGCGGACGCCGACCGGCTCGATCCCCGCAAGTGCGGCCTCCGCCGCGGCGTCGTAGGCACAGATGATGCGTCCGATGCCTGCGCGGCGCGCCCCCTCGGCAACGCCGAGGACTCCGCCCACACGACGCAGGCGCCCATCGAGCGCGAGCTCGCCGCACGACGCGTGCTCCGCGAGGCGCTCGCTCGAGATCTGCCCGGACGCCGCCAGCATCGCGAGCGCGATCGGCAGGTCGAAGCCCGAGCCTTCTTTTTTCAGCTCCGCCGGCGCGAGGTTGACGGTCGACTTGTTGCCGGGCCACTCGAGCTGTGCCGACTTGATCCCGCTCCGCACGCGCTGCTTCGCTTCCTGACATGCGCGGTCGACCAGCCCGACGAGCGTGAACGCGGGCACACCGCTCTGGACATGCGCCTCGACCTCGACGCGCCGCGGCTCGAGGCCGACAAGGGCGAACGTGACTGCGCGCGCGAGCACACGTCGACGGTACTTCGCAAGTTGTGACGCGTCTGTGCCGACTCAGCGCGCGATCAGCACGTCTTCGAAGAACTCGCCGGCGCGACGCCCGGTGCGCCGGTTGACGTGGCGGCGCAGGCGTCCCTCGAGGCGCAGTTGTGCGCGCTCGAGAATCTCCGGATAGAGATCGCGGCGATCGTTGACGACGATCAGCACCGGCGCGCCGAGCCGCAATGCGCTCTTCGCGTTGGACAGCGCCTCGACGATGCCGTCGACGTACGCGCCGAGCGCAGCGCGCGACGTGCCCGCGGCGGCCGCTCCGACCTCGAGCTCGCGCCGGTCGTCGAGCCCGAGCAGCTCGTACGCGTAGCGGTGCTGCTCGTGGTAGTCGATCAGGCCGGGATACGGGGGTGACGTGAGAACGCCGTCGAACCGACGCGGTAGCTCGATCCGGCGGACGTCGCCGTGGATGACGGTCGCGCTGCGCCGCCGCGCGCGTACCCGCGCGAACTCCTTCAGGCGCGCGAGCGTGTCGAGCGTGTAGCGGCGCAGGAACTGCTCCGCGCTCTCGACCGGACGGCACTCCCGCCGATGCTTGTGGCACCAGTAAGGCTCGAGCTGCGGCTCACGCGGAAAGTCGAGGTCGAAGTGCGTCGTGCGCCGTGCCGACCGCGCGGCGCGGGCGAGCACGATCCGCAGCACGTCGGCGTGGTCGTACTCGTCCACGAGCGCCCGGAACCCGAGCAACTCACGCGTCGCCTGCGGCGCATACCAGCGGCGGACGAATGCCGACGGACGGCGAGGGTCAGTCTCGCCGACGCGCGCGTGCGCTGCGCGCAGCTCCTGCTCGAGCAGGAATGGGTTGTACGAACGCGTCTTCACGTCCATCAGCAGGCAGTTGAACGCTGCGACGTCGATGCCGGTGGCGTCGAAGCCGCTCTCGAGCGCCTGCACGAGCGTCGTTCCCGATCCGGCGAACGGGTCGAGGATGTGCTGCCCGGGACGGAAGTAGCGCGCGAGCAAGGTCTCCACGAGCTGTGGAATGAACTTGCCGAGGTAGGGATGGAGGCGGTGGACGTGCTTTGTTCGCTCCCGCTCGGGGAGGTCGCGCTCGGACCACGAGAGCGCGAGGTCGATCTCCGCATAGAGGGCGTCCTGGGTCGGGGCCACCTGCGCCAGTTCGACGTCGCATTCAGAAAGCCTCGGCCAGCCGCGACAGGCGTCCCTGCGACACGAGGATGACGTCGAAGGAGATCTCGAGGCCGCCCGCCTCCGGGTGCCGGGCCAGCCAGGCCGCCGCCGCCCGCCGAAGCCGCCGCTGCTTCTCGAGATCCACCATCTCCGCCGGATCGCCGTATCGCCGACCGGCCTTCTCCTTGACCTCGCAGAACACGACTCGGCGGCCGCGCCGCACGACGAGATCCAGCTCGTAGCCGCCGGCCCATTCGTTCTGCGCCAGCAGGCGGTAGCCGCGCACGCGGTACCACCAAGCCGCGCGCAGCTCGGCGTGCTTGCCGGGACGGGAAGCCATCCCGGCAAGCTACGGTCAGAAAGCGCGCGTGATTGTCACGAGTGTGTGCCGATTTCGTCCGCGCACGACGAGACGCCCGTCGCGGTCGAAGCCGAGCCGATAGTCGTAGACGTAGCGCGGCTCGCTCGCCCACGGCAGGTCGATGCAGACGGCCGACACGTGACGCGTGTCGAGCGCGTGGATGAACGGGCGGCCCCCGGTCGAGTACAGCGTGAACGCCCAGCCGCGCCGGCTGACGCGGGAGACAGGCCAGCCTTGCATCCTCGTCTCCCAGGAGCGCCGGTCGGACACGATCCTCGCGAGCAGACGGTTCGAGCGCAGGTCGAACGCGCGCACTCGGTAGACGCTGAAGTCATCGGGTGACACGTATTCCGTCAGATAGAGAAACCGCGCGTCGGGCGAGACGGCATCGAACACAAAGTGACCGGTGAGGTGGATCTTCGCCGTGATGCGCATTCGCTTGGTGTCCATCAGCAAGAACGTGCTGCGCTTCTTGAGCGTGCGGCCCGCGCTGACGTCGCCGAGCACGAGCGTGCGGTCGTTTCGCAGCAGCGCCTCGCCGGCCGCGTCTGCGGTAACGAACGGGATTCCCCAGCTTCCCTTCAGGTTCACCCAGCGCAGAACCCGCCCGCCGTTTCGGCTGATCACCTGCAGCGACGTCCAGCCCGGCGTCGGCACGGCGACGTAACGAACCGCGCCGCGCGACGCGCCGTCCCACCCCTGCACGGCGTTCTGTACCGGGCCGCCGTCGCCGGCGGCCGCCGGCACGGCCGCGAGCGCGGCCAGAACCGCGATCAACAGAGCTCTTCGCATCTCCGCCTCCTGTCGGTGTCGACCCGACTACGGAGGCGGAGGTGCGAGAAGTCCCTACGGGGCGTCGACGGAGCTCAGAACGTCGAAGCTCTTGCGGTCGATCACGACGAGGACGCGTCCGTGCGGCCCGCGCACGACGAGGTGTCCGTCGGCGTCGGTGCCCAAGCGGTAGTCGAACAACGCCTGTGGCGAGGTCTTCCACGGCATGTTGATGCAGACGGCCTCGACGCCGCGCGTGTTCAGTGCATGGATGAACGGGCGGGCATTTCCACCGTAGAGCGTGTACGCCCAACCGTCCTTCCACGTGCGCGACACCGGCGTGCCCTGCATCCCGGTCGCCCACGAGCGCCGGTCGGCGACGATCTTCGCGAGCAGCTGGGAGCGGTGCAGGTCGTACGCCCGCACACGGTAGGTGCCGTCCTCCGCCGACACGTACTCGACGAGGTACAGGTAGTGCGCGTCCGGCGAAAGCGCGTCGAATGCGAACGCACCGGGAATCCGGATCGTTCCGCGCACCTTCATCTTGCGCAGGTCGACGAGCTTGAACGTCGTCGTCTGACGCAGTGACTGCCCGAGGAACACGTTCTGTGCGAGCAGCAGCGTGCGTCCGTCGGGGAAGAGACCTTCCGCGCTGCCGTCGAACGCGACGCGCGGGATCCCCCACGTGCCCTTCAGGGTCATGTGGGCGAGCACGCGCCCGCCTTGCCGGTTGATCTTCTGAACCGACGTCGCCCCGCCGGCCGGCACCGACACGTACCGCACGTTGCCGCGGACGAGGCCGTCCCAGCCTTGGCTCAGCCCGGCGCTGGGGCCGCCCGCCGAGGCCGCGTTCGTCGCGCCGATCGCGCCGGCCAAGCCGAGCGCCGCCAGCGTCAAAATCCGCCTTCGCATGTTCAGCCTCCCTGTGGGTTCGAGGCTTCTACACCGGGCTCGCGCGAACGGGTCCAGCGTCAGGTGCCCTGCGTGATCGCTGCGTGGATCTCACGCGTTAGCGTCGCCACCTGCTCCGTCAGCTCCTTGTCCTGCCGAGTCAGAACGGTGTTCGATTGGAGCAGCGTCTCGAGTTTGTCCGTCTCGGCCTTGATTGCGGCAACGCGCGCCTCTGCCGCGCGTTCGAGCTGCTCGCGGTGGGCCTCCGTGGAGTCCGCCGCCTGCTTGTCCCTCGCTGCCTGGCGCGTCTCGGCGAGAAGAATCAACGGGGCCGCATAGGCCGCCTGCGTCGAGAAGGCGAGATTGAGGAGGATGAACGGGTACGGATCCCAGTGGCGGATCACCGCCACCGAATTGAGGGCGATCCAGACGGCCACGACGAGCGTCTGCCCGATGATGTACTGCGGCGTTCCGAAAAGTCGCGCGGCGCGCTCGGCACGGCGGCCGAAGGCGTCCTGTCCAAACGCGCCGTGCTGCTCTGCAGCCACGGCCCGAGAGTAGGAGGCTAGGCGGACATCGCCGCGAGCTCCTGCTCGGACAGATAGCAGAGGGCCTGGAACGAGCGGCGGTGGATGCGGCAGGGGCCGCGCTGGCGGACGATCGCGGAGTGTCCCGGGGTGATGTAGCCGACGTGCGACGAGAACCCGTACTGCGGATAGAGCGCGTCCATGCGCCGCATCAGCCGGTCGCGGGTCACCTTCGCGACGATCGAGGCGGCCGCGATTGCGGCGCTCTTCTCGTCTCCGTCCACGACGGCACGATGCTCCGGCGCGGTCGGGCCGAGGCGGAACCCGTCGACCAGACACGCCTCCGCCGGGGGCGAGAGCGCGTGGAGGATCTCGCGCATCGCGGCCAGATTCGAGCGGTGGAGCCCGTCGCGGTCGATCTGGCCGTGCGGAATTACCCGGACGACGACCTGCTCCGCGCACCCGAGAACCGCGCGGAAGAGCTCTTCGCGCCGCTCGGGCGTGCACTGCTTCGAGTCGTTCAAGAGCCCGAGCGGCCGGACCTTGTGGTCGCGCAGGCAGCCGTAGTCGAGGAGCACGCCCGCCACCACGAGCGGGCCGGCGAGCGAGCCACGTCCGGCCTCGTCCGTGCCGGCGACGAGCCGCGCGCCCAGCTTGCGGTCGAACCTCAGCAGCTTCTGGCCCGAGCGGAGCGCCACGGCCGCCGAGGATAGCTCGCTACTCAGTCGGCGCTTCGGGCGTCTCGGTGGGAAGTTCGCTCTGAGCGACTTCTTGCTGCTTGGCGGCGCGGGCGCCGCGGGCGCCGTCCTGGCGAAGCTCGCGGACGCGAGCCTTCCGGCCGACCTTGCCGCGCAGGTAATAGAGCTTGGCGCGGTTCACGTCGCCGATCGCGCCGACCTCGATCCGCTCGATCTTGGGCGAGTGCAGCGGGAACGTCCGCTCGACGCCGATCCCGAAGGACTGCTTGCGGACGGTGAACGTCTCCCGCGCGCCGGCGCCCTGCCGCTTGAGGACGATGCCCTCGAAGACCTGGATCCGGGCGCGCTGGCCCTCGATCACCTTGAAGTGGACGCGAACGGTGTCGCCGGCCTTGAACCGCGGAATGTCCGCGCGCACCTGCTCCCGCTCGATGGATTCGATCACCTTGCTCATAGGAAGGCGGCCCGTAGGCCGCCGCGGAATGCTAGCGAAGATGGATCCGCCTGGATCCGCGCTTGATCTCGACGACTTTCCCACGGAAATTCGCCAGCGGCACGAGCCCCCATTGGCGCGAGTCGCAGGAGGAGGCGCGGTTGTCCCCCAGCAAGAGGTAGTGGCCGCGCGGGATCTCGCCGCCGCCGTAGCTGAGCGTGTCGCGGCGGTCCGGCCGCAACCACGCCTCCGCAAGGTTCTGGCCGTCGATGACGATCGTCCCGCTGCGCTCCGCCCAGTGCTCGCCCGGGAGGCCGATCACGCGCTTGATGAACAGACCGCTCGCGCCGCAGGCGACCTTCGCCTTCGGCGGTGCCTCGAAGACGACGATGTCGTCGCGCGCCGGCTCGCCGTCCTCGTACGGGCGGACGAAGACACGGTCCTCCTCTCCGGCGAGGCAGCCGAACGCCGGACGTGCGCAGTGGAGCGTCGGCTCCATCGCCGACGACGGCACCCGGTAGACGTGTCCCTCGCGGCCGGCACACCCGGCCGCAACGGACACGACCAGTGCCAGACAGAGGGCATGTCTCAAGAGGGCCGCCGAGGCGAAGCTTGCGCGCGTTTCAGTGGAACGAGATGCGCGACGGCGGCCAGTACGTCGCGAAGACGTCGCCGATGAGGTTCGCCCGCGGCACGAGCCCCCACGCACGCGAGTCGCACGACGATTTCCGGTTGTCGCCCATCATCAGGTAGTACGCGTCCGGAATGCGTGTGTAGGTATTCCGCGGAGGCAGGTCCGATAATCCGAGCGTCCGGTTGTCGCGCCGTTCCGGATGGATGTACGGCTCGTCCAACTTCCTGCCGTCGATGTAGACGAAGCCGCTGCGTTCCTCCCAGACCTCGCCCGGCAAACCGATCAAGCGCTTCACGAAGGTTCCCTCGGACCCGCACTCCTGCTTGGCGAGGCTCGGCGTCTTGAAGACGACGATGTCACCGCGATGCGGCGGATGCAGGTGGTAACAGAAGCGGCATGCGAGCACGCGGTCCGACGTCGCCGCCTCGCACCCTTGCGCCGGCACCGCGCAGTGCAGTGTCGGCTCCATGGACGACGACGGGATGCGGTACGGATTGACGACCCACGCCTTGACCGCGAGCACGATCGCAACCGCGCCGACGATGGTGACCACCCAGTCGATCGCAACGCGCCCACCGTGCGGAAGATTCGGGAACAGCCAGTCGATCGGGTTGCGGGACTTCTTCCTCTCTTCGGCCGGCCCCGCCCCGTCGAGCCCGAGGTCGTAGCGCGACCGCTGCTCGGGGTCGCGCAGCACCTCGTACGCGTCGCGCAGCTCACGCCAGGTGCCGTCCTGGTAGTGCCGCTCGAGCGCGGCACGCCGATACGCCGCCTCGATCTCCTGCGGCGACGCGTTCGTCCGCACGCCGAGAGCTTCGTAGTGGTTGCTCACGTAACCGTCCGCCGGCGGCTCTGTTCGCGTCGCCATTCCTCGATCTTTCCGTGGTCGCCGGAAACGAGAACGTCGGGGACGCCCCAGCCGCGGAACTCCGGCGGACGCGTGTAGTGCGGATATTCGAGGCCGCCCTCGAGCTCGGCGGAGAAGCTCTCGAACAGGCCGGATTCGTCCTTGATCGCGCCGGGCAGCCGCCGCGCGATCGCGTCGACGAGCACCATGGCCGGCAGGTCGCCGTTGGAGAGCACGTAGGGCCCGATCGAAATCGCGTCGGAGGCGAGGTGCTGCACCACGCGCTCGTCGAATCCTTCGAACCGCGCCGACAGCAATGTCAGCTCCTGCTCCTCCGCGAGCTCCTCGACGACGTCCTGCGTGAGCTGCCGTCCCTGCGGCGTCAGCGCGACGACACGGTGATCGGGCACGCCTCCGTACGCAGCGTCGAGCGCTGCCGCCACGACGTCGACGCGAAGCACCATCCCGGCGCCGCCGCCGTACGGCTCGTCGTCGACCTGTCCGGCCCGCAGCGGCGTCGTGTCGCGATACGAGAAGAGACGCAGGTCGAGCTCCGTTCCGAGCACCGTCGCGACGGGACGCTGCTCGGTGAGCCAGGCGAACGCATGCGGGACGAGCGTGAAGACGTCGAGCTGCACGAAGCGAGGTTAGCCAGCGCCCGAAAAGCCTGATGCGACGACGATGCGGCTGTCGTCCAGATCGACTGAGAGGACGCAGTCCTCCACCATCGGCAGCGCGAGGCCGGTGTCGAGCTCGAGCACGTCGTTGGCGATGCCGGGCGCGACGTCGGCGACGCGGCCGAGCTCTCTCCCGTCCTCCTCCACCACCTGTAGGCCGACGAGCTGGAAGACGTAGTACTCGTCCTCGGCCGTCGGCGCGAGCGCCTCGCGCGGGATCGAGAGCTCGGCGCCGCGCGGAACGCGACGGTCAAGCCGGATCACGGGCCGTCCGCGGGCCTGCTTCGACGAGACGACCTCCGCCGTTTCGCCTCCGGCGAACAGTCGCGCACCGACCGCGAACAGGCCGCGCGTCTCGCTCGCGTCCTCGACGACGAACGATCCGTCGAGCCCGTGCGGCTTCCCGACGCGGCCGATCTGCACAAGGTCAGTACCGCTCAAGCGACATGCGCTCGAAGAGTTCCGTCGCCTCGTCAGGCGTCGCCGACGGCCACTCTTCGGGCCACCCCGTCGCGGCGACATCGCCCGGGTCGTAGTTCGTCCGCCGGAGCTCGATGTCGGGCCCGAGCAGCGCCCAGTACGCGCCCGGCCGATCCTCGTACGGCATGCCGACGCTGCCCGCGTTGACCAGCCGGACGTCGCCGACTCGCCGATCGAATTGGACGTGCGTGTGTCCGCACACGACGACATCGGCATCGACGCCGGCCAGCGCCGCGGCCCAGCGCTCGTCGGGACTGTCGCGCGTGAAGATCTCCTCGTCGTTCCGCGGAGTCGCGTGGCAGAACAGCGTCCGCCCGATTGTCTCGGTCAGCGGCAGCGAACGCAGGAAGGCCACATGCTCCGGTGACAGACGCTCGCGCACGAAGTCCATCATCTCCGGCGGCGCCAGTCCGGGCTCTTCCTGGACGAGCTCGCGGTCGGCATTCCCGCGGATGAAGCGCACGTCGCCCTCGAGCGAGCGCAAGCGGTCGATCGTCTCGGCCGGCCACGGCCCGGCGGCGAAGTCGCCGCCGATGACGATCGCGTCGGCGTCGACGTCCGCGAGTACGGCCTCGAGCGCCGGCAGGTTGCCGTGGATGTCGTACAGCGCGGCGACTCGCACTAGTCGACGATCTCGAGCTGCACGCGCCGCCGCTCGCGCGCGCTGCCGGCGCGCACGATCGTGCGCAGCGCCCGTGCGATGCGTCCCTGGCGGCCGATCACCTTGCCGAGATCGTCCTCCGCCACGTGCAGGCGCAGGACGATCGTGTCGTCCTCCTCGACGCGCTCGACGCGCACAGCGTCCGGCTCGTCGACGAGCTTGCGCGCCAGGTACTCGAGCAGCTCGGCCATTACTTCGTGATGTTCTTCGCTTTCAAGAGCGCCTGCACGGCTTCGGAGGGCTGCGCGCCCTTCCCCAGCCAGTCCTTCACCTTTTCCTCGTCGAGCTCGATCAGCGACGGATCGTGCTGCGGGTTGTAGCGCCCCACGATCTCGATGAACTTGCCGTCGCGCGGCGAGCGCGAGTCGGCGACGACGACGCGATACACCGGGTTCTTCTTCGACCCGACGCGCGTCAACCTCATTCGTACCGCCAAGTGACTACCTCCGTGACTTCGATCGCTTCTTGCGTTTGTTGGACTTCGTTGCCTTGCGCTGTGGTTTCGGCGCCGCGCCCGCGGCGCCCGGGAGCTCGGGCAGCTTGCCCTTGCCCATGCCCTTCATCAGCTTCTCCATCTCCTTGCGGCCCTCGAGCAGGCGATTGACCTCCTCGACGGTCGTCCCGGAGCCGTTCGCGATGCGCTGCCGCCGCGAGCCGTCGATGAGCTTCGGCAGCGCGCGTTCCTGCGGCGTCATCGAGAGGACGATCCCTTCGACGCGCGCCATCTGCTTCTCGTCGATCTGGTCGAGACCCTCGAGCTGCTTGCCCACGCCGGGGATGAGCTTGACGAGCCCGCCGAGCGAGCCCATTCGCCGCACCATGCGATAGCTCTTGAGGAAGTCGTCGAAGGTGAATTGCCCGGCGAGCATGCGCGCCTCGAGCTCCTTCTGCTCGTCGCCCTCGACCGCCTGCTCCGCGCGCTCGACGAGCGTGAGCACGTCGCCCATGCCGAGGATCCGCGACGCCATGCGGTCGGGATGGAAGTACTCGAGCTGGTCGAGCTTCTCACCGACGGACATGAGCTTGATCGGCTTGCCCGTCACGGCTTTCACCGACAGCGCCGCGCCGCCGCGTGCGTCGCCGTCGAGCTTCGTCATGACGACGCCGTCGAAGGCGATCCGCTCCTGGAAGGCAAGCGCGACGTTGACGGCTTCCTGTCCCGTCATCGCGTCGACGACGAGCAGCACGTTCGCCGGCTTCGCCTCGTCGCGTACTCGCTCGAGCTCCTGCATCAGCTCCTCGTCGACGTGCAAGCGCCCGGCGGTGTCGAGAATGATGGTGTCGGCGTCGAGCGCGGCGATGCCGTTGCGCACGACCGTGACGGGGTCGGAGCCGTCCTCGCGGTACACCGGAACCTGAATCTGCCGCCCGAGCTGCTCGAGCTGGTCGATCGCAGCCGGACGTTGCAGGTCGGCTGCGACGAGCCCCGGCTTGCGCCCTTCCTGGCGCAGAAGCAACGCGAGCTTTGCGGCGGCCGTCGTCTTCCCGGAGCCCTGCAGTCCCGCGAGCAGGATCACCGTCGGCGGACGGCCCGTGAAGGCGAGCTTCGAGCTGCCCGTCCCCATCAACGCCGTCAGCTCGTCGTGGACGATCTTCACCACCTGCTGGCCCGGCGTGATGCTCTTCAGGACCTCCTGGCCGAGCGCGCGCTCACGGACGTGCGCGACGAAGTCCTTGACGACCTCGAAGTTGACGTCGGCCTCGAGCAGCGCGAGGCGGATCTCGCGCATCGCGCGCGATATCGCCTCCTCGTCCAGCTTTCCGCGGCCGCGGAGGTCGCCGAGCGCGCTTTGCAGGCGATCTGAGAGAGCATCGAACACGGCGCGCCAATGGTAGTCGCCGCCCAGCAGTCCTACACTCAGGACATGGCCGTGAGTCGACGAACGGTCACTGTCCTGTTTGCAGACGTGGCGGACTCGACGCCGCTCGGCGAGCGGCTAGATCCCGAATCGCTGCGGCGGGTGATGTCCCGCTTCTTCGAGCAGATGTCGGCGGTGCTCGAGCGGCACGGCGGCACCGTCGAGAAGTTCATCGGCGACGCCGTGATGGCCGTCTTCGGGCTGCCGCAGCTGCACGAGGACGACGCGCTCCGCGCGGTCCGCGCAGCGGCCGGCATGAAGATCGCGCTCGCGAAGGTCAACGACGAGCTGGAACGCGGGTGGGGCGTTCGGCTCACGAACCGCACCGGCGTCAACACCGGCGAGGTCGTCGCCGGCGATCCGACGGCGGGGCAACGGCTCGTCACCGGCGACGCCGTGAACGTGGCTGCGCGCCTCGAGCAGGCGGCGCCGGCGAACGACGTGCTCCTCGGCGCCCTCACGTACAGCCTCGTCCGTGCGGCGGTCGAGGTCGAGGAGGTCGAGCCGCTCGAGCTGAAGGGGAAGGCCGAGCGCGTGGCGGCGTACCGGCTCGTCTCGGTCGCCGAGCACACGGAGGGGGTCGCTCGGCGGCAGGACACGCAGCTCGTGGGACGCGAGACGGAGCTCGCGACGTTGCGCGCAGCCTTCGACGAGGCGGTCTCGACGCGATCGTGTCGCCTCGTGTCGGTGATCGCGAACCCCGGCGTCGGCAAGTCCCGCCTGAGCGACGAGTTCCTCCGCT
>JBJMJL010000136.1:0-6195 GCA_045806365.1 Gaiellaceae bacterium
GGACGGCGGTAGAAGCCCAGTAGAACCGCTTCCCCCATACAGAGCAAGAAACAAAAAAACCCCCGCTTAGCAGGGGTTTCGATGGAGCTAGCCGGACTCGAACCGGCGACCTCCTGGGTGCGATCCAGGCGCTCTCCCAACTGAGCTATAGCCCCGCGGTCGCGCCAGTGTAGCTTGGGCACCTTCACGGGGTTTCGAGCGTAAAGGGAGGAGATGCTCAGTCGGAGGATGCTGCTCCAGGGCGCGGCCGCCGCCGCAGCGGCGCGATTCGCGCCGCCCGCGCTCGCGTCCGAGGCGGCATTCCACCCGCGCAGCTGGGCGAGCGTACGCGCGCAGTTCGCGCTCGATCCGCACGTCCACAACTTCACAACGTTCCTGCTCGCGCCGCACCCGAAGCCCGTTCGCGACGCGATCGCCCGCCACGCCCGCGCGCTCGACCGCGACTCGAAGCGCTACCTCGACCGGCAAGAGGAGCGCAACGCGGCCGACGAGCGCGTGCGCAGAGCGGCCGCGCGCTACCTCGACATCGCCGCCGACGAGCTCGCGCTCACCGACAGCACGACCATGGGGCTCGGGCTGCTCTACGGAGGCCTCGTCCTCGGCGAGGACGACGAGGTCGTAACGACGACGCACGACTTCTACTCCACGCACGAAGCTCTGCGGCTACGCGCGCTGCGCACCGGCGCGCGCGTGCGCCGCATCCGCCTCTACCAGAACGCGCGCACCGCGTCTGTCGACGAGATCGTCTCGGCCGTCAAGCGCGGGATCACGCCGAAGACGCGCGCGCTTGCCGTGACGTGGGTGCACTCCAGCACGGGCGTGAAGCTGCCGATCCGCGCGATCGCCGACGCACTGCCGCAACACGTGCTGCTCTGCGTCGACGGCGTGCACGGGTTCGGCGTCGAGGCGGCGACCCCGAAGGAGCTCGGCTGCGACTTTCTCGTCTCCGGCTGCCACAAGTGGCTCTTCGGCCCGCGCGGCACCGGCGTCATCTGGGGACGCACGTCTGCGTGGAACGCGGTCACGCCGACGATTCCGACCTTCGACGGACGAGCGTTCCAGCCGTGGATGGAAAACCGCGCGCCGGACCTCCCGCGCGCCGCGGCGATGACGCCGGGCGGGTTCCACTCCTTCGAGCATCGCTGGGCGCTCGCCGACGCGTTCGAGTTCCGCCGCAAGATCGGCCGGGCACGTGCCGCGTCCCGCACGCACGCGCTCGCGCAGCGCCTCAAGAACGGCCTCGCGGAGATCAAGCGCGTGCGCCTCGTGACGCCGCAGAGCACGACTCTGTCGGCCGGGCTCGTCTGTTTCGAGGTTGTGGGAGAGGAGCCGTTCCAGCTCGTCGACCGTCTCTTCGCCCGCTCGCGCGTCGTCGCCTCCGTGACGCCGTACGCGAATCGCTACGTCCGGTTCGGCCCGAGCATCCTGAACACACCAAGCGAGGTGGATCGCGCCGTCCGCGCTGTAGCGTCTCTCTGAATGGAGACCGGACGGGTCGAGGCGTTCAGCGACGGCGTATTCGCGATCGCGATCACATTGCTGATCCTCGCCGTCGGCGTCGAACAGGCGATCGCGGAAGGGAGCCTCGAGCAGCAGCTGCTCGACCTCTGGCCGGCGTACATCGCTTACGGGGTCAGTTTCCTGACGGTCGGGATCATGTGGGTCAACCACCACCAGGTCTTCCGTCACTTCGCGCGCGTCGACCGCCCGCTGCTGCTGCTGAACATCCTGCTGCTGATGTGCATCTCGTTCACGCCGTTCCCCACCCGCGTCGTTGCCGAGCACGCGAAGAACGCGGGCGACCGCGAGGCGGCGGCGATCCTCTACGGCATCACGATGACAGTCACCGCGATCTGCTTCTTCTCGGTGTGGATCTACGGGTCACGCAAGCTCCTCAGGCCGGACACCGACATGCGCGAGGTCAGCGGGATCACACGTAGTTACCTGCCCGGCACGCCCATGTACGCGACGGCCACGCTGATCGCCTTCATCAGCCCGGTCGCCAGCCTCGTCATCTTCGGAGCGCTCGCGATCTTCTATGCGATCTCGAGCTCCTTCTTCGGCCGCGACCCGTCGTACGCGGCGGAACCGTAGAGCACCATCACGCCGGAGCTCACACGGGCTTGCTCGAGCTGCTTTGCCGCGTTGTCCGGAGCGACCCCGCCGCCGAGCACCGCGACCGATCTTGGGACGCCGTCGAGCGGTCGGTGACATGCAGCGATCTGAGCGCGCACGTCAGCGGGCGTGTCGTAGACGGTCCCGCTGAACGACCCGACCTGGACGTAGTCGCCGCCGCAGAGCCGCGTGAACTCCGCCACGACGTCCGGGGCAACGCCGAAGCGCGGCTGCCGCGCCCACAACGCGGCGGCTACACGGTGGACGAAGATCGGTACGCCGAGCTCCGCGGCCCGCAGCGCGCGGAGCGCATCGAGGCCCTGCGCGAACGCGTTGATCATCACGGCGCCGGCGCCGAGCTCGACCACGCGCGCCGCTCGCGCGAGCAGCGACTCTGTCGGCCCCGTCACGTTGGCGGCGTAGTTGACGCCGGCGGCGACGACCGCGCGCACGCGCTCGTCCAGCGGGCACCACTCGGGGTCGCCCAGCAGCTCATCGTCCTTGACGAGATCGGCGCCGCCTGCGGCGAGCTGCGCCGCGACGTCGGCGACCTCCGCCGGCGAGAGCCCGAGCGAGGGCTTGACGATCGCGCCGACGAGAACCTTCTCCGGCGCCTCGAACGCGGGGCCGGGCAAGAGACCCGGCGGCCACTCGACGGCCACGAGGCGACAGCGCTCGAATGCAGAGCTGTCGGCCCACTCGCCGGCGAGCAGTGAGGAGACGAGCACCGGGACATTGCTGCCCCAGTTCTGCCTCGGGAATTCGAGCACGGCGCGATTCCCTTGCACGCCGGCGACGCGGCCGCGGACGTGCGCCGGCCCGTCCGCACGCCCGACCGACTCGATCAGCGCAAGCGTCTCCGCAGCCTCGATAGGTTCGAGCTCGTACGTGGCCCGGAACACGGAGCGCATTCTCACGCTACGCGAGCTGAACCGCGCGCTGCTCGCACGTCAGCTGCTGCTCGAGCCGCGGAACCTCAGCGTGCAGCAGGCAGTCGAGCGGATCTGCGCGGTGCAGGCCCAGTGGCCGCCGTCGCCCTACATCGCGCTTTGGACGCGGCTGGTGGACTTCCGCAAAGAGCAGCTCACACGCGCGCTCGAGCAGCGCAAGGTGGTGAAGTCTCAGCTGTTCCGGATCACGCTGCACATCACGAGTGCACGCGACTACCCCTATTACGCGGGCGTGTGGATCCCGGCTGCGCGCGATTCGACACCCCGCGTTTCGAAGGAGACGCTCGACCAGCTGTCGCGCCGCGTGAAGGCTCTCGCGCTGAAACGCCCGGTCACGCACGAGGAGGTCGCCGATCTCGCCGCCGAGGAGATGCGCGGCTTCCGGTGGCGCACGCGCACGCTGACGCCGCTCGTCCACTTGCCGCCGAGCGGCACGTGGAGCCACTACGGCCGCGCCGACCTCCAGGCGATGGAGACCGTCCTCGGCGTGGAGCTACCGCCGCGCGAGGACGGTGCCGAGCGGCTCGTGCGCCGCTACTTCTCGGCGTTCGGCCCGGCCACCCAGGAGGATCTGCTGCGATTTGCCGGCATGCGTGTCGGCGATGTGCGCGCCGGGCTCGAGCGGGTGCCGCTGCGACGCTTTCGCGACGAGCGCGGCCGCGTGCTGCTCGATGTATCGCGTGGACCGTTGCCGGACGGCGACACGCCGGCGCCCGTGCGCTTCCTGCCCAAGTGGGACTCGTCGCTGCTCGCTTACGCGCCGCCGGAGCGGACGCGCATCCTGCCGGAGAGGTTCCGCAGCATCGTCATCGGCAAGAACGGCGACGTCCTCCCCACTGTGCTCGTCGACGGTTTTGTGGCCGCGACGTGGGACATGGGCACAAAACGCGGCCTCACGATCAAGCCGCTGCGACGCCTCTCGAAGCAGGAGCGCGCGGACGTCGACGCCGAGGGTGAGCGTGTCGCCGAATTCTTCCGCAGCTAGCCGCGCGTGTTGGCGCGGCAGCGCTGCGCGAGGCGTTCCGGATGACCGGCGGCCGCGAGCCTGATCGTCTCTTGCAGCCATTCGTAGCCGCCGTCGTAGGCGAACACGACGTACGGCCGTTTCGGCGGATCCCGCGGTACCCAATCCTCCGGTGCCCCGATCGGCGCCACCAGCATGTTGTTGCGGATCAGCTTGTTCAGCTGGCGGTGAGCGCGAGCCTGACCGGGCGCATCTCCGCGCTTGACGGCATCCACCCAGTAGCAGTCCCAGGCGATCTCAGCGTTGAGGACTGCAGAGCTACCACCGCCGCCGCGAGTCGTGACGGAGCTCGGATCGATGTGGAGCTTCGGCCACACGAAGCCGGGCGGCACCGCAAGCTGGCGCTGTGCCGCGCGATACTCCGCCAGGGTGACGTCCGGCTTGACGACGTCACCGCCGATCCACTGCGAAACAGCGAACGCCGTCGACGCCAGGACTGCCACTGCGATCAATGCGAGCGCGACGACGACCACCGGGCGTCGATAGGCACGCCTGCGCGTATCCGAAGGCGGGTCGGCGGTGATGCGTGCGAACAGCTCGTCGTTAACCGCAGCGAGAACGTCGTTCGGGAACGGATTCGCCTCGCGCAGGCGAACGAGGACATCGGTGTTCATGATCCCTCCGCGTCGAGGTGAGCGATCGCGAGCCGCGCGACGTCGTTTTCCGAATCCTCGAGCAGCGCACGCAGCCGGCGGCGCGCGCGCAGCAGCCGAACGCGGAAGGCAGTTGCGTTCACGCCGAGCGCCTTTGCGGCTTGCGTAGAAGTCAGGTCCTCCCAGGCAATGAGGAGGAGGGCCTCGCGGTCGAGCGGTGACAGCTGCAACAGCGCGGAACGGAGCTGCGGATCGATCGCCGCGACCTGGGGTGCCGGGGCGACAGCCTCCGCCTCGACCGCCGCACGGCGGCGACGCCTCCGGCCCTCGGCGAGCAAGAGGTTCCTTGCGGTGGCGTACAACCACGGCCGCGGATCGTCCTTCGGGACGTCGGCCAGCCGCCGCCACGCGATCGCCATCACCTCCGCTGCGAGCGCGTCGGCGTCATCGCTTCCGCGACGACGTGCGTAGTTGGTAATCGCGCCGAGATGTGAGAAGACGACGCGAAAGTCCGTTTCGGCTGTCATGCCCCTGAATGTCGCGAGGACGCGGAAGCGTTACAGCCTAGTCGGCGAAAAGCGTCAGTTCGGGCTCCCGCTCGCCGCGCAGCACGGCGAGGTCGACCTCGACGCACTCGATCCCGCGCGACTCGGCAAGCGTGCGTGCCTGCGGCTTGATCGACTGCGCTGCGAGGATGCCGCGACAGTCCTCGAGCTCGATGCGCTCGAGATAGCGGCCGAGCTGCTCGACGGCATCGATTGTTCCGATGCGCTTGATCTCGACGGCGACCCAGTCTCCGTTTTCGTCCTTGCACATGAGGTCAACCGGGCCGATGTCGGTAGGCCATTCGCGACGCACGAGGCGCAGATCGCCGAGCACGTGCGGCTGCGCCGCGAGTTCCTCCTGCAGGTGACGCTCGACGCCGTCCTTCTGCAACGCCGCTGATTCGCCCATGTCGTGGGTGACGTCACTGAGGATCTCAACCAAGAGGATCTCGAGGCGGTCCTCGGCCTTCCCCGCGCGCTTTCGCACGACTATCGAGCCTTCGGACTCCTCGATCACGCACGGTGCCGTCATCCAATTAAGCGGCTTGTACGCGCCTGAGTCGTCGTGAATCAGGACAGAGCCGTCCGCCTTGAAGACGAGGAGCCGAGTCGCTTCCCGCAGCGTGGCAGTTAACCGTCCCGTGTAGTGGACCTCGCAGCGGGCGACGACGAGACGCATGGACCGGTGGACTGTAGTGGCTGCTTCGGACAGGTCTCACGATCGGGCGTCGTCCGCGCTGGTGGCTGGCGCGCGGGCGGCTGGGGCTTGCCAGCCGCGTACTGGGTGATGCCGAGTGCTCCAGCGCCTGCAATCGAGACAGCGAGCGCCGCCAGACGACGGTGCCTCCTCCCGCGCAGCGCACGGCGGTCAGCGTTCCAGCGACGAGCGATCGCTTCGGCGCCGCCTAACCGGTCGAGAACTCTACGCTCCGCCTCGTATGGCGATGTGTGAGCGATCTGCTCCGCTG
>JBJMJL010000137.1:0-16998 GCA_045806365.1 Gaiellaceae bacterium
AGCACTGGGACGGCGTGCCCGGGCTGCGCAGTGCGATGGTGCTGTCGCTCGAGATCGCGTTGCTCGCGAGCCTGGTCGCGACGGCCCTCGGGACGCTGATTGCGCTCGCGCTGGTGCGCTACTCGTTTCGCGGCCGCGGCGGGACGAACCTGCTGATCTTCCTACCGCTGTCGACGCCGGAGATCGTCCTCGGCGCGTCGCTGCTGACGCTCTTCCTGAACCTCAACTTCGTCTTCGGCTTCACGACCATCGTCATCGCTCACATCATGTTCTGCATCAGCTTCGCCGTCGTGACCGTGAAAGCGCGCCTGATCGGGTTCGACCGGCATCTCGAAGAGGCCGCGATGGATCTCGGAGCGAACGAATGGGTGACGTTCCGGCGCGTGACGCTGCCGCTGATCGCGCCCGCGATCCTCGCGTCGCTGCTGCTCTGCTTCGCGATCTCGATCGACGACTTCGTCGTCACGTATTTCAACGCCGGCTCGCGCATTACGTTCCCGTTGTTCGTGTGGGGCGCAGCGCGCGTCGGCGCGCCGCCCCAGGTGAACGTGATCGGGAGCGTGATCTTCATCGTCGCCGTCGTCGCGATGGTGGCGAACGTGCTCGTGCAGATGCGCCGCGAGCGCGCGTGACGGTCCAGCCCCGGCTGCCGCCGTGGTGGGCGGAAGAGGCCGGTTCGTTCGAGCCGCGGCCGGCGCTCGAAGGCGACGGAGCGGCCGACGTGTGCATCGTCGGCGGCGGCTACACCGGTCTGTGGACTGCTCTGGCGCTGAAGGAGCGCGAGCCGTCGGCGCACGTCGTGCTGGTCGAGGCCGATGTGTGCGGCGCCGGGCCGAGCGGCCGGAACGGCGGGTTCCTGCACGGCTACTGGGCCTCGCTGGCGGAGCTCGTTCCGCTACTCGGACGCGACCGTGCGCTCGAGGTTGCACGGGCCGGCGAGCGGATCCTCCCTGCGGTGCGCGCGCTCGACGGCGACGTCTGGCTGCGGGTCGGCGGGATGCTCATGGTTTCGGCCTCGCCTGGGCAGGACGGCGCGATCGACGCGGCCGTCTCGGCCGCAGCCGAGGTCGGTGCGCCCGAGCAGGCAGTCGCTCTCGACCGCGACGGGCTGGCCGAGCGCATCCGCTCGGCCGTTTTTCGGCGAGGCGTGTTCTTTCCGGACGGGGCGACCGTGCAGCCGGCACGGCTCGTGCAGGCGTTGCGCGCTGCCGTGCTCGCCGCCGGCGTGGATCTCTACGAGCGCTCCCCGGTCGTGCGCACGGACGACGGCACGGTTGCGACCGCCCGCGGCCGTGTGAAGGCTCCCGAGGTCGTCGTCGCAGTGAACGCTGCGGCTGCGGGTTGGCGGCCGGTCGCGCGGCGCGTGACGAACTTCGGCTCGTACGTCGTGCTGACCGAGCAGGTGCCGGAGCTGCTCGAGGAGATCGGCTGGACGGGCGGCGAGGCGATCGTCGACGGCCGCATGTTCCTGCACTACGTCCGCACGACGAACGACGGACGGGTACTGATGGGGAGCGGCTCCGGCCCGGTCGGCTTTCGCGGGCGCGTAGATGGGCGATTCACCTCCGACGCTGCGACCTCGGAGCGCGCAGAGCGCGGGCTGCGCCGCCTGTTGCCGGCGCTGGCGGGCGCACGCATCGACCGCGCCTGGGGCGGGCCGATCGACGTCTCGGCCGACCACCTGCCGTTCTTCGGCACGGTGCCAGGCAGCAGACGTGTTCACTACGGCCTCGGCTACTCGGGGCACGGCGTGGGGCCGAGCTGGCTCGGCGGTCAGATCCTTGCGTCGCTCGCGCTCGGGCTCGACGACGAGTGGGCTGCGTCGCCGCTCGCCACGCGGCGCGTGCCGAAGCTGCCGCCGGAGCCGCTCAAGCGGCTCGGCGGCGGGCTCGTTCGCAGCGCGATCCTCGCATGCGAGCGCGCCGACGAAGAGGGAAGGCGTGCCGCGTTGCCGGCGCGAATCGGCGCGGCGCTGCCGCGCGTGCTACGCATGCAGATCGGGACGCGCTAGCCGTCTGGCTGCCGCAGACCGCCGCGCTCGTGGTGCGCGCGGAAGAAGTTCTCCGACCCCGCGGTCGCCATCGCGGCACTCGCAGAGATCTCCAGCGCGAGCGTGGCCGCCGCGACGATCTGCGCGAAGCGGTAGACCCTGCCCGCGCCGGCGCACCCCATCAGCTCGAGCCATGCGCGCGCGTACGGGAAGGAGGTGCCGCCGCCGACCGTCCCCACCTCCAGCCCCGGTAGCCGCAACGCGCAGTGGATGCCGCCGTCGACACGCCGCCCGGTGCCGTGCGCCATCGAGCTCGTCCCGACCATGCCCAGGTCCTGGCCCGTCGCCGCGAAGATGGCCGCGATCGCCGACGCGGGCGTGAACGCAACCGACTGCATCCCGGACGCGACCGCGCCGTGGGTTCCTGCGAACGAGAGCTCGAGCAGGTCGTCGACGGTCGTGCGCAAGACGCGCCGAACGGCGTCCTCCGTCAGCGTGGCCTCCACCAGCACCGTCTTGCCGTGGCCGCCCCGCTCGAAGTACCGGTGCGACGGCTTCTTGTCGCCGCCCATGTTCGCCTCGAGAATCGCGCGTTCCGGCTTCACCGGCGCATGCGCCATCACGTAACCCATGTTCAGCGCGTACGCGTTGCGCGTCATCATGTTCGGCCCGCAGGCGTCGCCGGTCGTGAACGCCCAGAGGACGTGACACATCGAGCCGACGACGTGCGTCTCGACCTCGCGGAGCTTTGCGTACGACGAGATCCACTCCTCGTCACGCTCCGCCAACCAGCGGCGCATCTCGGCGACGTGCGCATCGAGGAAGCGGGCCAGCTGCACCGCCTCCGCGGTCGAGCGGCACACGAAGCACGAGGCACGCGTGATGCGGTCACCCAACACGTATGTGCGGAATCCGCCTGACTCCGCGGCCGCGCGCGCGCCGCGGTAGAGCGACGCCGACAATCCGCCCTCGGTGTGGGCGAGCGGGACGTAGACCTGCTCGCGCGCGCGACTCGTCTCGGTGACGCGGCCGAACGGCTCCTCCAGCTCGGATGCGCCGAGCTCCAGGTCGAGCGGCCCGACCACCGAAACCGGGATGACGGCGGCGCCGGTCAGCATCTCCTGCGCGGCGACGAAGGGGGACAGGTCGATGCTCGTGACGCCGTCGCTCAAGCCCAGCGCTTCCTGGCGAGCGCGAATCGAATCCGGATCGTTCTTCCGCGGCCAACGCTTCAAGTCCACGCCTGGAAGCTTAGGGAAGGGTTCACGCGTAACCTTCTGCCGGGTTGTGCGGTGATCGGCCGCGCGGGCATAGCCCGCACGGCCTCACTGCGGCGCCGACAAGTCGGCGCCTGGCCTTCCATAATCTCCCATCATGGCGACCGGCCAACTGATCGAGATGCCTGCCGAAGGCCGCGAGGCGTTCGGCGGCGTCCTCCGCTTCTACGACCTCGCGAAACGGCAGGAGTGGCAGGTCAAGGACCTCCCGTGGGGGAAGCTGCCGCCGATCCCCGAAGGCAAGGGCACGCCGCAGCGCCAAGGCCGGCGCCGCGACATGTGGCGGTCCGTCCTGACGCAGCAGCTCCAGGCGGACATGCTCGCGTGCGACATGGCGTCGCAGCTGCTGAACATCGCGCCCGACCACGAGGCCAAGCTCTACTACTCGACGATGGTGCAGGACGAGTCACGCCACACAGAGGCGTGGCTGAAGCTCGTCGGCGAGGCGGGCGGGACTGCCGAGCGCGACCCGCACCTCGACAACCTCGCCCACGTGACGCTCGAAGCGGACACGCTCGAGGAGAAGGTGTTCCTGATGCAGGTCTTCTACGAGCGCCTGATCATCTCGCGCTTCCGCCTGATCGCACGTGCCTCGCGGGGGACCGTCCTCGAGGACCTCTGCAACCGCCTCGCGACCGACGACGGCATCCATCACGGCGCCGGCATGGCGTACGAGCGCGTCCTGCTGCAGAACGCCGACAAGAAGACGAACAAGCGGCTCGTCGACGCGGCGAACCGTCTGCTGCCGGAGTTCGCCGCGCACGCGTTGTGGCGCCCGAAGGAACGGGCTTGGATCGGGCGCACGATGGAGTCGCGCGACGTCGAGCGTCTGAAGGAAGACCTCGAGATCGGCGTGCGGCTGGCCGAGTCCCTCGGTCTGGACGTCGGCGACGTCGAGATGCCCTTCTAGGTGCCGGCGGCGACACCGATGGACGGTCGCGGGCTCGCCGCGCGCATCCGGGCGGAGCTGAAGGACGAGATCGCGGAGTTCGGCGACGTCCGGCTGGCCACGGTGCTCGTCGGTGACGACCCGGCCTCGCAGATCTACATCCGCCTCAAGCACAAACACGCCGAGGAAGTCGGCATCCAGCCGCTCGACAAGCGGCTGCCCGCGGACACGACGGAAGCGGAGCTCGTCGCGCTCGTCGAGCAGCTGAACGACGACGACTCGGTCGACGGGATCCTCGTGCAGACACCGCTGCCGCCGCAGATCGACGAGGACCGGGTGATGCGGACGCTCGACCCGATCAAGGACGTCGACGGGCTGCACCCCTTCAACGCCGGCCAGCTCTTCTTCGGAAACCAGACGCTCGTGGGCGCGACGCCGGTCGGAGTCATGCGCCTACTCGGCGAATACGCGGTGCCGATCGCGAGCGCTCGCGCCGTCGTCGTCGGCCGGAGCCTGATCGTCGGGCGTCCGCTCGCGATGCTGTTGCTCCATGCGAATGCGACAGTCACGATCTGTCACTCGCGCACCGACGAGCTCGCGCGTGAGACGCTCGACGCCGACATTCTCGTCGCGGCGGTCGGGCAGCTCGGCTTGATCACGGCGGACATGGTCAAGACCGGCGCGGCCGTGATCGACGTGGGGATGAACCGAACGGACGACGGGCTTTTCGGGGACGTCGACCCCGGCGTCGCCGACGTTGCCGCGTTCCTCACGCCGGTGCCGGGCGGCGTCGGGCCGATGACGATCGCGTGCCTGCTCGAGAACGCGCTCAAGGCCGCTCGGTATCGCAGCGGCGCGCTTGCTTTCCCTCGCATCTGAGCTAAACTCCCGCCGCTGTATCAGTAGTGGCGGCTCGGTGCCCGGGCCGTCGCGTGTTTTTGAAGGAGGAAGTCGTTTGGCTCAGGGCACCGTGAAGTGGTTCTCGAACGAGAAGGGCTATGGGTTCATCGAGCGGGAAGGTGGCGAAGACGTCTTCGTGCACTTCTCGGCGATCACCCAGGAGGGTTACAAGTCGCTGACCGAAGGTCAGCGCGTTGAGTTCGAGGTCGTGCAGGGCCCCAAGGGCGCTCAGGCCGCGAACGTCCAGCCTGTCTAGCTTTCCTTTCGGAACCGAGTGCTGAGGCCCCCGAAAGGGGGCCTCTTTGTTATGTAAACAGGAGGACCGATGGCGATCACGAGAGATGACGTGCTCCACGTGGCGGCGCTCGCCCGGCTCGACCTGACCGAGGAAGAGATCGGACGCCTCGAGGGGCAGCTGAACGACATCCTCGCCGCCGTCGGCAAGGTATCGGAGCTCGATCTGTCGGACGTCCCGCCGACGTCGCACCCGCTCGACGTCGTCAACAACTTCAGCGTCGACGAGCCGCGGCCGTCGCTCTCGCTGGAGGACGTCTTCGCGAACGCGCCGCAGCGCGACGGCGACCACTTCCGCGTGCCGCCGACGGGGGAGGCCGCGGCGTGATCGACACCCTCCGCCTGACGGCCGAGGACGCGAACGGGCTGCTCGAGCGCAGCGAGGTATCCGGCGCCGAGCTTCGTGCGGCGTACCGCGATGCGATCGACGCGCGCGACGAGGAGCTGCACTGTTTCCTGACGCTCGTCGACGAGGACGCCAACGACGGCGTCCCGATCGCGCTCAAGGACGTCATCTCGACCAAGGGCATTCAGACGACGGCCGGCTCGAAGATCCTCGAGGGCTACGTGCCGGTATTCGACTCGACGGTCGCCGCACGCTGCAAGTCCGCAGGGCTGCAGCTGCTCGGGAAGACGAACACCGACGAGTTCGCCATGGGCTCGTCGACCGAGAACTCGGCGTTCGGCCCGAGTCGGAACCCGTGGGACCCGACGCGCGTTCCAGGCGGTTCGGGCGGCGGGAGTGCGGCGGCGGTGTCCGCAGGTCTTGCGCCGTGGGCACTCGGCTCGGACACCGGCGGCTCGATCAAGCAGCCGTCCTCGCTGTGCGGCAACGTCGGCCTGCGCCCGACCTACGGCACCGTCTCGCGCTACGGCATCGTCGCGTTCGCGTCGAGCCTCGACCAGGTCGGGCCGGTCACGAAGACCGTGCGCGACAACGCGCTGCTCTACGGGATCATCAGCGGCCGCGACGAATGCGACTCGACGACGGTCGACGTCCCGCCGGTGGAGCTTCCCGAGGCCGAGGACTTGCGCGGCCTGCGTGTCGGCGTCCCGAAGGAGCTGAACGAGGCGGCAGGGATCGAGCCGGGCGTGGCCGACGCCGTGCGCCGCGCGATCGACCTCTGCACCGAGCTCGGCGCAAACGTCGGGGAGTGCGAGCTGCCGCGCTCCGTCGAGTACGGCATGCCGTGCTACTACCTGATCGCTCCGGCGGAGGCGTCGTCCAACCTCGCGCGGTACGACGGGGTGCGCTACGCGCTGCGCCGCGAGGCGGACGGTTACTACGAGATGGTCTCGCGCACGCGCGACGCCGGCTTCGGCGATGAGCCGAAGCGGCGGATCATGCTCGGGACGTACGCGCTGTCCGCCGGCTACTACGAGGCGTACTACGGACAGGCGCAGAAGGTGCGCACCGTCATCTCGCGCGAGTTCGCCGACGCGTTCGAGCGCTTCGACGTGCTCATCAGCCCGACGTCGCCGACGGTCGCGTTCAAGCTCGGCGAGAAGACCGAGAACCCACTCGCGATGTACCTCGCCGACGTGCTGACGATTCCGCCGAACATGGCCGGGCTGCCCGGACTCTCGATTCCGTGTGGTCTGTCGGAAGGCCTGCCCGTCGGGCTGCAGCTGATCGGCCCGCAATTCTCGGAGAACACGCTTTTCCGTGTCGGTCACGCGCTCGAGGGCGCGATCGGCTTCGACTACGTCCCGGAGCGGCTGCGATGACGAAGAAGACGTTCGTCGACCGCGCCGCCGACTTCGTGCTGGCGGTCGAGCGCGTCTTCGGTGAGCCGCCGCGGGTGCTGGACGGCTCGCGCGCGGTGCGGCTCGGCGACGTCGTCCTCTCGCTCGAAGCAGGCGAGCGCGAGCTCTGCGTCATCCGCATGCACGGCGCGCTGGAGGAATATCTCGCGGTGTACGAGGTACGCGGCGACATCGAGGTGCCGCTGTTGCAGGCCAGGGACTTCCTCAATGCCTAGGAAACGCTCATCCCACGACCAAGCACGGGCTGCTTCGCTGCGCTGGACGGGGCGATGCGTCGTCCTCGGTCGCGGCCATAGCGCTGCTATGCCCGCTCCCTGCGTCCTAGCCTCGCCCGCGACCATCACACCGAAGCAGCGCGTGGTGATCGCGGAATGAGCTCGTGGGAGCCGGTCGTCGGGCTCGAGATCCACGTCCAGCTGAAGACGCGGACGAAGATGTTCTGCCGCTGTGAGAACGGCGTCGGCACGAGTCCGAACCGGCAGACGTGTCCGGTGTGTCTTGCGTTCCCGGGCGCCCTGCCGACGCCGAACGAGACTGCGGTCGAGTGGACGCTCAAGCTCGGGCTCGCGCTCGGCTGCGAGATCGCGCCGCGCGCGGTCTTCCACCGCAAGCACTACCCGTATCCCGACCTGCCGAAGGGCTACCAGATCTCCCAGTACGACGAGCCCCTCTGCGTCGACGGGCGCTTCACCGTTCCCGGGCCGGACGGCGACCTCGACGTGGGCATCGTGCGCGCGCATCTCGAGGAGGACGCCGCGAAGACGATCCATGTCGGCGGCGCGACGGGACGCATCGTCGGCGCGGCGCACTCGAACATCGACTTCAACCGTGGCGGCACCCCACTCGTCGAGATCGTCACCAGGCCCGACATCCATTCCGCCGATCAGGCCCGCCGCTTCCTGCAGCTGCTGCGCCAGACAATCGTCGAGCTGGGGATCTCCGACGCCGAGATGGAGAAGGGCCAGCTGCGGGCGGATGCGAACGTCTCGGTGCGCGAGGTGGGGGAGACCGCGTACCGCACGCGCACGGAGCTCAAGAACATGAACTCGTTCAACCACATCGCACGCGGCATCGACGCCGAGGTGCGCCGCCAGATCGAGACGTGGGAGGCGGGCCGCGAGGTCGTGCAGCAGACGCTCGACTACGAGGTCAAGTCCGACACGGTCACGCCGCGCCGGCGCAAGGAGGAGGCGGACGACTATCGCTACTTCCCGGAGCCGGACGTCGTCCCGCTGGAGCCCGAGCCGGAGACGCTCGAGCGGCTGAGGTCGGAGCTGCCGGAACAGCCGGGTGCGCGGATCCGTCGCTTCGAGCGCGACTACGGCCTCCCGTTCTACGACGCGGAGGTGCTCAACGGCTCGGCGGCACTCGCCTCGCTCTATGAACGCGTTGCGCTCGACGGCGTCGACGCGAAGACCGCCTCGAACGTGCTGATGAACGACTTCGTCGCATCAGGCGTCGACCCCGCCGCGGTCAATGCGAGCGAGCTCGCGAAGGTCGTCGCAGCACGCTCGACGATTCCGCGCGCGACGTTTGCGAAGGCGCTCGCCGAGAGCGGCGACCCGGAGTTCAAGGCGGACACGTTTCTCGGCGACGCGCTGGTCGCGGACACGTCCGAGCTCGAGCCGCTCGTCGACCGCATCCTCGCGGACAACCCGGGCCAGGTCGCCGCCTACAAGGGCGGCAAGCAAGGTCTGCTCGGCTACTTCGTGGGTCAGGTTATGAAGGAAACCCAGGGCAAGGCCGACCCGAAGGTCGTCAACGAGCTGTTGCGCTCGAAGCTGGGTTAGCGCCCGTGCGGCCGGGGTAGGGCCGCCTCAACGCCTCTGCGGTTTTTCCTAGCAACCGGAAGGAGTCGAGATGGATGCGTGGGTCTGGATCGTGATCGCGGTGGTGGTTGCGGTCGTCGTCCTCGGCGTGGTCTGGAGAGCGAGTCGTGCGAGGCGTACGAGCTCGCTGCAGGACGCATTCGGCGGCGAGTACGACCGCACCGTCGAGGAATCGGGCGACCGCCGCGAAGCCGAGCGCGAGCTACGCGAGCGACAGAAGCAGCACGACGAGCTCGACATCCGGCCGCTCTCGCCGGCGGCCCGCGACGGGTACGTGCGCCGGTGGCAGTCGACGCAGACGCGTTTCGTCGACGATCCGAAAGGCGCGGTCGCCGAAGCGGATGCGCTCGTGCAGGACGTGATGCAGGAGCGTGGCTACCCGGCGAAGGACTTCGATCGTCGTGTGGCCGACATCTCGGTCGCCCACCCCGACCTCGTCGAGAAGTACCGGACTGCCGACGGGATCGCGCGCGCGAGCGAGCGAGGCGAGGCGTCGACGGAGGACATGCGCCACTCCGTGCGCCACTATCGCGCGCTGTTCGCCGAGCTGCTCGAAACGGACGACGGCGACGTCGAGAACGTCGACGACATCAGCAGCCGCGACGGGCAGGAAGCGGATACGCGGAACGCCGCGCGGCAGCGCTAGATCAACCCGCAATAACGCGCCGTATTCGGCCACGGGTAGAACCCGCGGCCGCTGCGGTGCGCGCGCTCAGCCGTCCACATCTGTTCGAGCGGCGTCCAGCGGTCGGCGGTGCCTTTGCTGCGCAGTAGCGCCGCGCCGTACGTGCGCTGGAACTGGATGTCCATCTGCAGCCCGCCGTAATAGGGCGGGTTCGGGTCGCGCCAGTCGCCCTCATAGCGGTGGATGCAGAGCCACGCCTGCTTGTGCGGAACGTCCTGCGCCCGCCGTCGCATCGTCACCGCCAACCGGTGCCACGCGTCCACCCGTGCGGCCGGCTCGGTGGGCTCGTGCTGCAGCTGCCGGGTGAGCGGGCGGCCCATGACCCGCTCCCACTTCCACGCCTCCTGGCGATGCCGGGAGATGATCCGCTGGATCAGGTCGAGATCAGGCTCGTCAGGCGGCGTCGTGGTCGTCGTCGCCGGGGGCTCGGGATCCGGGCCGGGATCCGCCTGGATCGTCGCTGCGCCGGCGCCCGCAGCGAGGACGCACGCGCATGCCAGTAGAACTGAGAGCTTGTGCCGCATTCGAGAGATCCCCCCGGATCACGCCGCTCCCTCGGACTGTGCCGCAGTCGAGGCAGCTGGTTGTCAGCAGGGTAGGACGGTCTCCGCCGTGCAGAGTTAGGAAACCTCGTGCCCCCTGACACAATCGGGTCAGAGCCCGGCGAGGCCTTCGCCTCACCTTCAGCGGCCACCACCCGCGCTAGTCTCAGCCGCGATGGCCGAAAAGCAGTACCTCCTGACGCCGGGGCCGACGCCCGTGCCACCGCAAGTGCTCGCCGCCCTCGCCGAGCCGGTCATCCACCACCGCGCGCGCGACTACCAGGTCATCTACGAACGCTGCCTGGCGCGCCTCGCCGAGGTGTACCGGACGCACAACGCCGTCCTCATGTTCACGACCTCCGGAACGGGTGCCTTCGAATCGGCCGTCGCCAACCTGACCTCGCCGGGCGACCGGCAGCTCGTCTTGTCGGCAGGCAACTTCGGTGAGCGCTGGGCGGGTATGGCCAAGGCGTTCGGCGCCGACGTCGTGCACGTGCGGCTGGAGTGGGGCGAGACGCCTGAGCCCGACGACCTGCGCGCGGCCCTCGAGGAAGCGCCCGGCGTGCGCGTCGTGTACCTGACGCATTCCGAGACGTCGACCGGCGTCGTCTGCGACGTCCAGGGGCTCGCCGCGGTCGCGAAAGAAGCGGGCGCGCTCGTGGTCGTCGACGCCGTGTCGAGCCTCGGCGCCGTGCCCCTGGAGACGGACGGGTGGGAGCTCGACGTCGTCGTGTCGGGCTCGCAGAAGGCGTTGATGTGCCCGCCGGGTGTCGCGTTCGTTTCCGTCTCGGCGGCTGCGCTCGAAGCATCCTCGCGTGCGACCTCGCCACGCTACGTGCTCGACTGGGAGCGCACCCGCAAGGCGCAGGCGAAGCTCGACGCGCCGTTCACGCCGGCTGTGCCCATTGTCCGTGGGCTCGACGTCGCACTCGGCCTGCTGCTCGACGAGGGCCTCGCCGGCGCGTTCGACCGCCACGCACGACTCGGCCGCGCCTGCCGCGAGGGCGCGAAGGCGATGGGGCTCGAGCTCTTCTCTCCCGACGACGATCGCTCCGCTGTCGTGACGGCTGTCCGCACGCCGGACGGCGTCGATGCCACGGAGATCGTCTCCGCGCTGCGCGACCGCTTCGGCATCACGATCGCGAACGGACAGGGCGAGCTGAAGGGCAAGATCTTCCGGATCGGCCACATCGGCTGGTTCGATGTCTTCGACATCACCACGGCTCTGGCCGCGGTCGAGCTCGCACTCGTCGACGCCGGCGCCGAGATCGAACGCGGCGTCGCGGTGACGCGCGCGCTCGAAGCCTGGTCCGAGCACTCGCGCGTTTGAGCACCGTACTCGTCCGCGAGGAGATCGCTGACGCCGGGATCCGCCTCCTGCGCGACCGTGGCTTCGAGGTCGACGTCGACGGCGACTCGGATCTCGCCGAGACGATCGGCCGCTACGACGCCATCGTCATCCGGTCGGGAACGAAATTGACATCCGACTTGATCGACCGCGCGGAGCGCCTGAAGGTGATCGGGCGCGCCGGCGTCGGGATCGACAACGTCGACGTCGATGCGGCCACGCGGCGCGGGATCGTCGTAGCGAACGCGCCGGAGTCGACCGTCGTCTCCGCCGCCGAGCACGCCGTCGGGCTGCTGATGGCGATGACGCGCAACATTCCGCAGGCGCACGGCGCGCTGAAGCAAGGACGCTGGGAACGCAAGACCTGGGGAGGCATCGAGCTCGCCGACAAGACGCTCGGCGTGCTCGGGTTCGGGCGCATCGGCCAGCAGGTGGCACGCCGCGCCGCCGGCCTGGGCATGCGCGTGGTCGCCTACGACCCGTTCGTAGCGCCTGAGCGCTTCCGCGAGCTCGGCATCGACCGCGTCGAGAACGAGGACGACGTCTACGCGGCGGCCGAGTTCCTCACCCTGCACCTGCCGTTGACCGACGAAACGCGCCACACGGTGGACGCGGCCGCACTCGCGAAGATGCGCGACGGCATTCGCATCGTCAACGCGGCGCGCGGGGGGCTCGTCGACGAGGCGGCGCTGCTCGACGCGCTGCGCTCCGGCAAGGTCGCAGGCGCCGCGCTCGACGTCTTCTCCGCGGAGCCGTATACCGGTCCGCTGCTCGAGCTGGACAACGTCGTCGTGACGCCGCATCTCGCCGCATCGACGGAGGAAGCGCAGGACCGTGCCGGCGTGATCATCGCCGAGCAGGTTGCGGCTGCGCTCGAAGGCGGCCTCGTCACAAATGCCGTCAACATTCCGGTGATCGGCGCCGAGGACCTCGAGGTGCTCGGCGCGTACATCCCACTCGCGGCGAAGCTCGGACGGCTCGCGATGGAGCTCGCGGAAGGCCGCGTCGACGAGCTGCGCCTCACCTACTTCGGCTCGCTCGCGCAGTACGACACACGGCTGCTGACCGTCGCCGCGCTCAACGGCGCCTTCCAAGGGCGGTCGGATCAGCCGGTCAACTACGTCAATGCGCCCGTGATCGCGGCCGAGCGCGGCGTCGAGGTCCGCGAGGAGCGGAGCCGCTCGTCACGCGACTTCACGAACCTCATCCGTGTGGAGGCCGTTTCCGACGGGCAGCCTCTGCGTGTCGCCGGCACCACGATCGGCAACGACAACAGGCTCTGGCTCGTGAGCGCGCTGGGCTTCGAGCTCGACATGGAGCTCGCTCCCTTGCTGGTGTTCTTCCGGTACGACGACGTTCCGGGTGTCATCGGGCGCGTCGGCACGCTGTTCGGCGAGGCCGGCGTGAACATCGCCAACATGACCGTGTCGCGAACGCGGCGCGGCGGTCAGGCGCTGATGGCGCTGTCCATCGACACGCGCGCTCCGGTCGAGCTCGTCGACGAGCTGCACGGGGAGTTCGAGGACGCACGATTCATCGTGCTCGGCTGATGTGGCCCGAGCCGGTCGAGCGCATCGCGCAGTTCCTGCGCGAGTCGGGCGCGACCGGCCGGATCGAACAGCTTCCCGCCGGAATCGACACGCCGCCCGGTGCCGGCGTCCGCGCGGACGCGTTCGACTGCGACGGCCGCACGGTCGTCGTCCTCGTCCCCGACGACAGAGCGGTCGACCTCGAGCGGATCGCACGCCGCGGCGGTTGCCCGCAGGTCCAGACTCTGCCCGCCCGCGACTTTCCGTACCGCGGTGCGCGTGTGCTCGCTGACCGCTCGCTGCTGGTGTCGCGCACGGTCTGGCTGCAGGCGGGCTCTCCGCGTTACTTCCTGGGCGTGGGGCCGAGCCAGCTGTTTCGCCTGACCCGCGCAGAACTGGGCACTTTCGTCGCTCACGACTAGAACGGGGGATTCTGGGCGCCGAGCGCAGGGGTAGAATCCGACTCCCGGCCCAGCCTTCCGCAAAGGAGACTGTCCCATGCAGGAACTCGAGAAGATCTGGATGAACGGTGAGCTCGTCGACTGGGCCGACGCGAAGGTTCACGTCGGGACTCACGGACTGCACTACGGCTCCGGTGTCTTCGAGGGCATCCGGGCGTACGAGACCCCGAAGGGCAGCGCCGTCTTCCGTCTGACGGATCACCTCCAGCGCCTGCACAACTCCGCGCGCCTGCTGAACATGGACCTCGGCTACGGCGTCGCGGACCTCCGTGCAGCCTGCATGGGGCTGATCGGTGCGAACGGCGTGGCGGAGTGCTACCTCCGCCCGATCGCGTTCTTCGGCTACGGCGAGCTCGGCGTCGCGGCGACCGCCAACCCGGTCGACGTCGTGATCATGAGCTGGCCGTGGGGCACCTACCTCGGCGCCGAAGGGCTCGCAAAAGGCATCCGCGCCAAGATCTCGAGTTGGACGCGCGTTGGCCCGAACGTCATCCCGCACGTCGCGAAGGCGACCGGCATCTATCTCAACTCGATGCTCGCGGTCATGGAGGCGAACCGCGCCGGCTACGACGAGGCCATCCTGCTCACGGACGACGGCTTCATCGCCGACGGGTCCGGCGAGAACGTCTTCCTCGTCAAGGACGGCACGATCTACACGCCCGACCTTTCCGCATCGATCCTGCCGGGCATCACGCGCGACACGATCATCCAGATCGCGCAGGATCTCGGGTACCCCGTGATCCAGAAGCAGCTCATCCGCACCGACCTCTACCTCGCCGACGAGGTGTTCATGACGGGGACGGCGGCGGAGGTGACGCCGCTGCGCGAGGTCGACGACCAGCCGATCGGGCCGCCGGGGCCCGTCACACTCGCGATCCAGAACGCGTATCTCGACACGGTGCGCGGGCAGAGCGAGCGCTGGTCTCACTGGCTCGAGTACGCAACGACCGAGCCGGCGCGCGCCAAAGCGTGACCGAAGCTCAGCCGGGGGCGGCTGTCCAGGAGATACCGCTTTCTCGCGCGTGGCTCGACGAGCGCGAGGAGGAGCTCGTGCTCGACGTCCTGCGCTCCGGCCGCCTGTCTCTCGGCCCGTGGATCGAGCGCTTCGAGGAGGAGGTCGCCAAGCGCGTCGGCGCGCCCTATGCCGCGGCGGTCTCCAGCGGCACCGCCGGTCTGCATCTGCTCTGCAAGATCGCCGCCGTCGGCCCGGGCGACGAGGTGATCACGTCGCCACTCTCGTTCGTCGCGTCCGCGAACTGCTTCCTGCTCGAGGGGGCGACGCCGGTGTTCGCGGACGTCGACCCGACCACGCTGAACATGGACCCGGACGCGGTCGAGGCGGCCGTGACGGAGCGGACGCGCGCGATTGTCGCCGTCGACATGTTCGGGTTTCCGTGCGAGCTCGACGCGCTGCGTGCGATCGCCGAACGTCACGGTCTGATGCTGATCGAAGACGCCTGCGAGTCGCTGGGCGCCGAGTACCGCGGCCGTCCGCTCGGCGGGCACGGGCCGCCGGCTGCGTTCGCGTTTTATCCGAACAAGCAGATGGCGACGGGGGAGGGGGGTGTCGTCACGACGCACTCGGAGCACGAGTGGCGCCTGCTCTGCAGCCTGCGCAATCAGGGCCGTTCGTACGACGGTGGCGGCGGCTGGTTCCATCACGTCCGTCTCGGCCTCAACTACCGCTGGACCGATGTGCAGGCGGCGATCGGGCTCGCGCAACTGGAAAAGCTCGACCGGATTCTCGAGCTGCGAGCGGAGGCGGCGCGCAGGTACGGCGAGCTGCTCGCCGATGTCGACCGCGTCGAGCCGCCGGCCGCCGACGACGCCGAGCATCGCCGTTCCTGGTTCGTGTACGTGGTGAAGCTCGACTCCTCGGTCGACCGTGACGGCGTCATGGACTCGCTTCGCGGGGACGGCGTCGCGACCGCGGAGTACGTCCCCTGCATCCACCTGCAGCCGTACATGCGGGAGCAGTTCGGTTTCGAGGAAGGCCTGTGTCCGGTCGCGGAGGCGACGGCGGCACGCACGCTCGCACTGCCGTTCTTCACGCAGATCGATCCCGATGACCAAGAGCGGGTGGTCGAGGTCTTGCGCGGAGCGCTGGCCGCCGCATAACTCCCGGCCGAGCGGGAAGGACCACTCGAGCGGCGAAAGGGGGACGATGGAGGCAGGCGGCTTTCGCGAAGTGCGCTCAGGCGTTTTCCTGACTGCGACGCTCGCCGGTCTGGCTGCGGCGATCGTCGGCGGCATCGCGTGGGGCCTGATCGTCCGCTGGTCCGACTACGAGATCGGCTTCGCTGCTTGGGGAATCGGCTTCATCGTCGGCACCGCCGTCGTGATCGGTGCGCAGCAACAGCGTGGGCTCCCGCTGCAGCTGATCGCAGTCGTCCTCGCGCTCGCGGGCATCGTCATCGGCAAGTACCTCGCGTTCGTCTGGATCGGCCAAGACGAGCTCGACAAGCTCGGAGTCGATATCCCGGTGTTCTCGACCGACACGATGAGGCTGTTCTGGAATCTGAAGGGCGACATCTGGGGCGGCTGGGATCTGCTCTGGGTCGGCCTCGCCGTCGTGACGGCGTTCAGAATCCCCCAGCCGGAGCGTCCGGAGCCCGAAGCCGAGCCGACGACGAAGCCGCCGCCGACCGAGACGGCGCCCCGCGACGGCGACTGAGCGGCCCGCCGCGCCGGCGCCACAATCGGCACAGAATCGACGCGGACACGTAGGCCGGGTGGCGGTATCGTCGCCGTCAGACGGGCGGTGGGTGACTCACCCCACCCTGAGTCGGGTGGGGGTTGCGCGCGCGCGCGTGTACATAGAACGGCGCCGGCCGGGCGTGCAGATAATCGGCGCATGGACGTTCGATCGCTCGCAGCTGCCGAGCCGTTCGCGACGAAGGACGGCTCGACGATCCGCGAGCTCCACCACACGACGGCGCAGAGCCTTGCCGAGGCGACCCTCGAGTCGGGTGAGACGACCGACCGGCACTACCACCGTGCGAGCGAGGAGATCTACTTCGTCCTCGAGGGCGAAGGCGACCTCGAGATCGACGGCGCGCGTCGGCACGTGACACCGGGCGACGCCGCGCTGATTCGGCCCGGCGCGTGGCACCGGATCACGGCGACCGGCAGGTTGCGCTTCCTCTGTTGTTGCGCGCCGCCGTACTCCCACGACGACACGTTTTTCGAATAGCCCTTCTGGGAGAATCCGCCGCGTGGCGGGCGCTCAGCGCATGGTCTTCCTGGGCTTCGGCAAGTACGTTCGCGCCGATCGCATCTACGCGCTCGAGCCGCTGGGTGAAGGCGAGCGCGGCCACGGGAGGCGCACGCGTGTCTGGATCGAGGGCCTGGCGGAGCCGATCGTCGCGTCGCGCACGGAGCGCACGATTCTGCACGACATGGGTCAGGAGGCCGTTGCGGCGTCGCCGCTCGTCGACGAAGCGCTCGAGCTCGCCGAGCGGCTCGTCGAGCAGACGCAGGCGGGGCG
>JBJMJL010000138.1:0-10499 GCA_045806365.1 Gaiellaceae bacterium
GCATCGCGACAAGGTGCATGCGTTCGTCGACGGCGCGCGCGACGACGGTGCCGAGGTGACGACCGGCGGCGCCGTCGCCGACGGCCCGGGCGCGTTCTACCCGCCGACGATCATTGCCAAGGCGGGCAACAGGATGGTCGCCGCGCAGGAAGAGATCTTTGGGCCTGTCGTCACGGTCATCCCCTTCGACGACGAAGCCGACGCCGTCCGCATCGCGAACGACGTCAAGTACGGGCTGATGGCGACGATCTGGACGGGCGACCCGGCCCGCGGGCACCGCATCGCGTCGAAGATCAAGTCCGGGACGGTGGGCATCAACATGCCGTACACCGCGTTCCCCGGCATCCCGTTCGGCGGCTACAAGCAGTCGGGCTTCGGCCGCGAGCTCGGGCTCGACACGCTCGAGCTCTATCTCGAGACGAAGAGCGTGCTCGTCTCGACGAGCCCGAAGCCGTTCAACCCGTTCGGCCTTTAGGACACGTCCCTCCGGAGAGTCCCGGGACATGGCTAGCGCGCCTGCGTCAGCCCGAACCAGATCGCGAGCGCGATCCAGAGGAGCAGCAGTGACAGGACCGCCGCCGCCGGCCAGATGCTCCATCGCCGCTGCTTCCGTGATGTCAACCCCCTGAAATGATCCGCTCGTGCGTGTCCTCGAGCGGCTAGAGCAGCTCTACGTGATCGGGGACGCCGAGGGCGCCGACCGTGTCGCAGGCACCGAGGGAGAAGACCGTGCGCACGAGCTGGCAGCGGGCTGGATGCGGGAAGCCGGCTTCGAGGTCTCGGTCGACGACGCCGGCAACCTTTTCGGCCGTACGTACGACCCGCGCGTGTGGACCGGCTCGCATCTCGACTCCGTCCCGAACGGCGGCAAGTTCGACGGTGCGCTCGGCGTCGTCGCGGCGATCGAGGCGGTCGAGCGCGTCGGCAAGGGCACGGTCGTCGTCTTCCGCGACGAGGAGCGCGGGTGCGTCGGAAGCACCGCCCTCGTGAAGCGCGGCCCCGAGTTGCCGGACTGCTTCCTCGAGGTGCATGTCGAGCAGGGCCCTGTGCTCGAACGAGCCGGCGCGCCGCTCGGCGTCGCGCAGGGCATCGTCGGGATCGTCCGCGGCGAACGCATCTTCGACGGAGAGGCAGGCCACGCGGGCACGGTTCCGATGGCCGGTCGGCAAGACGCACTCGTCGCCGCCGCCGAGTACATCCTCCGTGTCCGCGATCTCGCGTCGAGCGTGGACGGCGCTGTCGGGACGGTTGGGCAGATCGACGTCGAGCCCGGCGCGGCGAACGTCATCCCCGGCCGGGTGCGGGTCTCCGTCGACCTGCGGGCGCCCGACCGGGCCCGTCTCGACGGCCTCGTTGCCGCGCTCGAGCTGGAGCCTGACTTTCGGCTCGAGCCGGTGCCGATGGCCGAGCGGCCTGTCGGCGCGCTGCGCGCCCAGCTGGAGAAGCGCGGATTGCCGGTCCTCGAGCTCCCGTCAGGTGCGGGCCACGACGCCGCCGTTCTCGCCGCGGCCGGCGTCCCGACCGCGATGCTCTTCGTCCGTAGCCTGAACGGCGGCGTCAGCCACTGCCCGGAGGAGGAATCCGCCCCCGCGGACGTCGAGCTCGCCGTCGAGGTGCTGAGCGGCGCTCTGTCGGACTTGACGTCCCTCTCGGACTTGACCTAGCCGCCGGACGTCATAGAGTCGGCGGGTCGGTCCCCCCGCAGCACCAGGAGAGAGGAGAACATGAAGAGACGGAGGTTTGCCGTCGTCTTGCCCTTCGCATTCGTCGTCGCGCTCGTCCTCGCGATCGGCGTCTCGACCGGCTCGGCGCGGCCGCACAAGCAGTCGGCCACGATCAAGGCCGCCTGGATCTACGTTGGGCCGCACAACGACGGCGGCTGGTCGCAAGCGCACGACAAAGGCCGGCTGTACGTGCAGAAGCAGCTCGGCTCGAAGGTCAAGACGACCTTCAAGGAGAACGTCCCCGAAGGCCCGCAGGTCTCGCAGGTGATCGAGAGCCTGATTCGCGACGGCAACAAGATCATCTTCGCCACGTCGTTCGGGTTCCAGCCGGCGATGGTCACGGCGGCGAAGAAGCATCCGGACGTCAAGTTCGAGATGGCGACCGGTACGGCGCAGTCGAAGAACATGGCGGAGTACTTCGGCGCGGGCGAGGACGCCATCTACCTCTCCGGTATGGCCGCCGGCGCTGCGACGAAGAAGGGCGTGATCGGCTACGTCGTTCCGTTCGCGATTCCCGAGGTCATCCGGCACGCGAACGCGTTCGCCCTCGGCGCGCAGGCGACGCACCCCGGCGTGAAGGTCAGGCTGATCTGGACGAACTCCTGGTTCGATCCCGGCAAGGAGAAGAAGGCGGCGCAAAACCTCGTCGCCGCCGGCAGCGACGTGCTCGGCCAGAACGTAGACAGCCCGGCGGCCGGGCAGTTCGCAGAATCGAAAAAAGTTCCGTGGGTCGGCTACGACTCCGACGCGCGCAAGTTCGCGCCGAAGCAGTGGCTGACAGCGGCGATCTACAACTGGGGCCCCTACTACGTGCGCAAGACGAAGGCCGCGATGAACGGCAGCTGGAAGACCGGCTTCTACTACGGCAACCTCAAGGACGGCATGGTCGGGCTGGCGCCGTACGGCCCGAAGGTGTCGGCGAAGACGAAGACGGCGATCTCCAAGAAGAAGCAAGCGCTGATCAACGGCACCTTCTACGAGTTCGCGGGCCCGCTGTACGACCAGAAGGGCAAGCTCCGTGTCCCGAAGGGCAAGAAGCTGACGGTCAAGGACCTGTACGCGATGAACTGGCTCGTCAAAGGCGTCATCGGTAGCGCCAAAGGTTGACAGCCCGGAGGGCGGGGCCGCGGCCCCGCCCTCAGCACCAGCGATCGCGCTGCGGGGAATCACGAAGCGGTTCCCCGCCGTCGTCGCGAACGATCACATCGACTTCGAAGCTGCCCCCGGCGAGGTGCACGCCCTGCTCGGCGAGAACGGCGCCGGCAAGACGACGCTGTCGAACATCCTCACGGGGCTGTACCGGCCGGACGAGGGAGAGATCGCGCTCTTCGGCGAGACGGTCGAGTTCGGCTCGCCGCGAGACGCCCTCGACGCCGGCATTGCGATGGTCCATCAGCACTTTCGGCTCGTCGAGCCGTTCTCGGTCGCGGAGAACATCGCCCTCGGCGATCACCGCGACGTCGGCCGCGCGTTCCTCGTGCGCCGGCGCGCGATCGAGCAGCGTGTCGTCGAGCTCGAGCAGCGCTACGGGCTGCGGCTCGACCCGCGCGCGCGGGTGTGGCAGCTCTCGGTCGGCGAGCAGCAGCGGGTCGAGATCATCAAGGCGCTGTACCAGGACGCGCGCATCCTGATCCTGGACGAGCCGACCGCGGTGCTGACGCCGCAGGAAGCGGATGCGCTGTTCGAGACGGTCCGCGCCATGGCGGCGGACGGCCGCACGGTCATCTTCATCTCGCACAAGCTCCACGAAGTTAAGTCGGTCGCCGACCGCGTCACGGTCCTCCGCCGGGGCCGCTCGGTCGCGACCGTCGGCGCGGCCGACGCGACGCCGCGTTCGCTCGCCGCGCTGATGGTCGGGCGCGAGGTCGAGATCGGGCGCCGCGAGCAGGGCCACCAGCCGTCGGCCGACGCCGCGCTCGAGGTGCAGGACATTTCCGCGGACGGCGATCGCGGTCTCGCCGCCGTGAAGAACGTGTCGATACGCGTCAATGCCGGCGAGATCGTCGCGCTCGCTGGCGTTGCCGGAAACGGGCAGCGCGAGCTCGCCGACGCGATCGTGGGCATGCGCCCCACGACAGGCGGCAGCGTTCGGGTGCGCGAAAAGGTGCTGCCGAGCGGCGATCCGCGCAAGGCGATCGCCGCCGGCATCGCCTACGTTCCCGAGGACCGGCTCGGCACCGGCGTCGCACCGGGTCTCAGCGTCGCGTCGAACGTCGTCCTGAAGTCGTACCGCGAGCCCCCGGCGTCACGCGGCCCGCTGCTGCAACTGGGGCGCATCCGCGAGCTCGCGGAGCAGGTCATCCGCCGCTATGACATACGCACCTCGGGTCCGGACGTGCCGGCATGGCAGCTGTCCGGCGGGAACCTGCAAAAGGTCGTGCTGGCGCGCGAGTTCTCCGGCGACCCGGCCGTGTTGGTCGCCGCGGCGCCGACGCGCGGATTGGACATCTCCGGATGCGAGACGGTGCACGACTTTCTGCGCGAGGCCGCGTCGCGCGGCGTCGGCGTCCTGCTGATCAGCGAAGACCTCGACGAGATCCTTGCGCTCGCCGACCGGATCGTCGTCATCTACGAGGGAGAGATCGTCGGCGAGCGCAACGCCGAGACGGCGACGGTCGAAGAGCTCGGGCTGCTGATGGCCGGCGGCTGATGCGGATCGAACGCCGCCTGCGCCAGCCTTGGTGGCTGACCGTCGTCGTTCCCGTCGTCTCGATCGCGGTCGCGCTGCTCCTGTCGGCGGTCGTGCTCTTGCTGACCGGACATCCCCCGGTGCATTCCTTCCGGCGCCTGGTCGACGCGGCTTTCAGCGGCAAGGGTGCGCTCAGCGAAACGATCGTCTCGGCAACGCCGCTGATCTTCACCGGGCTCGCCGCGGCCGTCGCCTTCCGCATGAACCTGTTCAACATCGGTGGAGAGGGGCAGCTCTACGCCGGCGCGATCACGGGCGCGGCTGCAGGTCTCCTCCTCGCCGGCACGCCGTCGCCCTTCGTCATCGCGATGATGATCGCGGCCGGCGCGGCGGGCGGCGCGCTCCTCGCGTCGATCCCCGCCCTGCTCCGGGCGTACTTCGCGACGAACGAGATCATCACGTCGCTGATGCTCAACTACGTGGTCGCGCTGGTCCTCGAGTACCTGATCTTCGACAGCCACTCGTACTGGCGCGACACGAGCGGATTCGAGGCGCAGGTCTTTCCTCAGGGCAAGACGCTGCCGGACGAGGCGACGTGGCCGAGCTGGATGCTGCACGGCGTCGCGTTCCCGCTCGGCTTCGTCGTGGCAGTGGCGATCGCGGTGCTGGTGTGGGCGCTGTACTCGCGTACGCGGTTCGGCTTCGAGGTGCAGGTGATCGGCGACTCCGCGCGCGCGGGCCGGTACGCCGGCATGCGCACGCGCCGGAAGATCCTCGCGGTCATGTGCCTGTCGGGCGCGATCGCCGGCGTCGGGGGCGCCAGCCAGGTCGGCGATTTCCGGCACCAGCTCGATCCGCGTGGGCTGACGCAGGCGAACTACGGCTACACGGGAATCGTCGTCGCGGCGCTCGCGCGTTACAACCCGTTCGCCGTCGTGCTCGTCGCGATCCTGATCGGCGGGTTGCAGAACGCCGGCTTCTCGTTGCAGGGCGCAGACTTCCCGGCCGGCCTCGTCGGCGTGATCCAGGGACTGATCCTCTTCTGCGCGCTGGGAGGCGAGCTGTTCGTCCGTTACCGGGTTCGGTTCGCATGGTGAACAACAGCCTCGTCGTCGTCGTGCTCGCGTCGGGCGTGCTCTACGGCACGCCGCTCCTGTACGCGGCGCTCGGCGAGCTGCTCGCGGAGCGCTCGGGCGTGCTCAACCTCGGCGTCGAGGGGATGATGCTCGTGGGCGCCGTGATGGGCTTCTGGACGGTCCAGCGCGTCCACGCGACCTCGGCGGTCGCGCTCGCGGCGGCGATTGGCGTGGCGGCGCTCGCCGGCGCGGTGATGGCGTGCATCCACGCCTTCCTCGTCATCACGCTTCGGGCGAACCAGATCGTCTCCGGCCTCGCGCTGACGATCTTCGCCGGCGCGGCCGGCCTGTCGTCGTACCTCGGGAACGATCTCGAGCTGTCGGGGTCGCCGGCGCGTCACCAGTTCCAGGAGGTCTTTCCACAGTCGTGGCAGGACTTGAAGGTGATCGGGCCGATCGTCTTCGGCCAGTCGATCCTCGTCTACGCGTCGTGGCTCTGCGTCGTGCTCGTCGCGCTGTATCTGACGCGTACGCGGCTCGGCCTGAATGTGCGCGCGGTGGGCGAGTCGCCCGCAGCGGCCGACGCGATGGGCATCAACGTCGCACGTTACCGCTACGCGCACACGCTCGTCGGCGGCGCCTTCGCGGGCGTCGGCGGCGCGGCGTTCAGCCTGTCGATCACGCCGCAGTGGGTGCAAGGGCTCACGCAGGGCGCGGGCTGGATCGCGATCGGGCTCGTGATCTTCGCGTTCTGGCGGCCGACCCTCTGTCTCGTCGGGGCCTATCTGTTCGGTGCATTCACCGCGCTGCCCTTCGCGCTGCAGAGCCACGGCGTCACGAAGGCGCCGGAGCTGTGGCAGACGCTCCCCTACGTCGCGACGGTCGTCGCGCTCGTCCTCGTGTCGTCACGCGCGGCGCGGCTGCGGTTCGGCGCGCCTGCGGCGCTCGGGGTCCCGTACGTCAGGGAAGAGCGCTAGACATACTCCATGATCGGGTACGCCGTGCGTTGCTCGATGCAGTCGGCGGCGTAGATCGCGACGCCGACGTTGCCGGTGAAGAGCGAGTAGCGCGGCGGCATCCGCTCGAGCTGCTCGAGCGCGTGCACGGCGAACCGGCGTGCCCGGTCGAGCCATTGCTCGTCGCCGGTGCGCTCGAACGTCTTCAGGAACGCGTAGCCGTTGCCCGACGTGCCGTGACAGATGTTCGGCCCCTTGTCGTCGCCGTGCGGCCCGGCTTCCCAGATGAGCTCCGCGCCTGCGAGCAGCAGGTCCTCGTCGAGATAGTCGCCGGCGGCCGCGACGATGCCGGGCGCGCCCGCGCACCACTGCAGCCTGATCTGCCCGTCGGGCCCGGGAAGGTCCGGGCGTGGCCGCGGCGGCCAGTTGACGCGGCCGTCCTCGCGGTGCGCGCTGCGCGCGAGGATCGCCGCGCTGTGCCGCCTGAGCGCCGCCCGGCGCTCGTCGTGCAGTAGTGCGCCGAGCGCCTGCACGTTGCCGACAAGGCCGTGCGGCGGCGTCAGGCTCTTGTACTCCTGGCCGTAGAGCCGCTGCGTCCAGAGCCCTTCGTCGTCTCGGCGCGCAAGCAGCGCGTCGGCAAGCTCGTGCCACGCGTCGCGCCAGCGCGCGTCGCCTGTCCACTCGAACATCGCGCGTGCGGCGATGAGCGATCCCGGAGCGCCCCAGAAGATCTCCTCGGCCTCGTTGTCGGCGTTTGCGCGGACGCGCGCGTGCAGCGCGTCGGCGACGTCGTTCTCTCGTGCCAGCCGCCACGTCACGAGCAGGATCCCGGCCTCGCCGAGGAAGAGAGCGGAGTCGCGCGGCTCCGGCGGCTTGAACGCCGGCAGCTTGATGTAGTCGGGCTTCTCGCGGAACAGCTCGAGGTTGCGGACGGCAAGGTCAGACAGATCGAGCGTGGTCTCTGCGTAGCCGCGGCGGCGGAGCTGGTCCAGCCCCCACAGGACGCCGGCGCCGCCGACGTAGAGGTTCTTCATCGGGCTCGTCCCGTGCCAGCGGTCCCACTCGTGCGCGCGCCACATCAGCTTCGGGCCGCGGATCCCCGTATCGACTTCGGCGACGATCGCGCCGATCCGGTCGCGGGCCTTCGCTTCGTCCCAAGGCGTGTCCGTCAAGCGGTCGAACGCCTCGGACCGGTAGAGCATCAGGTCGCGCGGAACGAGATGTCCTGCGCGCCGTGCCAGAGCACGAGCTCGCCGAGCTCCTGCAACCGCTCGCCGCCTTCGACGATCGTCGCGAAGTGGTTTCCCGCGAGCTGCCCCGCCTTGCTGGCGAAGCACGTGTGGCCGTATGGAAAGAGCAGCTCCGTCTCGCTGACGCCGCCGGGGTAGAGCAGCAGCTCGCCCGCCGCCGGATAGCTCGTCGCGTTCTCCGGCCCGATGCCGACGTCGAGCTCGCCAAACGGGATCCATGCGGACTGCCCGCTCCAGCGGGCCTGGATGAGCTTCGAGTCGAGCGGGAGCAGGCGGCGGAACGCCGCGACGGTTTGCGGCGCCGCCTCCTCCTCCAGCCGCGCGGCGAAGCGGAAATCGCCTGACACGATCTGCAACATCTACGGAATCTTCGCGCCTTGTGCGATCCAGCGCCCCAGGAGCCGTCGCTCCTGCTGCGTCATCTGCGTGACGTTGCCGAGCGGCATCGCGGTCGAGTCGACGGCTTGGCCCTTGATGTCCGGCGCATAGTGCTGGATCTCCTGCGGGGTGTCGAGCGTGAGCCCGAGCGGCGCCTCGTCCACCTTCGTCGGATGCTGCGAGTGGCACGCCGTGCAGCGCGCGTCGACGATGCGTGCGATGCGCGCGAACGGCACGGTCGCTGTCCCTGCGGTCGATGTCTCCTGCGGTCGGATCAGGATCGCCAGCGCGGCAATCGCGAGCGCGGCGGTGACGGGGATCGCCCAAACGGTGCGGCCCGCGTGGCGCAGGTTGAAGAAGTGCCGGATCCACGCGCCGATCACCAGCAGGACGACGAGGATCAGCCAGTTGTAGCTGTGCCCGTACGTGAACGGGAAGTGGTTCGAGATCATCGTGAACACGACGGGCAGCGTCAGGTAGTTGTTGTGCACGGAGCGGACCTTTCCGCGCGCGTTCGCCGCCGGATCGGGGTCGCGCCCAGCCTGCTTCGCGCGCACGAGCTCCCAGTGCGCCGGGATGATCACGAAGAAGACATTGCCGACCATCATCGTCCCGAGCATCGCGCCGACCTGGATGTACGTCGCTCGTCCGCTGAAGAGGTGGGAGATGCCCCACGCGGCGATCGTGATCAGGGCGAGCAGCGTGCCCGCCAGCGCCAGCGGACGTTCCGAGAGCACGCGGCACAAGCCGTCGTAGACGAGCCACGCCGCCGCCAGCAACGCAACACTGATCGCGATCGCCTCGGCAGTCGACAGGTCGGCGACACTGCGGTCGACCAGGTACGTGTCGGCGTGCGCGTAGTAGAGGACGACGAGGAGTGCGAAGCCGCTCAGCCACGTCGTGTAGGCCTCCCACTTGAACCAGTGGAGCGGCTCGGGGAGCGCACGCGGCGCGACGGCGTACTTGTGCACGCGGTAGAAGCCGCCGCCGTGGATCTCCCAAGCTTCGCCGCTGACGCCCTCCGCCTCCTCGCGCGGAGGCCGGAGGTGGTTGTCGAGCGCGATGAAGTAGAAGGACGAGCCGATCCAGACGATGCCCGCGACGACGTGGAGCCAGCGGGTGAGGAGATTGAGCCAGTCGGTCGCGTACGGATCGAGGCTCAGGAGCGTCGCCATCGATCCTCTGCGATCGCGACGAGCTCTTCGACGGCGGTGTCGAGCTCTTCGTCGCGCGTGCGCTCGAGCCGCTGCTTCAGGATGTCGAGGATCTCGATCTTCGGTCGCCGGTTGACGAAGACGACGAAGCGGAAGCCGAACTTCTCCTCGTAGACCTGGTTCAGATACGCGAGCTCGGTGAGGATGACCGGGTCGGCGTCCGTGCCCTGTTCCGCGGCCGACCGGGCCGACAGCTTCTTCGCCCCGATCGCAGGATGGGCGTTCAGCGCCTCGAGCTTCTCGCCCTCGCTGAGGCCGGCGATCACCTCGCGCGCCTCCCCGAGCGGGTCGTCGCGGACGGCGAGCTTCTCGACGAGGCGCGTCCGGCCTTCGAAGAGCTCGGCCAGTTGCTCCGGGGTCAGCTTCCGCGGTATGTCGTGCACGAGTAGGACGAGACGAGTAGGGGGACGTGGTAGTGGCCCTGCTCCAGCTCGACCTCGACGCCGAGCCCCTTGAAGAACGGGGAGTCGGGCCGGAAGAGGAGCCGGTAGATGCCGGGCTCGAGATTCGACGCGAGGTCGGCGATGCGCCCATCGTCGTCGGTCTCGCCGGCGGTGACGAGCTCCTCCTGCCAGAGCTCGACCCGCACGCCGCTCGCCGGACGGCCGCGCTCCACGTCGAGGACGTGCGTCGAGATCGAGACGCTCACGATGCGAATCTTTCCGCCTGGCGGCGCTGCTCGCGCGCGATCTCCCGTTCGTCGCCGCGGACGAGCTGCCCGTCGCGCACGACCTCCTCGCCGCCGACGTAGAGCCGGTCGACGCGGTGCGGCCCGGCGAAGACGAGCCCCGCCACCGGATCAGACGCGCCGCCGAGCTCCAGACCGTCCGTCCGCCAGACCGCGAAGTCGGCGCGCTTGCCCGGCGCCAGCTGCCCGATGTCGTCGCGACCGAGCACCGCCGCGCCGCCGCGGGTGCCGAGCCGGAGCGCGTCGCGCACCGTCATCGCCTTCGGCCCGCCGCGCGCCCGCGCGACGAGGAGCGCCTGTTTCACCTCGAGGAAGAGATCGCCGCGTTCGTTCGATGCGCTGCCGTCGACGCCGAGCCCGACGCGCACGCCCGCGTCGAGCAGCTCGCGCACGGGCGCCATGCCGGCTCCGAGGCGCATGTTGGAGCTGGGACAGTGCGCGACGCCGACGTCCTGCGCGCCGAACTTCGTCACGTCTTCACTCGAGAGGTGGACGCAGTGCGCGCACCAGACATCCTCCGCCAGCCACCCGAGCTCCTCGACGTACTCGATCGGCGTGCAGCCGAACTTCTCCTTCGCGAACTC
>JBJMJL010000139.1:0-4183 GCA_045806365.1 Gaiellaceae bacterium
GTCAACACGAGCTCGGCGTCGGTGCAGGCAAAGATCTCGGGGGACGGCGTCGCGGGGCGCTCGGCGGCGGGGCTCGGCGGGGGCGGCCCTGCCGTCGCCTCCGACGACAAGGGCTTCTCCGACTCGTTCGAGCCGCTCGGCGTGCGCATCTACGTCATCCCGCCGGCCGGCTGGTCGTAGGGCGCGACACACGGCCTCGAGCAAAGGGGTCGCAAGAGCGGCGTCGAAGTCGCGTCGCATGGCGCGACGCCGCAAGAAGCGCACCCTCCAGCCACGCCTGCCCTCGCGCGTCCGGAAGAAGGGACGCAAGGGCAAGCCGAAGAGCGAGCAACATCTCGAGCTGATCGGGCTCGGCCTGCTGGCGCTCGGCGTCTTCCTCGCCTCGATCCTGTACATGGGCTGGAGCGGAGGGATGATCGGCGGCGGCATCGCCGACGCCTTCACGGCCGGGATCGGCGCGGCCGCGTACGTCGCTCCCGTCGCTTTCGTGATCGTCGGCGCGCTCATGGTCGGGCGCAGCGGGCTCGTGGACGTGAGCCCGTTCCGCACCGGGCTGATCGTGACCGCGTTCGGCCTGCTGGCGACGCTCGGCGCCGACCACGGGGGTGCCGTCGGCCGCGGGCTGGAGCGATTGTTCGGTGTGCTCGTCGGCTCGACCGGTACGACGATCATCGGCGTGCTCGCGCTGGTGATCGGCATCCTGCTGCTCTCCGGCGCCTCGGCGGGCGCGCTCGTGCGCCGCTCGGGGCATGCGGTACGCCGCGCGCACTCGCGCGCACGGCGCGCAGTCCCCGCGCAACCGGCGACGCGACCTGCGCCGGTCATCCCGATTCGCACGCACGAGTCACCCGTCGACGCTGTGCACGACTTCCCCGACGTCGTTGGCGAGAACGCGCCGCCGCCGCTGCTGATCGAGCCGTCGTCGGCGGAGGATCCGGACCAGCCGTCGCTCTTCGACGTCGGCACCGCCGAATCGCATGGGGAGTACACGCTTCCGGACCGGACGATCCTGCGGCGCTCGCCGGCGGCGAGCGAGCTCTCCGGCGACGTCGCCGAGCGGACGGCGACCGCCCTCGTCCAGACGCTCGCGCACTTCGGCGTCGACGCGACGATCGTCGGTCAGATCTCCGGTCCGCGTGTGACGCGCTACGAGCTGCAGCTCGCCCCGGGCACAAAGGTCTCGAAGGTCGCGGCGCTGAAGGACGACCTCTCGTACGCGCTCGCGACGACGGAGATTCGCATCCTGGCGCCGATCCCCGGCAAACAGGCCGTCGGCGTCGAGGTCCCGAATCTGTCACCGAACCTCGTCACGCTCGGGGACATCTTCGACGACCTCCCCGCGACGGCCAGCCCGCTCGCCGTGTGGCTCGGCAAGGACATCTCCGGCACGGCGGTGTGGACCGACCTCGCCCGCATGCCGCACCTGCTGATCGCCGGCACGACCGGCTCGGGCAAGTCCGGTTGCATCAACACGCTCCTCACCTCGGTGCTGCTGCGCTCGACGCCCGACGACGTGCGGATGATCCTGATCGACCCGAAGCGCATCGAGCTGGGCTTCTACGAGTCGATCCCCCATCTGCTGACGCCGGTCGTGTCCAGCCCGAAGCAGGCCGCCGTGGCGCTGACGAACCTCGTCGCCGAGATGGAACGGCGCTACGAGAAGCTCTCCGCCGTCCGCGCGCGCAACCTCCCGGAGGCCAACCGAACGCTGCGTCAGCGCGGCGAGCAGACGATGCCGTACCTGCTCGTCGTCATCGACGAGCTCGCCGACCTGATGATGATCTCGCCCCAGGCCGTGGAAGACGCCGTGATTCGCCTCGCCCAGAAGTCGCGCGCGGTCGGCATCCACCTCGTCCTTGCGACGCAGCGTCCGTCCGTCGACGTGATCACCGGGATGATCAAGGCCAACGTCCCGTCGCGGATCGCGTTCGCCGTCTCGTCGCAGACCGACTCGCGCGTGATCCTCGACCAGGCCGGCGCCGAGAGCCTGCTCGGCCAGGGCGACATGCTGTTCAAGCCCCTCGGCACCTCGCGGCTCCAGCGCGTGCAGGGCGCATACGTGTCGGAAGAGGAGATCGCCCTGGTCGTCGACCAGTGCCGCCACCAGCGCGAGCAGGAGCTCGACGAGTCGCTGCTCGAGCTGCCCGAGGTGTTCGCCGAGGATGTCGACGGCGGGGAGGACGGCGAGTTCGATCCGGACGAGGATCCGCTGCTCGAGAAGGCGATCGAGGTCGTCGTCCAGACTCAGACCGCGTCCGTGTCACTGCTCCAGCGCCGCCTGCGCGTCGGCTACACACGCGCCGGGAGACTGATCGACATGCTCGAGCGCCGCGGGATCATCTCGGGCTACGAGGGCTCGAAGCCGCGGCGAGTGCTCGTCTCGGACACGGAGCACGTCGCGAACTAGCCCGGCGATGGCCACACCCGCGGCGTATCGTTGGAGCATGTCCGCCGTGACAGCGCCGACACTCCAACTGCTCAGTTGGATCGCGGAGAGGCCGCGCGCGTATCCGGAGACGATCGAAGCATGGAAGAGCTCGTGCCCGCGACTGACCGTCTGGGAAGACGCGCTCGCTGACGAGCTCCTCCGCGTCGAGGCGCAGCGCGTGGTGTTGACGCCCGCAGGCTCTGCCCTTCTCGAGAAGCACTGACCTGCCCACCGCACCGCAGAGTGCGGATTGCCGTACAGCGTGCCAGGCAGCGGACGCGTACTTTCTCGGCATGTACGAGACACGCGGATACCCATGCGACCCGATCGTCCGTGGGCACCGGCAGCGCGATCGCCGGCAGCGGCGCGCCTACCGGCTGGAGCGCCTGATCAGCTTCGTGCGAGCTCGAGGCCCTGCAGGCCCCAGATCACGAACGCGCCCGTGCGTCGGGGCTCAGTGCGCAGTCTGAAGTCCGGCCAGTAGCGGCAGAGCGCCTCCAGGCTCGCCTCGAGCTCGACGCGAGCGAGCGGGGCGCCGATGCAGACGTGGATGCCGCCGCCGAAGCCAATGTGCTGCACGGCGTTCTCGCGGCCGACGTCGAACTCGTCCGGGCGGTCGAACACACGCGGGTCGCGGTTGGCGGCGCCGAACAGCAGCGCGAGCTTGGCGCCGCGGGGGATCGCGATGTCGCCGATCGCGAAGTCGTCCGTCAGCACCCAGCGCTCGAACAGCTGCAGGGGCGGGTCGTAGCGGATCAGCTCCTCGCCCGCGACCGCCGCCGCCACGTCGCCGCCGACGACGCGCCGCCACTGCTCTTCGTGCCGCGCGAACGCGAGCATGCCGTTCCCCAGCGTGTTCACGCTCGCCTCGTGGCCCGCGTTCAGCAGCACGATCACGGTCGACACGATCTCGTCGTCCGACAGTTTCCCCCCGTCGACGCGCGCGCCGACGAGCGCCGACACCATGTCGTCGCACGGACGCGCGCGCCGCTCCGCGATCAGACCGCGCACGTACTCCATGAACTCCGCCGCCGCACGGCTCGCCGCCTCCGCGGCCTCGTCGGACACATCGAACTCGTACATCTTCACCATCCGGTGCGACCAGTCGAGGAGGTCGCGGTGGCGGTCGAGCGGCACGCCGAGCATCCGGCAGATGACGGAGATCGAGTACGGCTGGGCGTAGTCGCACAGGAGCTCCATCTCGCCGGCCTCGGCCAGCGGCTCGAGCATCTCCTGCGCCAGCGCTTGGGCCGGCGCGCGCAATGCTTCGACGGCGCGCGGGGTGAACGCGGCCGCGACGAGCTTGCGGATCCGGGTGTGGTCGGGAGGCTCGAGCCACAGCAGTGACCAGCGCTCCGAGTCCCAGAACGCCTGCCAGCGAGGGTCGAGCGGCGGCACGCCGATCTCTTCCGGCGTCATCACGTGCCGGAAGTTGCGCCCGAGCCGCCTGTCGCGCAGGCACGCCCGCACGTCCTCGTGCCGCGTCACGAACCAGCGATCGCGCTGCTCGACGTGGAAGACCCGCGCGCTCTCCCGCAGCCGGCTCAGGACGGGGTACGGATCCTCCAGGAACCCCGGATCCGAGGGATCGAAGCCGAGCGTCTCCCTCAGCGCCATGGGCCTAACCATACGGTTGGATCGCGCGTCTCAAAGAGAAAGCGGAGGCGGCAGGCAGTACGATCGCCTCTGTTCATGAGACGGGTCTCGAGGAGGAGGAGAATTGAGTAAGCATCGACTGCTGCCGCTTGGGCTGGC
>JBJMJL010000140.1:0-16384 GCA_045806365.1 Gaiellaceae bacterium
CGGCGCGCGCCGTTGCGGCCGATCTGAAGAAGCGCGCCGGCCCCAAAGGCTAGGCGCGGCCTCGAGCCTGCGTTACGCGACCTGCTAGCGCACGCAGAAGCTGCACACGCGGTTCTGGATCGCGCGGCCGCAGCTCGGGCAGACCCGTCCATCGCGGCGCCATTCGAGCATGCTCTTGTGCAGCCCGGCGGCCACCATCAGGTAGCCGACGCCGGTCGTGAGGAGGGCGAGGAGTGTGATGTTCGGATCGAGCTCCATCTCGTCTCCTAGTTCGACTTCCGGCGCGCGTGAGGGTGCGCCTGGAAGTACAACTCCCGACGGCGGCGATCGGATACGTGCGTGTACAGCTCGGTGGTTGCCAGATCCGCGTGTCCAAGCATTTCCTGGACGGAACGGAGATCGGCGCCGCCTTCCAGCAGGTGGGTGGCGAACGAGTGTCTGAGCAGGTGCGGATGCACCCGTTCGGGCTCGAGCCCGGCCGTCGCGGCCAAGTTGCGCAGGATCAGGAAAGCGCCGGCGCGCGTCAGCCCGCCCCCTTTCGCGTTCAGGAACAGCTCGGGGCGATGGCGCTTGTCGAGGAACGGCCGCCCGCGCGAGAGGTAGCGGCGCAGCGCCTGCACGGCCTGTCGCCCGATCGGCACGATGCGCTCCTTCGAGCCCTTGCCGATGCAACGGACGAGGCGAGCGTCGAGATCGACGCTCGACTTGTGCAGGCTGACCGCTTCGCTCACGCGCAGGCCGGCCCCGTAGAGCAGCTCGACGAGCGCCCGGTCGCGGAGCGCACGCGGCGTCGTTCCCGCAGCTGCTTCGACCAGCCGCTCGGCTTCGCCCGGCGACAGCGTGCGCGGGAGCTGACGGCGGCGCCGCGGCAACTCGAGCTCGGCGGCGGGATTGTCGGCACGCAGACCGAGCAGCGTCTGATGCCGGAAGAACGTTCGGGTCGCGGCGATGCGACGGCTGATCGTCGCCGGCGACAACCCGGCCGCGCGCAATTCGGCCACGTACCGCTCGAGCTCTGCGGTCGTGATCCGGCCGATCGGCCCGTCCAGCCAGGCCGCGAGTGCGCCGAGATCGCGGCGATACGCCTCGACCGTCTTCGGTGCGCGCCGCGTGGCCAGCAGGGCGAGGAAGCCCTCGACGTCAGGATCGCGGGTGCGACCGGTCGTAGACACGACGGAGCCTCCTCCCGTCCACGTGGCTGTAGACCTGTGTCGTCGAGAGCGAGCTGTGGCCGAGCAGCTCCTGGATCGTGCGGAGGTCGGCGCCGCCTTCGAGCAGGTGCGTCGCGAATGCGTGGCGCAGGCTGTGCGGGTGCGCGAAGATCCGCCGCAGCGTCGAGGTGTCGAGGCGCTTGCCGTTCGCTGAGACGAAGACCGCGTTCTGCGCGCCGCGTACGAGCTGCGGCCGGGCGTCCCTGAGGTAACGCGCGAGCAGGTGACCGGCCTCTTCGCCGAGCGGAACGAGACGCTCCTTCCCACCCTTACCTCGCACGTGGAGCTGCTCGCGCTCGAAGTCGATGTCCGCTAGCTCGAGGCCGACGGCCTCTGCGCTACGCAGGCCGGCGGAGTAGACGAGCTCGACGAGCGCGCGGTTCCGCAGCGCGAGCGGCCCGTCGCCGTCGAGCGCGTCCAGCGCCGCTTCGATCTCCGCCTGCTTCGGCGTGTCCGGCAACCGCCGAGGTCTTTTCGGTGCCAGCGACGCATCCGGGACTTGAGCCGCGCCTAGCGTGAAGCCCAGGAAGCTGCGGACCGCCGCGAGCTTGCGCGCGATCGTCGCGGGAGCGAGCTTTCGGCGTCGCGTGCGGCCGAGGTCGGCGACGAAGTCGGTCAGCACGCCGACGTCGACGTCCGCCAGGCGGATGCTGCGCTCGTCCAGCCAGCGACCGAACTCCTCGACGTCGCCGCGGTATGCCCGGCGCGTTGCGTCTCCGAGCTTCGGCGATTCGAGAAAGCGATCGATCTCGCGCTGTAGGTGCACGCGAACCCATTCGCGCCGCCGTTAGCATCGCCTGCTATGGCCGATCGCCTCGAGCGTTATGCCGACCTGGTCGTCAACTTCGGCGCGAACGTCCAGCCGGGTCAGATCCTCGACATCGGCACCGGTCTCGGCAAGGAGGAGCTGACGCGAGCGCTGACAGCGAGCGCGTACAGGCGCGGCGCGAAGTTCGTCGACGTGAACTACTGGGATCCCCACCTGAAGCGCGCGCGTGTGCAGTATGCGGCCGACGACGTGCTCGACTACGTCCCCTCCTGGTACGGCGAGCGCACGCTGCAGCTCGGCGAGGAACGCGCCGCGACGATCGCGCTGAGCGGCCCGCTCGCTCCGCATCTTTACGACGATCTCGACCCGGAACGGCTCGGCCGCGACGTCTTTCCGCGAATCAAGGAATGGACGACCGTGATCAATGCGCGCACCGTCAACTGGTGCATCGCTCCCGGGCCGTCCGCGAACTGGGCCGAGCTGGTGCATCCCGAGCTCGAGCCGGAGGCGGCGCTGGAGAAGCTCTGGGAGCAGATCCTGCACATCTGCCGCATGGACGACGGCAACCCGGAGGAGGCGTGGAAGCAACGGAGCGCCGCGCTGAAGGGGGTCGCCGAGCGCCTGACGGACCGGCGGTTCGACGCCATCCACCTCGAGGGCGGTGGTACCGACGTCACGATCGGGCTGCTCCCGACGTCCAGGTGGATCGGCGGCGGGGAGGTGACCGTCGACGGGATCCCGCACATGGCGAACCTTCCGACCGAGGAGGTCTTCACGACACCGGATCCGCAGCGTGCCGACGGCGTCGTTCGTGCGACGAAGCCGCTGTACAGCCAGGGACGGATCATCGACGGGTTGACGGTCAGATTCGAGGGCGGCCGCGCCGTGCAGATCGACGCCGGCTCCGGTGCCGAGACGCTGCGCGCGGTCGTGGCGCAGGATGACGGCGGAACGCGGCTCGGCGAGCTCGCGCTGGTCGACCGGGAAGGCCGCATCGGACCGCTCGACACGGTGTTCTACGACACGCTGCTCGACGAGAACGCGGCCAGCCACGTCGCGCTCGGGTCCGCGTACGAGGCAGCCGTCGCGAAAGAGGATGTCGACCGAATCAACCGTTCGTCCGTACACGTCGACTTCATGGTCGGCTCCGCGGACGTCGATGTCACCGGAATCACGCGCGAGGGCGAGCGCGTGCCGGTGCTACGAGCCGCGACCTGGCAGCTCTAGCGGGCCGGCCCCGGCGAGGCCTGCGGCAACCTCGACGCGGGGCGCGACACCGCAAGGTCGTGCACGTGCACGACATGCTGCGAACGGGCGCGTAGCCCACTCGTCACCGACGGGGAAGAGGGCGTCAGAGCGGACGACATGACCGTCGCGGCTTTCACACTCCCCTTATCGGGGTAGGCCGACCGGCCTACGATCCCTTGTCCCAGGGATCGCTAGCGGACGGCTGCGACGATCTCGTCGGAGAGGCTGGCGAAGTCGCCGAGAAACTCGGCTCGCTCGCTCTTCAACCGCTCCACGTGTGCCTGATACTCGTCGAGCCGCCCGGTGCGCTCGTACAGCTTGCGCGGCTGCAGGACCTCCGCGTCGTCGATGCCCGGAACGTCCGTCGCAACGAGGTAGCCGAAGTCATTGTCACGCTTCCATTCGATCGTTCCCTCGGCGATCCCTTTGACGATCGCCGACGAGTGCTTGATGCGCACCTTCTTCGCACGCTCGTCGTCGTCGCCGCCGCCGACGTGGCCCGTGTTCAAGAGATAGACCTCGAGCGGGTGTTCCTCGAGCAGCTCGAGGAAGCGGTTTCCCTGCTGGTCGTGAGGCATCGGGAAAAAAGGATTGGTGCCCGGCACCCGGAGCGCCTTTCCGGCCTCGTCGGCGCCGCCCGCGGCGGTGCCTTTCGTCTCCCCGAGCATGAAGAAGGCCGCTGCCTGCGGCCCCTCGAGCTTCGCGACTGCGGGAATGACGTTGTCGTTCTTGTTCAGGACGAGCAGGAAGTCGGCACCCTCGATCTCGCGCTCGGCGGCTGACTCGATCACGCGGAACGGGAATGTCGCGCGTCCGTTCTGCGTGTAGCTCTCGTCGTAGAAGTCGACGTCGTCGCCGTGCTGCGACACGTTCTCCAGATATGAGTCCGGTTGCGTCACCGCGCCGTAGATCGTCGGCTCGTCCTCGGGATTCAGTCCGTACGTCTTCGCGAAGCAGCCGTTCTCGGTGACGTAGATGCGGCCGTCGGGCATCCACGCGACGAAGTCGTCCTGTACGGGAAGCGAACCGTTCTGTCGTGTGAACGTCGTCGTCGTCTTGCCCGTGCCCGAAAGCCCGACGGTCAGGCAGACCTTCTCGCCGTCGGCGGTCGGGATGACCTTGCAGCCGGCATGCAGCGGAAGGCCGCCGCGGTCGTACACGAGCTTGTTCCACATGCGCAGTCCGCCCTTCTTCGACTCGCCGAAGTAGTCGGAGTTGAAGACGCGCGTGACGCCTTGCTCGAGGTCGACCGTGATCAGCCGGTCGTCGGGAAAACCGTCGGCCTTCAGGTTCGGCGTATAGATGACGGTCAGCTCGGGCTCGAAGTCGTCCTCGGGCGGGCCGAAGTACAGCTGCTGCTGCATCCCGGCGATGTTCGCGTTCGCGGCCTCGACGAAGAGACGTGCAGCGGTGCGGAACTCCGGGTCGACGCCGATGTAGCCGTCGATCTGCACCATCTCCTGCTTGGCGATGTAGGCGTCCTGCACCTCCGCCCACTTCGCGCCGTCGTCCGTCGACATCGACTGGTTCTGACCGTCCGGCTCGTCGGTGACGAGATACGTCGAGCGCTTCGACCGCGCCAGCACCTGTGTCTGCACGTTGAGGTTCCCGTGCTTCGTCGGGCGCGCGGTCGTCATCTTCGCGGCGAGTTCCTTGACCTCCTCGGCGCTCGGGCTCGCGACCACCCGCTTGGCCTGCGGAAGACGGAACAGCATTTTCGCCACGTCTCTGGCTCCTCTCGTCGCGGGACTCGGGGAGTCTAGCGGCGCCGTCTCGCGACTAGAGCGCGGTTGACGAGCGGCCGCCACGACCGCACGCGTTAGTCGCTCGTTGGCGCCGCCGTAGTTCGCGGTGAGTGCCCCCCCGGACGCTCGAGCCGAATGCGCAACGGCTCAGGCGAAGGGAGGTGACTCAGATGTCGAAGACGAAGAAACTGCTGGCGGCGGCGCTGGCAACGGTCTCGCTCGCGGCCGTTCCGGCGACGAGCATCGTGCTCGGCGCTTCTCCGAACGCCCTCGCTTGTGGCAGCACCAGCGGAGGGAGTGGATGCGAGTAACGGCTCGTGGTTCGAGGTGAAGAGCCCCGATTTCGGGGCTCTTCACCTAGGCGGATCCGACTCTGGCGGGGACGAGTGCACGTGCAGACTCTGCCGCGGCGAGATTCCCCTTTTTGTCGTAGAGGCTGACTGCAGCCCGGACGACGTCGTCCGCCTCTTCGGTGCGGCGCGCAAGCCGAAGAACCTCACCCAGCGCGAGCAGAGTGCGGGCGCTGTGGTGAGGTGCATCCTGGGGGATTCGTCGCAGCAGTTCGCGCGCACATCGCTCGCCCTCGTCGTACACGCCGGCTCTCGCCGACAACATCGCTCGAACCGGTTGCCATGCGACGGCCGCGTCGAGGTCGTCCTCGCCCGCGGACTCCTGTGCGAGTCGCGTCCAGTTCTCGGCGTCGTCGTAGTTCCCCTCTGCGTACAAAACCTGAGCGAGCTCGCCTGCGCGCGTGGCAAGCACCTGCGTGCGCCGGTGCTGCTCGAGCAGCTCGCAGCTTCTGCGCAGGTGTTCCTCGGCCAGCTCGAGCTCGCCCGCCTGCGATGCGACGAAGCTCAGCAGGCGCGGACAGTCGTCTCCCGCAGCGGTTCCCAGCCCGAGGTCGAGGTACAAGTCGCGCGCGAGCTCGATGCGCGCACGGGCGGCCGCGGTCCCGCCCCGCATCGCCTCGAGGCCGCCCAGCCAGAGCAGCACGTTCGCTTCGCTGGCCCGATCGTTCGCGAATTGCGCGAGCAGTTCCTCGCAGCGCACGATCGCTTCGGCGACCGGCCTTGGTCCGAAGTAGAGCGCCTCGACGACGTGTCCTAATGCTGTCGAGGCAGACCAGCCCGCACGGTGGTAGTACTCGACGGCGCGTTCCGCGGCTTCCCCCATCGCGGCGTATTGGCAGAAGAAGCCGCCGCGCACGTGCGAGACGCAGAGCCAGGCACGCCCGAGGGCGCGCTCGTCCTCGGCGGCTTCGAGTACGGGGAGCGCTGCCGACGCGGCGTTCGCGAGCTCGTCAGCGCGATTCGGCTCGACGAGCGACCGCAGGTGCGCAAGCTCAAGTCGTGCTCGCGCGGCGACCCGGGCGTCCTGGGAGTCGGCCAGCGGTGTCAGCAGCCTCCTCGCCGCCTCGAGCTCACCCGTGACGACGAGTGCGAGGCCGAGCTCGCACTCGAGCTCACCGTCCTCGGCCGACAACTCCACCGCGCGCGACAACAGACTGACCGCCGCAGTGGATTCCGCTCGTCGCCAAGCTCTGATGCCGGCTCGTCCGAGTCGTTCGCGCCCCGCGGCCGCAAGCGCGCGTGCGTGTTCGTCGATGCGACCGATGTCGGCCAGCGACCGGTGCGCCTGCTCGAAGTGGAAGCCGACGATCTCGTCCGCTCCGTCGCGACGCTCGAGGCCGCGCGCGGCGAGCTCATGCAGGTCAGCCCGCTCGGCCTTTGGGAGCCCGCGGTACGCGACGTCGCGCACGAGCACGTGATGGAAGTGATACGCGTCCGCACCCGGATGCACGAGTGCGCGCTCGGTCAGATCGGTGAGCTCGCGGTCGGTTGCATCGCGCTCGTCCTGCGGCGTGACATCGTCGAGCTCCTCGCGGGTGAAGCCGCGACCGACCACTGCTGCACGGCGCAACACGGTGAGCTCGCGCTGGTCGAGCCGACCGAGACGGCTCGCAAGCAGCGCCTCGACGTTCGGCGGCGTGTCGCGCAATGCCAGCTCGGGCGCTTCCCTCGCCAACGCGAGCAGCTGCTCCGCGAAGAGCGGATTGCCGCCGGCCTGCTCGACGATTCGTCGTTCGACGTCAGCAGCGACTGGCTCGACGGCGAGCCCGATCACGAGCTGCGCGACCTCTGCCGGCTCCAGCGGCCCGAGCTGCACGAGGAAGCCCGTCGACGTCGGCCCGCCCCAGCCGGGGCGGGCGTCGAACAAGTCTCCGCGCGCGGCACACAAGATCAGGACGGGCGCGCTCGTCCACTCGCCGAGGTACTCGATCAGGTCGAGTAGCGTCGGCTCGGCCCAGTGGATGTCGTCGAGGACGAGCACGAGCGGACGGTCCTGCGCCATCGTCTCGACGAAGCGCCTGACGGCCCAGAACGCCTCGCCGGACGCGGCCGGACCTTCGCTCACACCGACGAGCTCTGCCATCCGCTGCGCGGCGTCCTCCTCGTCGGGCATCAACGAGCGGATGCCGTCCACGGACATCTGCGGCGCCGCCTGCCGAACCATCTCGGCGATCGGGATGTAGGTCGCACCCTCGCCGTACGAGGCGCAGCGGCCGACGAGGATGCGCGCGGCGTCGCGAAGCGGCTCGAGTAGCTCGCGCGTCAGGCGCGTCTTGCCGATGCCGGCCTCGCCGACGATCGTCGCGACGGCGCAGCGTCCGTGATCGCGCGCGTCGACGTATGCGTCGTGCAGACGCGCAAGCTCATCCGTGCGTCCGATCAGCGGTGCGTCGAGCCGGCGTGCATACGACGGCGCCCCGGGCACGACGTCTGCGACGAGCCAACCGCCGTCGCTCTGCTCCGCGCGTACGGCGTCGCGAACGAGCGTGTAGGTCTCCGCGCTGAGGAGCAGCCCGCCGGTTGGCGCTCGACCTTCCAGCTGCGACGCCGCGCTCGCCGGCGCGCCCGACACGTGCAACGGGTCGCCGGCCGCCGACAGCACATGCACCTCGCCGGTGCTGACGCCGATGCGTGCGGCGATCTCCGCTTCGCGTAGTGCGTCGCGCACCTCGGCCGCGGCGCGCACTGCACGAAGCGCGTCGTCCTCGTGCAGCTCGGGCACGCCGAAGACCGCCATGACCGCGTCGCCGATGAACTTCTCCAGCGTGCCGCCGTGCCGCTCGATCGGCGCGCGGGCCAGCTCGAAGTAGCGCGAGAGCAGAGCGCGGTAGGCCTCCGGGTCGAGCCGGGCTGCGAGCTCGCTCGAGCCGACGAGGTCGCAGAAGACGACGGTCACCTTCCGCCGGTCGGGACCGCGCTCGACCGGCGCAGCCGCGGGCGGGCCGAGCGCCGGATCCTGGCGGAGGACCGCCTGTTGCAACGCGCGCAGCTCCTCGCCCGGCTCGAGCCCGAGCTCTTCGCCGAGCACGTCGCGCGCGGCCTGATAGGTGGCCAGCGCGTCCGCTTGGCGTCCGGCGCGGTAGAGGGCACGCATCAACTGCGCGTAGAAGCGCTCGCGCAACGGATGCCCCTCGACCAGCTCCTCCAGCTCCGTGACGACGGTCGCAGCAGCGCCGAGCTCGAGGTCGGCGTCGATGCGGTCCTCGAGGGCCGCGAGCCGCGCCTCCTCCAGGCGTCCGACCTCGTCGCGCGCGAACGGCTCGAACGCGAGATCGTCGAGCGCGGGCCCGCGCCACAGCGCGAGCGCCGCACGCAGCTTCTCCGCGCGCTCGTGCGGCTCCGCTCCGCGAGCCTCGGTCGCGAGGCGTTCGAAGCGCGCGAGGTCCAGGCGCTCGGGGTCGACCCGCAGCACGTAGCCGGACGGCTGCGAGACGATCGCATCGGCGCCGATCGCCTTGCGCAGGCGCGAGACGTAGTTCTGCAGCGACGCGCCGGCGGTCTTCGGCGGATCCGGGCCCCAGACCTCGTCGATCAGCCGGTCGCTCGAGACGAGCTCGTTCGCGTGCAACAGCAGGAACGCGAGGAGCGCGCGCAGGCGGCGGCGGTCGATCGGAACCGGGCGGCCGTCCTCGACGACTTCGAGGGGTCCCAGTACACGGAATTCGAGCACGACGGACCGGTTGTAGCACTTGCCGCTAGCGCCGCCAAAGAACCGCGATTAGCGCGTGGTTAGCGGGCCGAGCGACGCTCTCCCAGTCATCCCAGAGGAGGTGGAGATCATGTCCAAGCACCGCAACCGTTCCCGCTCGTGGCTCGGTGCCGCAGTGAAGCGCGCCGGTCCGTTCGCCGCCGCTCTGACGGCATCGCTCGCGCTCGTGCCGGCTGCGTCGGCCGGCACCTACACCGACGCGCAAGGGGACAGCGGCGCGGCCGGCGACATCACGGCGGTCAGCGTCTCCGGCGACAAGCAGAGCGGCCAGGTCGTCTTCGCCATCTCAGGCACCAATCTCGCCTCGTCCACGCTGAATCCACTGTTTCTGTCGATCGACAGCGACGCGAATCCGGCGACGGGAGACCTGACTGATCACGGCGCCGACTACTGGTTCGGCATCGACGACGACGGCTACAGCTTCGAGCACTGGACCGGCTCGGACTGGGTCGAAACGTCGTACGCGACGGTCCGCGTCAACGGCAACACCCAGAGCATCACGATCTCAGTCAATCGCAGCGAGCTGGGGAACACGGCAGCGTTCAATTTCGTAGCGTCGACCTTGTTCATCCTCGGTATGACGAGGGACGTCGCCCCGAACGACGGGGCATTCAACTTCTCGCTCGCCGCCAACGGGCCGGACATTCAATCGGTGAACGTCCAGACGACGCCGTCGTCCGGGCCGCGCGCCGGAAAGCGATTCACCGTGGTGCCGACCGGCCTGAAGCTCCCGCCCGACGGTCGCGCAACGGCGACGCCGCCGGCGCCCGAGAGCTACTCGTGCACGGCCAAGCTAGGCACCCGGGCGCTCAGGGGGACCGGCACCGGCGGCTGCGCGTTCGCCATCCCGAAGGCGAAAGGAAAGCGGCTCACCGTCCGCCTGTCGGTTACGTACCAGGGAGCGAGCAAGGTTGTTCCCTTGACCTTCACGGTCCGCTGATGTGCGGCAGCGCGCAACTTCGGGGACTGCGCTCCACCGCGCTCGTCGTCGCAGCCCTCCTCACGCTCGCCGTGGCGGCTTCGCCGGCGACGGCTGCGCCGACTCCGCAGCGCGCCGAGGCGCCGACGCTCGCGTGGCTCGACGCGACCGGCGCCTCCGCGCTCGCGGCGGCGAGTGTCGTGCCGCACAGGCTCGCGGACGTCGGGTGGCTCGGCGGCACGTACACCGTTGCAAGCGGTGACAGGGTCTCCGTCTACGTCTCGGCGTCGTATGCCGACGCCGACGCGGTTGCGCGGCAGTGGGCCGTCTTCTTGGCCGCGCTGCCGCACGGTCAGGAGCTCGGGCTGCTGCGAGCGTACGTCGCGCCGCTCGACGAGGTCCAGGACATCTGTTCCAGCGACCACGTCATCGGTTGCTACGGCGGACAGAAGCTCGTCATGGTCGGGGACTCATCGGCCGGGGTACCGCCGGCGGCAGTTGCTGCGCACGAATACGGGCATCACGTCGCGGCCAACCGGGCCAATACGCCCTGGTTGGCGCTCGACTGGGGCGGAAAGCGCTGGGCGAGCTACGAAGGAATCTGCGCTCGCGTCGCCGCGCGCACGGCGTTCCCAGGCGATGAAGGTCCGAACTACTCGCTGAATCCAGGCGAGGCTTTCGCCGAGACGTTCCGCGTGCTCGTCGAGGGCGCGGGAAGCGCGAATGCGTATTCGTGGCCGATCATCGACGCGAGCTTCCGGCCCGACGCCCAGGCGCTCTCGGCTGTGCGCGACGACGTGTTGCACCCGTGGACGGCTGCCGGGACGACGACCATCCGCGCCCGCTTCGCGAGAGGGCAGAGCACGTGGACGACGACGATCGCGACGGCGCTCGACGGCGACGTGCGCGTCGAGCTCAACACGGCGGCGGAATTGACCCTCGCATCCGTCGACCTGCACCAGGTCGTCGCCAAAGGCTCGTGGAACTCCACGGGCGGTAAGTCGGCGGAGTACCGCGTCTGCGGCACCCGCTCGCTCGAGGTCAGGGTCACCCGCCGCGGTACTGCCCGTCGGTTCGCCGTCCGAATTGCGATCCCCTAAGGAGAAGATGATGAAGAAGCTCTTTCTGATCGTTGCCCTCAGCGCTCTCAGCTGCGGGCTCGCGGCCGGTGTGTACGCCCGGACGACCGGGCGGATCGTCGGCACGCCGCGTGGCGACGTGCTGAGGGGCACGCCCAAAGCCGACACTATCGACGGCCGAGGCGGCAACGACAGGCTGTCCGGACTGGCCGGTGCCGATGTCCTGATCGGCGGAGCCGGCAACGACCGCCTCACGGGCGGGCCCGGAAACGATCGGCTGCGCTGCGGAAGCGGACACGACCGCGCGGTTGCCGACGCAAACGATCTCGTCGGCTCGGATTGCGAGGTCGTGACAGGCCTACCGGCCGAACCGACTCCGCCGTCGACTCCGCCGCCGGCACCACCGGCACCACCGGCACCGCCCCCACCGGCGGCGCCGCTCGCGAAGGCCGGGAGGTATTGCGGGTTCACGAACCAAGGCAAGAGCATCTGCTTCGACATCGCAGCGGACGGTCGCCGCGTGAGCAACTTCGACACGACATCCGACGTCAACTGCGGAAACGTCGGCCTCCGCGACGTCGGGCTGTCGTTCGGCTCGTCGACCGCGATCCAGGCGGACCTGACGTTCACGTTCACATACAACGGCCCGCTGGGGACGAGCGCCGACTCGCCGGTGAAGAACGTCACGACGAGCTACACCGTCAGCGGCAAGCTCGACACGGCCGGCAACGGCACCGGCACGCTGAGCCTCAACCGCTTCTCGTTCGACTACCAGGGAACGCATTACGACTGCTCAGCCGCGTCCTACGGCTGGCAGGCGAAGGTCGGCGCGTAGCAACACGCGCAACGAGGAGGGACCGGGCGAGCGGCCGCCCGGTCCCTCCAGACGCCGCTTTCGATAGCTTCCTTGGCGGTGGAGGCCAAGCACGACGTTCTCATCGTCGGTGCGGGCTGCGCGGGAATGCGCGCGGCGATCGAGGCATTCGATGCCGGCGCCGACGTCGCCCTGCTCTCGAAGATCCACCCCGTCCGCAGCCACTCCGGCGCGGCGGAGGGCGGCATCAACGCTGCGCTCGGGAACGCATCGGAAGACGATCCGGAGACGCACGCGTTCGACACCGTGAAGGGGTCGGATTACCTCGGCGACCAGGACGCGATCCAGATTCTGTGCGACGAGGCACCCGGCGACGTCTACCAGCTGGAGAACTGGGGCGCCGTCTTCTCGCGCACCGAGGACGGACGCATCGCGCAGCGGCCGTTCGGCGCTGCCGGCGCGCCGCGCACGGCCTACGCGGCGGACATCACCGGACACGTCCTCGTGCACGTCCTCTACGAGCAGGTCATGAAGCGCGAAATCCCGGCGTACGAGGAGTACTTCGCCTGGAAGCTCGTGATGAACGACGACCGCTGCCAAGGCGTGATCGCCTGGGATCTGCTCAACGGCGGGCTCAAGTCGATCGGCGCGAAGACGGTGATCCTCGCGACGGGTGGGGCCGGCCGGCTGTACGTCGGCACGACGAACGCCTACTCCTGCACGGGTGACGGCATGGCGATGGCGCTCCAGGTCGGCGTGCCGCTGAAGGACATGGAGATGATGCAGTTCCACCCGACGACGCTCGCGCCGACGGGGGTGCTGATCACCGAAGGCTGCCGCGGCGAGGGTGCGTACCTACTCAACTCGGAGAACGACCGCTTCCTCAAGCGCTACGCGCCGAATGCGATGGAGCTCGCCTCGCGAGATGTCATCTCGCGCGCGGAGCAGACGGAGATCGACGAGGGCCGCGGCCTCGACGGGAACGTCCTGCTCGACCTGCGTCACCTCGGCGCCGACCGCATCCTCGAGCGGCTCCACGGCACCCGCGAGCTGTCCATGACGTTCGCCGGGGTCGACCCGATCTACGAGCCGATCCCCGTCCGCCCCGGGGCGCACTACCACATGGGCGGTGTCGATACGGACGTCTGGGGACTGACGAATGTCGAGGGCCTCTACGCCGCCGGCGAGTGCGCCTGCGTCTCGGTGCACGGCGCGAACCGTCTCGGTGGGAATGCACTGATGGAGACGATCACGTACGGCAAGCGCGCCGGGCGCCACGCGGCGGAATGGGCGCTGGCGAACACGACGGTCGAGGTGCCCCCCTCGACGGAAGCAGATGCGGAGCGCCAGCTCAAGCAGCTGCTCGACCGCGAGCAGGGCGAGCGCCCGTGGAAGATCCGCGACGAGCTGGCGCAGACGATGCACGAGAACTTCGGCGTCTTCCGGCGCGAGGACGAGATGCGCAGGGAGGGCGAGATCATCGCGGGCCTGCGCGAGCGGTACGAGCGGGTCGTGGTGGACGACAAGGGGCAGGTCTTCAACAGCGATCTGACGCAGGCGCTCGAGCTCGGGTTTCTGCTGGAGTTGGCGGACGCGATGGTCGTCGCCGGGTTGGCGCGGAAGGAGAGCCGCGGCGCGCATGCTCGACCGCACGACTTCCCCGACCGCGATGATGCGAACTACATGAAGCACACGCTCGTGAGCATCGACGCCGAGGGCCGCCCGGAATTGGAGTGGCGCGACGTCACCATGACGAAGTGGCAACCGCAGGAAAGGAAGTACTAGTGCGGGGTGTCGCCGTCCTCACGGCGGCGGTCGCTGCGGGCTGCGGCTCCGACCAAGACGGTGGACTGTCGGCGCGTTTTGCCGAGCGGACCGTCTACGGCTCCGGCGCAGGCTCTACTACGGAGACGGTCCGCGGTGCCTTCGACTGGAGCGCGACGAAGGGTTGGGCCGTTCGGCGCAGCCGTGTCCTCGAGTCGCGCGTCGTCCAGATCGGCACGCGCTGCTTTCGGCGCTTCGACGACGAAGCGTGGTCACGCGCGGACAACGTCGATCGCGTGTGTGACGCCGCCGCGTTCGGCAACCCGGCGAACGCGGATGACCTCATGCGCTCGGTCGCGACCGATTGGAAGAACGTCGGCTCGGCCTCGATCCGCGGCGTCTCGACGACTCACTACCGAAGCAGGTTGGATCTCGGTGCGATCGAAGCGCAAATCGAGATGTGGGTCGACCGGGACGGTGTCGTTCGGCGTCAGCAGCAGCGAAGCAACGAGCCCGGCGGGTTCGTGTCCGTCCGCGACTACTTCGACTTCGGAGTCGATGTACGCGTGCGCGCGCCGAACGTAGGAGCCGGCGGATGAGCACGCTCGCACCCGCACCCGGGTCGACGACGATCGAGCTCGCGCTGAAGATCTGGCGCTACGACGCGGAGACCGGCGACAAGGAGCTGAAGCGCTACGAGGTCGAAGCGCCCGACTGGGTGACGCTGCTCGACGTCCTCGACATCATCAAGGACCAGCAGGACGGGTCGCTGGCGTACCGCAAGAGCTGCCGGATGATGATCTGCGGCTCGTGCGGCATGCGCATGGACGGCGCCGCCGTGCTCGCGTGCAAGACGCGCATGTACGACATCGCGAAGGCCGGGCACGAGCCGGTGATCTCGCCGATGGGCAATCTGCCGGTCGTCAAGGACCTCGTCGTCGACATGGATCCGTTCTGGGGAAAGATCCGCGCGGTCAAGCCATGGCTCGACCCCGGCTACGACGAGGTCGCCGAGAAGGAGCGCATCGTCTCGCAGCAGCAGATGAACGTCATCCACAAGGAGGCGCTCTGCATCATGTGCGGCTGCTGCGTCTCCGAGTGCAACTCGATGGAGTCGGACCCCGAGTTTCTGGGGCCGGCGGCGCTGGCGAAGGGGATGCGCTTCGTCGGCGACACGCGCGACCAGGGCGACGTCGAACGGCTCAACGCGTACAACGAGGAACACGGCATCTGGGACTGCACGCGCTGCTACTTCTGCAACGAGCGCTGCCCGAAGGGCGTCGACCCGCGCGACGCGATCGCCAAGCTCGGCGCCGAGTCGGTCAAGCAGGGGATCGACCACGACATGGGCGCGAAGCACGCCAAGTGGTTCGTGCGGTCCGCGCAGACGACGGGCTGGCTGCGCGAGGAAGAGCTGATCCCGAAGACGCAGGGCTGGGTGTCGACGCTCAAGCAGGGCCGGTTCGCCTTCGGCCTCATGCGGCACGGAAAGGCGCGGCCCGTCCCGATTCCGCACGTCGCCAAGGACGTCGACGAGGCGCGCGCGCTCTACAACCTCGTCAAGGAGCAGGGCCGCGACGGCGCGCTCGGCATCGTGCAGGGCGAGCACGCGCTCGGGCGCATCGAGTTCACGGAAGAGGCGGGCGCGCGCGAGAACGCGCCTGAGATCCAACCCGGCGTGGAGCCGCCGCCGGCCGAGGGCTAGCTGGTCTGTAGCAATGAAGCGCGTCGCGTACTACAAGGGCTGTCTGGCCTCGCTGTCGGCGAAGGAGCTCGACTCGTCGACACAGGCACTCGCGCCGAAGGTGGGGCTCGACCTCGTCGAGCTCGAGTCGGTCACCTGCTGTGGCGCCGGCGACATCCACGAGGCCGAGCCCGACTACTACCTCCACCTGAACTCGCGCATCCTCGCGTACGCGGAGGCCGCGGGCTGCGAGACGCTGTTGACGATCTGCAACGTCTGCACGCTCAACCTGCGGCAGGCGAACTGGCAGCTCAAGAACGACGAGGCATTGCGCGAGCGCGTCAGCGCCAATCTGCAGCGCGTCGGCGTACCGCCGTACAGCGGCAACGTCGAGGTACGTCATCTGCTGTGGGAGATCGCAGAGGGCGACGGCTACGAGCTGTTGAAGCAGGTCGCGCACAAGGGCCTGAAAGGCTTGCGCGTGGCGCCGTTCTACGGCTGCCAGATCCTGCGCCCGTCGAAGCTCCTCGGCTTCGAGGATCCGGACCGGCCGTGGTCGCTCGAGCGCATCATCGAGGCATGCGGCGGCGAAGCGATCGACTATCCCGCGAAGATCAAGTGCTGCGGATTCCCGATCATCCAGGCGCGCGAGGAGACCGCGATGGGCGAGCTGATCCAGCCCGTCGAGCAGGCGATGGAGGCCGGCGCCGACGTGATGGTGACGCCGTGCCCGCTCTGCCATCTCTCGCTCGACGCCTGGCAGCAGAAGCTCGAGGCCGCGACGGGGCGGACGTTCAACATGCCGGTCCTCCACCTGGCCCAGCTCGTCGGGGTCGCGGCCGGCCTCGAGGACTCGGAGCTGAAGTTCAAGCGCCACATCGTCGACCCGCGGCCCGCGCTCGAGAAGCTCCAAATCTGAGCGCAGGTTTCGCCTCGGGACCGCGTCTACTCGATGGAGGGGCGGATTCCGGCGCGGTGAGCCTCACAGCCCGCCGCGCCGGAGCTCTACCCTGGGGTCGCTGTGCTGCGGCGGCATCTTCTCTCGATCGTCTGTCTTCTCGCGGCCGGCCTGATCGGCCTGGTTGCGATTGC
>JBJMJL010000141.1:0-6223 GCA_045806365.1 Gaiellaceae bacterium
CGAGGCAGGCGACCCCGAATCCCTCCCGACGCGACGGGCACGCGACGACGGCGGCGCGCCGATAGAGCCGCTGGAGCTCGTCGTGCGGGACGAAGCCACGGGCCTGCGCAACGCGGTCGCGCAGCGGCCCGTCGCCCGCGACGACGAGCTTCATGCCGCGGGCCGCTTCCACGAGCTCGAGCACGCCCTTCTCGGCGGACAGCCGGCCCGCGTAGAGAACCTCGGGCGGCTCCGCCTCCGCGCCGGTCTCTGCAGGCACGTCGACGCCGCTCGGAATGACGCGCACGTCGGCCGCGCCGAGCGCACGCGCGCTCTCGGCGAGCGCCGTGGACGCCGCGATCACGAGGCTGGCGCCGCGGAGCACGCCGCGCGCGAGCCGAGGAGCGCGGCGCGCGAGCTCCACGTCCGTTCCCCAGACCTGCACCACGTACGGCCGGCCCGTCCGAGCCGCGACCCAACCGGCGGGCAGCCAGTGCGCATGCAGCACGTCCGCCTCGACGTGGCGCGCAGCGCGCACGAAGCTCGCGAGCAGCGCGGGCACGAACAGCGCGAGCCAGGGACGCCGCCGGAGGTTGCCGACGACGCCGTGGCCGTAGGTCAGGCCGAAGCCGCGGAACTGCTGCGGCCCGACGACCGCGACGTCGACGCCGCGCGCGCGCACGTGCTCCACGGCGTCGGCGACGAAGCGGCCGGCCGAATCGCGTGCGTGGCGCGGGTACGACGTCGTGAGAACCGCGACCTTCACGAGCTCTCCACTCGGAAGACCGCGTAGCCGTCGGACCCGTCCGTCAGTTGCGTGAGGTGCGGGCTCGCGCACGCTGCCCAAAAGCTCGGCTCGCCCGAGACGTGCAGGAAGTCCTTCATGTAGCGCTTGGTGCCCTCGTCGGTCAGCAGCACGAACACGCGAAAGCGATGCAGGAACTCGCAGCTGTTCGGGTACGACTGCTCCACATGCCCCGGAAAGAAGAAGCGGAAGGCGCCTTCGGGTGAGACGAGATCGTCTCCGGGCGCCAGCTCGCGCCGAGCGACCACGAGCGCGCGACTGAGCGCCGGGAGCACGATCGCGCGTGTCTGGTCGCGGTCGAGCCAGTCGTCGGTGCGCCGCAACTGGTCCCAGCCCGAACGCCGCAAAGCGTCGAGGTTGTACATGTTCTCCGCCACGACGATTGCGAACAGCGCGAACGGAACGGCGAGGACGAGTGCCCCACGTCGCGCGAAAGCCGTCGCGGCCGGAAGCGCTGCGAGGACGACCAGCGCGAGCAGCGGCGGCCACGCGGGTGTGAGCAGGCGGAAGTCGTACGCGCCGTAAACGGCCCACGCAACTGTCGCCGGCAGGGCCCACACCGCGAACGCCAGCAGCTCGCGCGAGGTCGCCACGGCGTTCCGGAACGCGAACACGCCTGCCGCGAGAAATGCGGCCGTTCCGAGCGCCGTCAGAGCTGCTCCGACGGAGTGCAGGGAACCGACCGCGATGCGGTCCGAGCGCGCGGCGATCCACGGGCCGAGCCAGCTGCACAGGAGCGCGACGGGCACTCCGACGACCACTGCGAGGCGGTGCGATGCACGCGCGAGGCGCAAAGCCGTGTAAGCGAGCGCGAAGAACGCGGCGACTCGGAGCCCTTCGCCGAACCACCTGCCGTCGAGCAGCGTATAGCGGCGCGCCTCGTCTGCGAGCGAGCGGTAGTAGGCGCTGTCCACGCCGGACTGCATGAAGGAGCGCAGGCTCTGGTGCGCGTCGTGCGCCTGCCACGCGTCGTAGGCGACGCCCACGCCGATCGCTCCGAGGATCGGCGCGACGCGGTAGAGCAGACGGGAACGCCAGGACTCGCTCGACAGCAGCAGCGCAAGCGCGAGGCCGACGAGCGCGAGGAACGCGCTCGGTTTCGCAAGCATCGCGAGCGCGCCTGCCACGCCCGCGGCGATGCTTTGCGCGAGCGTCGGCCGGCGACCCCACACGAGCACTCCGGTCAGCGCCACGAGCGCCGTGACAGGGACGTCGGTGAGCCCGGCGACGATCTGCTCCGCGAAGACGGGTGACGAGATCAACGCGAGGGCGGCGAGGGCGCCGGCGAGCCGGCCCCACGGGCGATCGCGGACGAGCAGAACGATCGAGACGAGCAACAGCAACGAGAAGAGCCCGCTGAGGACCCGGCCCGAGGTCTCGTTGAAGCCGAAGATCCCCCAGAGCCAGCCCTGCAGGACGTAGAACAGCGGGCGCCCGTACTCCTGGGCCGTCGCGGCGGCGTAGTGGAAGTGCCAGTGCTGCGCGATCAAGCGCGACCATTCGCCGAAGGTCAGCGCGTCCTGTGCGTGGATGGGGATGACGACAGCGAGGAGGAACGCCGCTCCGAAGAACAGCGCCGTCATGACCCAGGTGACGAGCGCGGCGTATCTCGGCGCCCGCTCCTCGGTCACTGCTGCGCGCGTCCGAACACGATCGGCAAGGCGAGCACGAGCGCCGCGAACGCGTAGAAGTAATAGAACTGCATCGTCAGGTAGAAGAGGTTCGCGGCCATCGTGCCCGCGAGCGCCGCCGTCATCCCCCACGCCAGCGGCCGAACGTTCCTCAGTCGGCGCCCGACACGCAGGCGAACGAAGAGGTAGCGCAGGAAGACGAAGAACGCGAGTGCGCCGACGAGTCCCGTCTCGACGATCAGCGCGACGTAGAACGAGTGCGGTCCCCAGTTCGACTTCCCGGTGACGAACTCGTAGTAGACGGAGAACGTGTTGAGCCCGAGCCCGAACAGCGGGTGCGAATGCAGGATCTGCGGGACGAAGTCGTAGACGGCGAAGTGCGCGCTCTCCGAGCGGCCGCCCGTCTCGAGCCGCGAGCGGATCAGCACCTCGAAGTAGTGCCGCCGCTCCCACACGACTGCGAGCAAAACCGCGGTGATTCCCGCCAGCGGGACGAGCATCGCGCGCGACACGAGGGCGCGCCGGTACGGCACTGCGAGGATGGCCAGCCCGACGAGGATTCCGAGGAGGCCGCTGCGCGAGAGCGTCGCCAGTTGCACGAGGAAGAGGAACGCGAGCGTGAGCGCGAGCGGCACACGCAGCCGATGTCCGCGCTCGAGTCGCAGGTAGACCGGGAGCAGCATCAGCAGCGGGATGCACAGCATCACGGCGAGGTGGTTCGGATCTCCCGTCAGCGCATTGGGGCGGTACACGGTCGCGCCGCCGATCGCGCCGTAGACGTTGATCATGCTCGCCCCTCCCGTCAGCGGCGCGAGCACGAGATGATCGAGGTTGACGCCTGCGCGCGCAGCAAGGAGCTGAAGCCCGCCGTAGACGCTGTTGGCCACCATTCCGAGCGTCAGGGCCGCGACTGCCTCCCAGTAAAAGCGCACGGACCGCCGCGCGAGGTATGCGACGCCGGCGGCGAGGAAGAGGAAGTGGAGGACGAACTTCACCATCCCCTTCCCCCACTGGTCGAGCGACTGCTTCGTCTCGATGTTGAAGAAGCCGACGAGGTAGATCACGAGCAGCACGGCGAAGATCGCGAGCACCGTCACGGTCGTCCGCGGGAACCGCGGAGCGCCCCACTCCACGGCGAACGCGACGAGGAAGAGGATCGTCAGGACGTCGGCGACTCCGACCGCCCCGGCGACGTTCCAGTGCACCTTCTCCCAGGTCACGCAGAAGAGCGTCGCGAGGAGGAGCGGCCCCGTCAGTTTCAAACGAGGCTCCGCAGCACTTCGGCGAGCTCCTCGACGCGCGCGCCGCGGCCGAGCCGCTCGCGGTCGTCGGGCGAGAGCGCTGTTCCGTCGAGCGTCCCCGCCCGCCACTGCTCGTGGAGCTCGACCAATGCGCGCGTCAGCGCCGGCACGTCGTCGGGTGCCGCGACGACTCCCGTGCCCGTCTCGCGGATCAACTCCGCCGCGGCTCCTTCGGGCGGGACGGCGGCGAGAATCGGGCGCTCGGCGGCGACGTACTCGAAGACCTTGCCCGACAGCACGCCCTGTCCGCGCCCCCCGGCGTCCGGGATGAGCAGGAGCAAAGCATCGGAATCGCGCTGGAGGCGCAGCGCCTCGCGCCGGCCCACATAGGGATGCAGGTCCAGGCGCGGGCCGAGCCCGAGCGCCTCCGCCCAGTCGCGGTCGGCAAGGCGGAAGTCGCCGACGAACCGCACGACGACGTCCTCGAGCCCCGACTCCTTCAGCGCCGACAGGAACGGGCGCGGGTCGCGCTTGCCGAAGAAGCTGCCGGTGTGCGTGATGCGGAAGCGATCGCCGCGCCGGTACTCGAGCCCGGCGAAGTCGTCGAAGTCGGCGCCGTTGAGGATGGTGGTGACGACGCCGGTGGGCTCGAGCGCCAGCGCCTCCGCGGCAATCGCCTCGGACGCCGCGACGATCACGTCCGCCTGCCGCGCCACCAGCCGTCCGACGGACTGGCTGACCTTTTCCTTCGCACGCACCGAGGCACGTTCCACCCGGCGATGCGGATGCGTCGCGATCGAGTCGCGCAGGTCCGCGACCCAGCGGGCCCCCGTCGTGCGCTTGACCGTCGCGCCGATCAGATGCACGGAGTTCGGCGGCGAGGTCGTCAGCACGACGTCGATCCCTTCGGAGCGCACGATCCGCACCGCCGCAGGGATCGCCGTGAGGTTCCAGGCGACGTTCTCGTCCGGCACGAGCATGCGACGCGGCAGCGCGCGCGCGTGACGCGAGAGGCGGTCGAGCCCGCGCCGGCCGTGCACGTCGTCGGCGAGCTTGCGCGCACGTGGGCCGAGATAGCGCGCGCGGTGGATCCACGCCTGCGTGGGCGGCGCAAGCTGCGGATCCGCGTACAGCCACTTCGGGTCGTCCGGCGCGAGCACGTGCGTCTCGATGCCCTGTGCCGGGAGATGGGTCGCGAACTTGAGCGGACGCTGCACTCCGCCGCCGCCCGCCGGCGGGAAATACATCGTCACCAGCAGGACTTTCATTCGTTAGGTGCGGCTGCAGGAAAGATTCCCGCGCGGCTGGGTCGCGAGCACCGAGCGATGCAACGACGCAGGGAGCGCGCGTAGCCGTAGGCTACGGGCGCGACCGAGGACGCAGCAGCGCGACGCGTGATCGCGGACCAGACGCCGGGGAAGATTTGCTGTAGCCGCACGACCTAACGATGGTAAAGGGCGTAACGCGCGTCCTCGTAGACGAGCGGCCAGTCGGGCCTGCGATCGAACCGCTGCCGGTCGACGACGAGCCAATCCGCGCCGTAGCGGTCGAGGATCGCGACGTTGCCGGTGCCGAAATAGCGGTTGACCGACAGGCGCCGGGCGTAGGGACGGTTGGCATTCGTGTCGGCGACGTGCGCAGGCGGCGCGGCGGCGACGTAGACGGGCGCGTTTGCGGCGATCCGATAGCTCGTCTCGAGGTCCGAGAAGACGACGTCGCGCTGGGCCACGTCGTGGCGGAGCGCGGCGACCAGCCCCGGGGTCAGAGCGTGTGCGTCGACGGTCGACGCCGGAGTCCAGTGCCGGAATCCGTGCACGGCCACCGGGATGCAGAAGAGCACGACCGTCAACGCGGCGATCCAGCCCCGATCCTCGAGCCGCCGGCCGAGCACGAGGCCGACGAGGAGCGCAACGAAGCCGCCGACCGCGGCGATCCACGTCGCCGCCGCGGGCCCGCCCTCGGTCAGGCCCGGACCGAAGTCGCCGGGGAATGCGAGCTGCAGCCCGATGCCCGCCCCGAGCCCGACCGCGAGGGCGAGCGGGCCGAGGAAGCGCGCGAGCACGCCCGCCGCGCCGGCAAGCGCGAACGCGAACGGGACGAAGCCGGCAGCTCGCCGGCCCTGGGAGACGGACACGGCGTCGGCGAAGTGCGGGAAGACCCAGACGAGCAGATCGATGCCCAGGATTGCGAGCGTCCCGCCGAGCACGTACGCCGCCCAGCGCTGACGAGCGGCGAGCACGGCGAGCGGCACGACGGCGAGCGCGGCGACCGCCACCGCGCCTCCTCGCGACACCACCTCGGGCCGCAGCGCGTAGCGGTGGAGCGACTCGATGCGCAATTCGTCGGCGTACTTGGCGAGGGAGCGCTGCAGCTCCGAGGCCGACGGCGAGTGCGATGCCGTTTCACGGATGATCGGGAAGAGCCACGCCAGGACGGCGCCGACCGGTAGAAACAGCGCCGCCAGGCCCGCGACGGCGGCGCGCAGGTCGGTGCGCGCAAGCAGCACACGGGCGACCGCGAAGCCGGTCAGCACGATGCCGAGGAAGACGGCCGTGCTCGCGTGCACG
>JBJMJL010000142.1:0-4303 GCA_045806365.1 Gaiellaceae bacterium
TCTTCGCGCGCGGCGTGAACGGGATCTGTCCCGTCGTGACCTCGTCGCCCTGACCGACGATGCGCGCGACCTGGGCGCGCACTTCCTCCACGGTGATGTCGAGCGACTCGAGCACGCGTGCCGCCAGACCTTCCTCTTCGCGGAGAAGCCCGAGCAGGATGTGCTCAGTGCCGATGTAGTTGTGCTTCAGCGCTCTTGCCTCGTCCTGGGCGAGGACGACGACTTGACGAGCCCGTTCGGTGAAACGTTCGAACAAGTGCGTCCTTTCTTGCTAGCCGGGAGGTCATCGTAGCCCAGCTAGCGGCGGCTATGCCCGTCGGCTTTACGGGATCCTTACCCCGGTTATCGGCAGCGGCGCGCCCGGCCTTACCCTGGTCTTTCGGCGACCGAGGCGCCGGTTATACTGCGCCCGCTCCACTGCGGCAACTGCGGTATCACGAGAGTCTGAGGGGAATTGACTGCGGCACGGACGCGCCTCTGGGCGCCTGTGACAATTGCGCTGCTGTTCGCCGGAATCGGCTTCGCCGGGTATGCGACGGCTGCAACTTTTGCCCAGAAGGATCCGGGTCGCCACGTGATCATCTGCCACGCGACCGGGTCGGCCAAGAACCCGTACGTCGCGATCAACGTCGCGTACGAGGGCGGCTGGGTCGACGGCCACAGCAGCCACGGCGGCGACTTCATCCTCAAGGATCCTGCGGCGCCCGGCGAGCACGCGTCTGACGCCGGGTGCGACCGCGAGACGCCCTCGACGAGCACGTCGACCTCGACCTCCACGTCGACGAGCTCGACGTCCACATCGACGACGAGCACTACCACGGCCACGAGCGGCACCACGACGAGCTCTGGCGGCGCGACCACGACTTCCGGCGGTGGGAGCGGGACGACGAGCACCTCCGGGACGGTCGGCGCGACGACGACGGGCCCGTTTACGCCGCCGGCCGTCCCGTGTCCAGCAGGGGCGATCCGCGTCTCGCGAAGCGTCTTCATCGTCGGGCGCAGCACGGTGGTCGTCATCCGCGTGCTCGCCGACGGCCGTCCCCTCGCGCACGCGACGCTCGACATCCTCGGCGCAGGCATCTCGGGCACCCGGGTGACCGACGCCAACGGCGTCGCGACGCTGGTGCTGAGCCCGCGCACGGCGGGCGTCATCCGGCTCCAGATCGTGGTACGCGGGAGCTGCCCGGCCACCTCGCGGCTGCTGCGCGCGGTCGCGTCGTTCCGGCCGCCGACGCCGAACTTCACCGGCTAGCCGTGCGACACACGCTGTGTCTGGTCTGCGGGGCGGCCGCGCTGCTCGCCTCGGCGTCGCCTGCAAGCGCCGCGGCGACGGCGCGCTGGGGTTACGTGCTCAAGGCGACTGTCGCGCGCGCCGCACCGCGCGCGTCGGCGCATGCGGTTGCGCCCATCGCGACGGCGACGCCGCTCGGCAATCCGAACATCGTCGCGGCCGTGGCAGTGCAGCGCGACAAGGCCGGCCGCGTGTGGGTGCGCATCCGGCTGCCGGTCCTCCCGAATGGGTCGACCGGCTGGATTCGCAAGAGCACGATCGACGCGCTCCACGTCGTTCGCACGCATCTCGTCGTCGACCTCGAGCAACTCCAGGCGACGCTGTTCAGGAACGACGAAGAAATCTTCTCTGCACCGATCGGCGCCGGGCAGGACCGCTGGCCGACGCCGGTGGGCGAGTTCTACGTCCGGGAACGCACGCGAGGCTTCGGGAACCCGTTCTACGGGCCGATCGCGTTCGGGCTCAATGCGCGGTCGCGCGTGCTGACGGACTGGCCCGGCGGCGGCTTCGTGGGGGTCCACGGAACGAACCAGCCCGATCTCCTCCCGGGCCGTGTCTCGCACGGGTGCATCCGGATGCGCAACGACGCGATCCTGCGGCTCGCGAAGCTGATGCCGCTCGGAACGCCCGTGACGATCCGGTAGGCCGCGGGCTAGAAGTCCGTGCGCGCGACGAAGGACGCGCGCGCGACGCGAATCACTCTGTAGCCGCGATCCTGAAACCGGTAGCCCGCGCTGAACCGCCGCCAGGCCCCGCCGGCGGCCGTCGCGCTCCGCACGTGCGCGAAGCGATAGGCGAACGAGTTGCAGGTCGCGGTACCGCCGTTCCAGCTCTCGGCCGTGGCGATCGGGTGCCAGCGCGCGTGGCTGGCGACCAGGTGAATCGGTCCGGTCACCGGCCGACGGTCGACGAAGACGCGCCACCAGTTCGGCCGCCGGTGCATTTCGAGCACTGTGAGCCGGTGCGCCTCGCCGGCTCCGACGGCCGGCAGCACCTCGACATAGCGCACGGCCGCCCCGGGCACCGTCACCTCGTAGTACAGGGCGCTGTGGTCCGCAAATCCGCTGATGCCGACCTGCAGCCACTCATCTATCCCGTGCGGGCCCTGACCCGGTCCCCCGACGCCGACCCAGGCCGCGACATGTCCGTTCGCGACGGCCGGCGCCGCCAGGGCGGTGAGCACGGCGGAGACGCCGTGGCCCCGGCGCGACGCCGCATAGCCGGCGTACGTGTACGCACGGTCGCTGCACGAAGCCGCGCTTCGTGCCGACCCGGAGGGGGCGGCTGACGCGGCGACGACGGCGAGGGAGGCAGCGGCGGCGGCGAGAAATCGCATAGGGCTCGCTTCACCGATCGTCCGCCCGTTGGCGTCGGTCTTCCCTCGTTCGAGGGATCGGCGCCTGCGCTAGCCGGCGGTCAGTCGCTGCTCGGCAGCGGCCCGAACACGTCGTTCACGAGCGTGTCGAAGGACGACGGAAGCGTCCCGTCGGGGCCGGCGTGCTCGCGCAGCAGAAAGAGGTACGTCGACCAGTCCTGCTGCTGGCCCGGCGATGCGGCTGCCGACCGCGCCTGCGTGAGCGCTTCGAGCTCCTGCAGCGTCCAGCGGCCTGCAGGCCGCAGCGGAGCCGGCTCCGGAGCCGGCGGCTCCGGCTCCGGCTCCGGCTCTGGCTCCGGTTCGGGTTCTGGCTCCGGCTCGGGTGCGGCGGCAGCGGCTTCCAGCTCGGCGGCGCGCTGCTCGACGCCTTCCTCGCGTCGCCCGAGCTCGTGCTCGCGCGCGGCGAGCTGACCCGCTCGCTGCGCAAGCGCGCGCTCGCGCCGCGCGACCCGGTCGATGCGCGTCTGCAACCGGCGCTCGGCCTCGCGGTCAACAGGCTCAGAGACGGGCATCGCTGCCGGCGCGGGCTGCGCCGGCTTCCGCCGCAACATCGTCGCCGCGACTCCGAGCGCGAGGCCGAGGCCCACGGTGATGAGGAGATTGCGCCATGCGGTGGGGCTCGTCCGTTCCGCCGCGTGTGCCGGATCGAGCACCGTCGTCTCGGCGCGGGGAAACCGCAGGCCCACTCGCTGCTGGAGCACCACGATCGTTTCGGCATCGAGCTGCCGCGCCTGCTCGCGCGTCCCCGCCTCGGCCGAGACCGTCAGCACCCCACTGTCGCCGCGCGTGGCGGTGAGATCGGGCCGCGACGCGAGCTGCAGCGTCTGCTGGACGTTCGACGCCACCGCGCTGCTCTCGGCGAGCGCCTCGACGGCTGGCAAGAGCCGTACGCTCGCGGGCCGCACGAGCAGGCGCGCGTCGGCGCGGAAACGGTCGGGCTGCGCCAACGTCCAGATCGCAGCCGCCGCGAGACCCGCGAGCACGCCCGCGACGACCGGCCAGTGCCTCACGAGTCGTGCCGGCGCAGCGCCGGGAACAGGATCACGTCCCGAATGGCGTCGCGGCCCGTCAACACCATCGCGAGACGATCCATGCCGACGCCGCAGCCACCGGTCGGCGGCATGCCGTACGACATCGCCTCGACGAAGTCGGGATCTCCTTCCTCGGCGGTCACGTCGCCTGCAGCACGCTCCGCTGCCTGCAGCTCGAACCGCTCCGCCTGTTCCACGCTGTCGTTGAGCTCGCTGAATGCGTTCGCGAACTCCATGCCGCTGACGACGCACTCGAACCGCTCGACCAGCTGCGGGTCTTCGTCCGTCTTCCGCGCGAACGGCGACATCTCGATCGGCCAGTCGCAGACGAAGGTCGGCTGGACGAGCGCGGGCTCGACGAAGTGCGAGTAGGCATGGTCGACGAGCTGCGCCCACGTCTTGTCGTGGCTCGTGTCGACTCCCGCCGCGTCGAGCTTTGCGCGCAGCTCGTCCGGATCGCGCGACCACGCGTCGTGGCTCTCGAGCGCATCGACGAAGCGGACGCGCGGCCAAGGCGGCGCCAGATCGACGTCGTGCCCTCGGAAGGTCACCTTCGTCGTACCGATCGCCGCGTCAGCTGCGCGCGCGACGAGGGTCTCGGTCCGC
>JBJMJL010000143.1:0-10765 GCA_045806365.1 Gaiellaceae bacterium
CTCGCGCAGCCGGCGCAGCTCCTCCTCGAACGCGACGAGCGGGTGCATGATCTCGACGAGCGGCGCGTCGCCCGAGCGGTCCTCGACCGCACGCGCGGCGCGGATGATCGCGCGCACCTGCATCTCGTAGATCTCCGGCCACTGCAGGCCCAGGCGGCAGCCGCGCGTGCCGAGCATCGGGTTCGACTCCTGCAGTTGTTTGATGCGGCGTCGCATGCGCTCGTCCTTCGTGTCGTCGAGCGACGGCAGGAACTCGTGCAGCGGCGGGTCGAGCAGCCGGATCGTCACGGGCAGGCCCGCCATCGCCTCGAAGATCGCCTCGAAGTCGCCCTGCTGCATCGGCAGCAGCTTGTCGAGCGCCGTGCGCCGACCCTCCTCGTTCGCGGCCATGATCATCTCGCGCACGACGGGCAGGCGCTCGTCCGCCATGAACATGTGCTCTGTCCGGCACAGGCCGATTCCCTCCGCGCCGAACTCGCGTGCCTTGGCGGCGTCCGCGGGCGTGTCCGCATTCGCGCGCACCTTGAGGCGGCGGTGCTCGTCGCCCCAACCCAGGATCGTCTCCAGATCGTCGTTCGCCCGCGGCGCGACGAGCGGCACCTCGCCGACGATCACCGCTCCCGTCCCGCCGTCGATCGTGAGCACGTCGCCTTCCGACAGCGTCTGTCCGCCCAGGCTGATCGTCCTCGCGTCGAAGTCGATCGAGAGGCCGTCGCAGCCGGCGACGCAAGGTTTTCCCATCCCGCGGGCGACGACTGCGGCGTGCGACGTCATCCCGCCGTGCGCGGTGAGCACGCCTGCTGCCGGGATGAGGCCGTGGATGTCGTCCGGCGTCGTCTCCCAGCGGACGAGGATCACCTTCTCACCCGTCTTGCCGCGCCGCTCCGCCGTGTCGGCGTCGAGCACGATCTTCCCGGACGCCGCGCCCGGCGACGCGTTCAGCCCCTTGGCCGCGACCTCCCACTCCGCCGTCGGGTCCAGCATCGGGTGCAACAGCTGCTCGAGCTGCTGCGGGTCGATGCGCGCAATCGCGTCCTCGCGGCTGATCAATCCCTCCTCGACCATGTCGACCGCCGCCTTCACCGCCGCTGCCGCCGTCCGCTTCGCCGAACGCGTCTGCAGGAGATACAGCTCGTTGTCCTCGACGGTGAACTCGATGTCCTGCATGTCGCGGTAGTGCTCTTCGAGCCGCCGCATCGTCTCGAGCAGCTGCTCGAACGCCCGCGGCAGCTTCCCCTGCATCTCCGCGAGCGGCTGCGGCGTGCGGATGCCGGCGACGACGTCCTCCCCCTGCGCGTTCGGGAGGAACTCGCCGTACAGCCCCTGCTCCCCCGTGGACGGATCGCGCGTGAACGCGACGCCGGTCCCCGACGTGTCGCCCTTGTTGCCGAACACCATCTGCACGACGTTGACGGCTGTGCCGAGGTCGTCGGGGATGTCGTACATGCGCCGGTAGGTCTGTGCGCGCGGTGCCTGCCAGGAGTCGAACACCGCGAGGATCGCGCGCCGGAGCTGCTCGCGCGGATCCTGCGGGAAGTCTCGCCCGGTCTGGTCTCGGTACCGCGCCTTCAGCCCGTCGATCGCCTGCTTCGGATCGTCGGCGTCGGCGTCGAACCGGTCGTACTCGACGTCATCGACGGTCTCGCCGTACATCTCGATCAACCGGCGGTAGCAGTCGTACGCGAACGGCTCGTTGTCCGTTGTCGTCGCGAGGCCGCCGACGGACACGTCGTTCAAGCCGACGTTCAAGATCGTGTCCATCATCCCGGGCATCGAGATCGCCGCGCCCGACCGCACGGAGACGAGCAGCGGATCGGCGGGGTCGCCGAAGCGCCTGCCCGTGCGCTCCTCGAGCGCGCGCAGATGCTCCTCGACCTCCTCTTCGAGACCGGCGGGCAACTCCTTGCCGCCGGCCATGTAGGCGCGGCAGGCGTCGGTCGTGATCGTGAAGCCCGCCGGCACCGGCACGCCGAGCTGGGTCATCTCGACCAGGCCGATCCCCTTGCCGCCGAGCAGCTCACGGCCGCCGTCGGACGGCTCGTCGAAGTCGTAGACGAATCGCTGTACGGGCAAGGCGGGGATCGTCTCACAAATGCCCTGCAATACTCGCGGTTATGCCTGAGCCGCAGATCCTGGCGATGGGCGGGTTCGCGAACGACGCGCTGCTCGACCACGCTCTTGGGCTCGCGCGGGGCAACCGGGTGCTGTACGTGCCCACGGCGAGCGCCGAGGCCGGCGCGTCGACGCTCCTGTGGTACGACCGGCTGCGCGGGCGTGCCGACATGACGCACCTGCACTTCTTCCCCTGGCCGCCGTCCGACCTGCGCGCGCTCGCGCTGGCGCACGATCTCATCATCGTCAGCGGAGGCAACACGGCGAACGCCATCGCCATTTGGCGTCTGCACGGCTTCGACGCGGTCCTGCGCGAGGCGTGGGAGCAGGGCGTCGTGCTGGCAGGCTGGAGCGCCGGGATGATCTGCTGGTTCGAGCACGGCATCACCGACTCGTTCGGTCCAGAGCTGGCGCCGATGGAGTGCCTCGGCTTCCTCCCGGGCAGCGCCTGCCCGCACTACGACGGCGAGGACCGGCGGCGGCCCGTCTATACGGAGCTCGTGCGCGGCGGCTTTCCGGCCGGCGTCGCCGCCGACGACGACGTCGGGCTGCACTACGTCGGCACGGAGCTTCGCGAGGTCGTGACGACGCGCGAGGGCGCGACCGCCTATCGCATCGAACGCGGCGGCGAGACGCCGCTTCGCGCCCGGCTGCTCTCGTAAGACGCAAGCGGCCCCGGGGGAGTGGGGCCGCTCGCATCTACGTGAGGGCTACTGCCTAGAGATTGACCACCCGCACGAGGCTCCACTGGGCGTCGCCGACAACGCTGCGGATCCAGCGTTGTACGTCGAGCTGGTCGACGCGGTACATGAAATCGCTGCCGCGACACCACTCGTTCAGGCCGAACGAGTTGACGGCGACGATCGTGTCCGTCGCGTCGTAGAGCAGCGGCCCACCGGAGTCGCCGCCGCAGGTGCCGCCCTTTCCCTTGCCGGGGTTGGCGGTGGTCTGGATATTGAAGCCGTCCGTCAGATTGCTGCGAAGGTTGATCAGCTGCTCCGTCGCCATGAGCCGGCTGCGGAAGGACACCGTCTTGACCGGGCTCGAGTAGCTCAAGCCGTAGCCGGACGCGGTGAAACTGACGCTTTGCTGGCCACGCCGGGTCGCCAGCCGGTCGAGCGAGCCGACGGACGCGAGCGATGCGACCTTGCCGGCATACCCCTCGTCGCCGATCGAGATCGGCTTGTCGAGGATCACGATCCCGACGTCGTGCGTGTTCGGGATGCCCGTGCCGGGAAACCCGTAGTTGTACAGGTGGTGCGACGTCACGTCGCTCGCGACCGGATAGCCGCTCTTCGCGGGCGTGCCCGTGGCGGAGTCGAAGTCAGCGCCTGCGTCCTGCTGGAACCACAGCCGGGCGTTCGTCGCGCCGGTGGTGGCGTCCGTGCAGTGGCCGGCGGTCAGCAAGACCGTCGGCGTCAGCAGCGAGGCCGAGCAGCGGTGCGTGAAGACGTCGTGGTCGTCGTAGAAGGCGATCAGGCCCACATACGTGTGGGTGTTGTCGGCGGCGAAGTTGCCCGTGATCGCACCGGCCGGTGCGGCGCCGATCGCGAGCACGGCAAAGACGAGCGCGAGCAGCGCCAGAGTCCTGCGCAAGAGAGATCCTCCCCGTTTGTCGTGTGGGCGCGCCCTGGGCGGCGCGCAGGCCCGCCAGTATAGCTCCCTCTATCTTCTTTGCCTAGCCCTGATTTCCGCCACCCACGCGAGCCCCCGCAGGCCGAGCCAGAGCGGTGTCAGGACGATGTAGAAGACAACCAGGGCCACCCCGAACCCCGCCCACCAGATCGCCCAACGCCACCACGGCACCGGGGGCTTGGGCCTCACGTCAGCTGCGCAGCCGCTTCTGCCTTGCGGCTCTCCACCGTGCGAAGGATTCGCTGCGCCGTCTCTTCGATCGAGAGCTCGGAGATGTCGATCACCGGGCAGCCGAGGCGGCGCTGGATGGCGGCCGCCTCCTGCAGCTCGTCGTAGACCTCCGTGAGCTCGGCGTAGAGGCGATTGTTCGCGCCGAGGTTGCGCACTCGCGCGCGCCGGATCTCCGCCAGCCGGTCTGGGTTGATGGTCAGGCCGACGATCTTCGCCGGGTCGAGCTCGAACAGCTCCTTCGGCGGCTGGATGCCCTTCACGACCGGCACGTTGGCGACCTTGTGCCCCAGGTAGCCGAGGTAGATCGACAGCGGCGTCTTCGACGTGCGCGAGACGCCGACGAGGACGATGTCGGCCTCGTCGAGGCCGGCGCCGACGCCGTCGTCGTACTTCACCGCGAACTCCATCGCCTCGATGCGGCGGAAGTACGCGGGGTTCAGCGGCGCGCGCGAGCCCGGCGTCATCCGCGCAGCCTGGCCGGACACGCGAGCGACGGCGTCGATCGGATGGCCGAGCAGGTCGCAGTAGTGCACGCGCGCGCGCCGGCAGAGCCGCCGCATCGCGTCACGCAGCTCCGGGTCGACGAGCGTGTAGACGACGACAGCGGCGTGGCCGCGCGCACTCGTCACAGCGCGCTCGAGGTCATCGACGGTCTCGGCGCGCGGGTGACGCACCTCCTCGAACTCCTGTTCCGGGAACTGCGCCTCGAGCGCCTGCACGAGCCGCGCGGCGGTCTCGCCGGTGGAATCGGAGACGATGTGGAGCTCGACGGGCACGCGCGGAGCGTAGCCCGATTTCACCAAGCCCTTACGTGGTCCTGAGTTTGCTCTTAGCTTCGTCGGGAAACCTCCTGGGATGCGACGCAGCCTTGCCGCTGTCGCCGTCACGTTCGCCGCTCTGGCGTTCGTGGGCTCGGCCGGAGCCGCACCGTCGTGCGCGCGAAGCGTGCTCGAGGGCTGGCGCGACGGCAGGATCCCGCTCGCGTACCCGGTCTCGTGCTACCGGCAGGCGCTCGCCCAGCTGCCGGAAGACGTTCGCGTCTACTCGACCGCCGAGGACGACATCACGCGCGCGCTGCACGCGCGCGTGCAAGTCGCCGTCGCAGCGCACGGCGCCTCGGTCGTGGCCGAGCTGGTAGCCGCCCTTCGATAACGTCGCGCTCCATGGCGGTCGACACCGTGTCCATGGAGCAGATCGTCTCGCTGTGCCGGCGGCGCGGCTTCGTGTTCCCGTCGTCCGATATCTACGGCGGCCTCGGCTCGACGTACGACTACGGCCACTACGGCGTGCTGCTCAAGAACAACGTCAGGGCGCGCTGGTTCGAGGCGATGATCCTCGAGCGCGACGACATCGTGGCGCTCGACTCGGCCGTAATTCTGCATCCGCGCGTGTGGGAGGCGTCAGGTCACGTGGAGGGCTTCACCGATCCGCTCGTGGACTGCCGCACGTGCAAGCTTCGCTTCCGCGCGGACAAGCTCGAGGACTCGCAGTGCGGGCGCAAGCCGAGCAAGCGTCCCGGCGAGACGCCGGAGTGCGACTTGACCGAGCCGCGCCAGTTCAACCTCATGTTCGAGACGACGGTCGGGCCCGTGCAGGACTCCGGCTCGCGGGCGTATCTGCGGCCCGAGACGGCGCAAGGCATCTTCATCAACTTCAAGAACGTGCTGCAGCTGGCGCGGCGACGGCCGCCGTTCGGCATCGCGCAGGTCGGCAAGTCGTTTCGCAACGAGATCACGCCCGGCAACTTCCTGTTCCGGGTACGCGAGTTCGAGCAGATGGAGATGGAGTTCTTCGTCCCGCCCGCAGACGCGGAGAGCTGGTACCGCTACTGGATCGACGAGCGATTCAACTGGTACCTGCGCTACGGCTTGCGGCGCAGCCGGCTGCGGGTGCGCGAGCACGGCGACGAGGAGCGCTCGCACTACTCGCAGGGGACGAGCGACCTCGAGTACCTGTATCCGATCGGCTGGTCGGAGCTCGAGGGCGTCGCCAATCGCGGGGACTTCGACCTGACGCGCCATGCGGAGTTCTCGACGACCAAGCTCGAATACGTCGGGCCGGACGGCGAGCGCTACATCCCGTACGTGATCGAGCCCGCCGTCAGCCTCGAGCGGATCATCGTTGCGATGCTCGTCGACGGCTACGACGAGGAGGTCGTCGGCGAACGCGAGCGGACGGTGTTGCGCTTCCATCCGCAGATCGCTCCGGTGACGGCGGCGATCTTGCCGCTGATCGCGAAGGACGAGGGCATGGTGGCCAAGGCGCGCTCGCTGTACGAAGAACTGCGCCGCCGCCACAGCGTCGAATACGACGACAACGGCGCGATCGGGCGCCGTTATCGCCGGCAGGACGAGATCGGGACTCCGTGGGCGTTCACGATCGACGAGCAGACGCTCGCAGACGAAACGGTGACCGTTCGCGACCGCGATTCACTCGCGCAGGAGCGACTGCCGATCGGCGGCGTTCGCGCGTGGCTCGACGACACGCTCGAGCGGGACTGGAAGACGCCGAAAGGCGAATAGCCTCGGTACGGCCGCCGGGCGGGAGGGCTAGGCGCTGCGCAGCGTTCGCAGCCGGAAGTTGCCGAAATACTCGTACGCCGCGGTGATCACCGAGAGCGCGTCGCGCGCGGAACGGTCGGTGAGGCCGACCGCCCCGGCATCGGCGAGCGGTCGCGCGAGCAGCGACTCGATCCCGGCGATGCCCGCCGGCGAGAGGGCGAGCGCCGCCGTGCCGCACTCGGCGCAGACGGCGCCGCCCGCGGCCGCCGAGTAGCCGATCAGCGGCGCGTCGGTGCGGCCGCAGTTCGCGCAGCTCGTCAGGTGCGGCAGGTAGCCGGACAGCCAGAGCAGCTTCAGCTGGAAAGAGAGCACGAGCGGATCGAGCCCGGCGCGCGTCGTGGCCGGACGCAGCTCGTCGAGTAGCTCGAGGAAGCGCGTCAGCGCCTGGAACGCCCGCGGGTTCGACTCCTGCTCGGTGAAGAGGCGCAGCATCGCCTCCGCTCCGACGAGTCCGACGCCGAGGCGGTAGCGCTGCTCGCGCGCCGCGTGATGCGAGTGCAGGAGCTCGACGCCGGTGACGGTCTGCAGCTCACCCGAGCCCTCGTGCAGCATCAGCTCGGCATGCGAGAGCGGCTCGAGCCGCGCGCCGAAGCGCGACTTCGTCTTGCGGATCCCCTTCGCGACCGCGCCGACGCGGCCGCGCGCGAGCGTGTAGAGGTGCACGACGCGGTCGGCCTCCCCCAGGCGGAAGGAGCGGAGGACGACGGCCTCCGTCTTGTAACCGCGTCCGGCCATCTCCAGCGAGTCTAGTGCTGCGGGTGGAGGAACCTTTCCGGCCGTTTGTTCGTTGTAGAGCCGGTGGCGAAGGTTCAGGTCTACAGCACGCGCTGGTGCGGCTACTGCGTCCGCGCCAAGGCGTTGCTCGACAGCCGTGGGATCGAGTACGAGGAGATCTGGCTGGACAGCGACCCAGCCTTCCGGCAGAAGCTGTTCGACCTGACGGGCGGCTGGACGGTTCCGCAGATCGTCGTCGACGGCCGTCCGATCGGCGGCTACACGGAGCTGTGGCGGCTCGATCGCGACGGCGTGCTCGAAGAGCGGCTCGCCGCCTAGCGCCGCTGGCAGCGCGGGCAGTACCACGTGCCGCGCCCGCCGGCTCGGATCTTCTCGATCGGCGTTCCGCAGCGCGCGCACGGCTCGCCGTCGCGGCCGTACACGCGAAAGCGTTCCTGCATGCGGCCGCGGCGCCCATCCGGTGTCGAGTAGTCGCGCAGACTCGCGCCCTGACGCGCGATGCCGGAGCGCAGCGCCCCGCGGATACCTTTGATGACGCGCCCCACCTCGTCTGCCTCGAGGGTCCCGGCAGGGCGCAGCGGATGTACCTGCGCGCGCCAGAGCGCCTCGTCGACGTAGATGTTGCCGAGGCCTGCGACCGTCCGCTGGTCGAGCAGCGCGGCCTTGATCGGAGCCTTGCGGTCGGTGAGCCGTTCCGCGAGACGGCGCGCCGTGAACGTGCGCTCGAGCGGCTCGCGCCCGAGTCGCGTGCCGAGATAGTCGTCGAGCTCGTACGGCTCGAGCAAGTGCCACGTGCCGAAGCGCCGCACGTCGCGGTAGGCGACGTCCGATCCGTCGTCTAACTTGACAACGGCGCGACGGTGTGGATCCTCGCCGAGCGCTCCGGGCGCCGCGTGCCGCAGGCTCCCCGTCATGCGGAGGTGAATCAGGAGAACCCGACCCGACTCGAACCGAACAATCAGATACTTGCCGCGCCGCTCGAGCGCCGCAACGCGCTCGCCTTCGAGCTCGGCGGCGACGGCGGTCGGCTCGAAGGGCCGCACGAGCCGCGCGTCGTGGATGTCGACCTGCTCGAAGCGGCGGCCGACGACGTGTGGCTCGAGCTTGCGCCGGATCGTCTCGACCTCCGGCAGCTCCGGCATCAGCTGATCGTCTCGATGACGATCGGCGTCGAGGGCGGAGCCTCGTCGGCGAACGAGTAGGCCGCGAGTACTTCGTCGGCCGCGCGCGCGGCGGATACGTCGTCAGGCGCGTGCACCTCCGCAATCGGCTCGCCGGTCTTGACGTCGTCACCTCGCTTCTTGCGGCAGACAACACCGACGGCGTGATCGATGCCCTCGTCCTTTGTGCGCCGCCCGGCGCCGAGGCGGAGCGCCGCCATGCCGACATCGACGGCGCCGATCCTGCCGACGTAGCCGTCGCTGGGCGACGCGACGTCGCGCACGACGGGCGCGGTTGGCAGCGCGTCCGCGGCAGGGTCGCCGCCCTGTGCCGCGATCCAGCGCTCGTACAGCGCGAGCGCCGAGCCGTCCTGGATCGCTGCGGCCGCGCGCTCGCGCCCGGATTTCTCGTCGAGCTCGAGATCGGAGAACGCGAGCAGATGCGCGCAGGCGGCGAGCACGAGCTCGGTGAAGTCGGCGGGCCCGTCACCGCGCAACGTTGCGATGGTCTCGCGGATCTCGAGCGCGTTGCCGACCGCGTGCCCGAGCGGCTGGTCCATGTCCGTCAGCATGCAGGCGACCTGCCGTCCGGCCCGCTGTCCGAGCTCGAGCATCATCTGTGCCAGCTCGCGCGCGTCCTCGATCGTCTTCATGAACGCGCCGTCGCCGACCTTGACGTCGAGGACGATCGCGTCGGCGCCGGCCGCGATCTTCTTCGACATGATGCTGGCCGCGATCAGCGAGACGTTGTCGACCGTCGCCGTGACGTCGCGGAGCCCGTAGAGAAGCTTGTCCGCGGGCACGAGGTTGCCGGTCTGTCCGATGATCGCGATGCCGATCTCGCGCACCTGTCGGATGAAGTCCTCCGTCGCGAGCTCGACGCGAAAGCCGGGGATCGACTCGAGCTTGTCGAGCGTGCCGCCGGTGTGGCCGAGGCCGCGGCCGCTCATCTTTCCGAACGGCACTCCGCAGGCCGCGACGATCGGGCCGACCGCGAGCGACGTCTTGTCGCCGACGCCGCCGGTCGAGTGCTTGTCGACCGCCTTGCGTCCGATGGCCGCGCCGAGATCGATCGTCTCGCCGCTTCGGATCATCGCGTCGGTGAGAGCAAACGTCTCCGCGCCGTTGAGCCCGCGAAAGTAGACCGCCATGCAGAACGCGGCCAGCTGGTAGTCCGGGACGTCGCCGCGCGCGTACGCGAGCACGAGCTCGCTGATCTCGTCCCCGGCGAGGCGCTCGCCGTCGCGCTTACGGCGGATCAGCTCGGCTGCGTGGACCACGCGCCGGCTACTGCTCGACGATCAGCTGACCGGGAATGCCGCGGCTCGGAGCTTTGCCGCCGAGCCACCGGTTGACGGTCGCGCCGACGTCGGCGAACTCGCCCTCGTGCGTGCGGCCGCCTGCATTCTTGCCCTCGACGTACGCCAGCAGCAGGGCGTGCTCGCGCGAATGGTCGGTCGAGGGCGTCGTCGGGTCGCAGCCGTGGTCAGACGTGAGGATGAGCAGGTCCTGCGGTCGGAGCGCGTCGAGAATGTCGGGCAGCCGGCGGTCGAAGTCCTGTAGGCACCGGTGGAAGTTGATCGGGTCGTTGCGGTGTCCCCACAACATGTCCGTCTCGACGAGGTTCGTGAACACGAGGCCGTCGTCGAGCTCGCGAAGCAGCTTCTCCGTCTGGGTGATGCCGTCGACGTTCGATTTCGTGGGGTGCGACTCGTCGATGTCCTGTCCGGCGAAGATGTCGCCGATCTTGCCGACGCCGTGCACCTTCATGCCTGCGTCGCGCACCAGCGTCAGGTAGTTCGGTCGGCGCGGCTCGAGCGAGAAGTCGTGCCGATTCGGGGTTCGCTCGTAGTTTCCCGGCGACCCGATGAACGGGCGCGCGATCACGCGACCGACGGCGTGCTTGCCCGTGAGGATCTGGCGGGCGATCCGACATGCGTCGTAGAGCTCCTCGAGCGGAATCGTCTCTTCGTGTGCCGCGAGCTGGAAGACCGAGTCGGCGGACGTGTACACGATCCACTTGCCGGTGCGCTGGTGCTCTTCGCCGAGCTCCTGGATGATCTCCGTGCCCGAAGCGGGCTTGTTGCCGAGCACGCCGCGACCGGTTTGGTGCATGAACGGGTCGATGACGTCGTGCGGAAAGCCGTGCGCATATGTCGGCATCGGCTGGGGCGTGACGACGCCCATCAGCTCCCAGTGGCCGGTCGTCGTGTCCTTACCTTTCGAGCGCTCGATCAGGCGTCCGGCCACGGCGGGCGCGCCCGCCTGTGGTGGACATCCTTCGAGCGGGGCCACGTTCCCGAGACCAAGGGCTTCGAGGCTCGGGAGGTC
>JBJMJL010000144.1:0-2734 GCA_045806365.1 Gaiellaceae bacterium
CGGGCCTGCCGATGAGGATCCACTAGGAGGCGGATCGGGCGGAGCTGGACTTCTGGGAGGGCGAGGACTAACCCGTGACGACGATCAGCACGATGCACGCAACGACGATCTCGAGGCCCGCCGCGAAACCGGCCGCTGCACTGGCGATCAGGAACGGGACGCTCGCAAGCGGTAAGAGTGGGGCGTACGGGGTCAGCGTCTCCCGCAGTGAGCCGCTCGTTCGCGTCAGCTGCCAGAGCAGCCGCGGGACGTGCAAGCGCCTGCCGCGTTCGCTTCGAGCCTCTTCGTAGAGCGCGCGCAGCTCACGGCCGTGGTCGCGTGCGTCGCGCGGCAGGCGCCCGACGCGGTCCGGAAAGCGCACGAGCTCGCCGAGCGCGACCCAGAAGGCGGCGAGCATCACGGGCGGTGCTGCTGCCGCGAGGATGCCGATCAACGCGAGCACGCGCATTCCACCTTCCGCGAAGCCGTCGCGGAGAATCGCGTAGACGAGGATCGCAGCGGCGACAGCGGCGCCGATCGCGAGCCTGATCACCCAGCTTCGTGCCGAGATCACGACGGCAATGAGCTGCCAGCCGGCTGGGCGCGCCGACGTGCGCGCCGGCTCGATGCTCGTCAAGCGACTTCGACGTGGATGCGGCCGCTCGCATCCCTGAGCCGGCCGCCGTCCCGACCTGCACGCACCGCCATGATCTCCGCGAGCATCGAGATCGCCGTCTCGGCGGGCGTGTGCGCGCCGATGTCGAGCCCGGCCGGGCCACTGATCCGCTCGAACTCGGCTTCGTCGACGCCCGCCTCGAGCAGTCGTTCGCGCCGGCGTTCCTGGTTGCGGCGCGAACCGAGCGCGCCGATGTAATACGCCTCGCTCGCGACGGCGCCCGTCAGGAGCGGTAGGTCGAACTTGTCGTCGTGCGTGAGCACGACGATCGCGGTTGTGTGGTCGGGCGCGACCTGCGCCAGCGCGTCCTCCGGCCACGCGACGATGATCTCGTCGGCGTTCGGCAGCCGCTCGCGCGTCGCGAACCGCGCGCGTGCGTCGGCCACGACGGTGTGCCAGCCGATCGCGCGCGCGGCAGCGCACAGCGCGTCGGCGGTGTCGACCGCGCCGTAGACGAACAGGCGCGGCGGAGGCCCGAACACGTCTGCGAAGACGCGCCGACCGTGGAGCTCGACGATGCGGCTGTGACCGGCGCGGATGAGCTCGTCCGCGACGTCGTTGTCTCCCGCGGGCACCAGCCGCTGTGTGCCGTCGTCGAGATCGACGAAGTAGACGGCTCGCTGCTCGCTCCGCGCAACGTCGGCGAGCTGCCGCAGCAGGTCGGGATCTGGCTCGTCCACCCAGACGTCGATCTCGCCGCCGCAGGGCAGGCCGACGGTGAGCGCGAGCTCGTCCGAGATTCCGTAGGTGAGCAGCTGCGGCTCGCCGCCGGCGAGCACCGCGCCCGCAGCCTCGACCACCTCGCTCTCGACGCAGCCGCCGGAGACCGAGCCGGCGATCTCGCCGGTCTCGGACACGATCAGCTTCGACCCGATGGGCCGCGGCGCCGAGCGGCGGGTCGCGACGACGCGGGCCATCGCGATCCGGACACCGCGGGCACGCCAGCGATCGAGCTCGGAGAGGATCTCCCTCACTCGGGAGATCGTAGCCCTGCGCCTAGTGGCAGCGACAGATCGTTTCGCCCATCGACGAGCGCTCGAGCTTGAGCCCGCAGCGCGCGCAAAGCGGCGGTGCGATCCGGGCCCGCACGAGCAGGGCCCGCATCAACGTGGCCCAGAGCACCATGTACGGAACGAAGAGCTGCCCGGTCATACCGGCCATATCGGCGCGGAGGCCGCACGGGTTTAGCCGCGAAGGGGCAGCTAGAATCGACTGCGTGGGCTGGCTGATGATTGCCCTGCTCGCCTGTGCGGTGGCCGCCGTGATCGGTGCCGAGTGGCCACGGCTCTCGGCGCGGTACGGGCACGAGGCGCGCCGCCGGCGCGAGCGCAGCAAGCGCAAGGGCCAGCTGAAGCTGCTGCGGACGGAGACCGAGGAGTTCGCGGCCAGCGTCGAGCGCGACCTCGACCAGCTGCCGACGATCGAGGAGTCCGACCGGAAGAGCTAGCGCACGAAGGTCGCGGTCATGGTCCGCGTGTTGGGCAGAACCAGGGGGACGCTTTCCATGTTCTTCGTCTCCTGCATGTCCGACGCGGTCAACGTCAGAGTGTGCCGTCCGGCTCCGACGCCGGCGAGCGAGACGCGTGCGCGCTGCGACGCGTAGCTGACGGCGACATCACGGTTGTCGATCCGCGCGTGCAGGGCCGTCGGGTCGACGCCGGAGCCGCGATCGAGCACTGCGACCTCGAGGAACCGCCCGCGCACGCCGCGCAAGCGGATCGACGGGGGCATCGTGTCGTTGATCCAATAGCGGAAGGCAAAGGGGCCGGCCCGCGCTCCGCGCGGCGTATCGAAGACGATGTCGTAGATCCCCGGTGCCGGCCGCACGACGCCGGCGACGAGCCGATGACGCCCCACGCTCGAGCGATATGGATTCTGGTCGAGCGGTAGAGCGGTGAGCCCGGCGAGGCGGTTCTCGTCACCGGCGCGCACAACTCTCGGCTCGACGCGGACGCCCCTCGCGCGACTCGTTATGGCCACGCCGAAGTTCGCCGGGCGGGTCACATGTACGCGATAGACAAACTCGCGGCCGCTGAGATTGATCGGGAGCCCAACTCCCTCCTGCGCTGGGATCTCCGG
>JBJMJL010000145.1:0-13296 GCA_045806365.1 Gaiellaceae bacterium
TCGTCGGCGCTCTGATCCTCGTCCATGCGCGCGACCTCTAGCAGTGCGAGGGTGTCGCCGTAGAGCCAGCCGTCGGCAGCGAAGAGCGCCGTGCGCTCGTCCTCGAGCTCGACAGCGGAGTTGCCGCGCAGCGTGACCTCCTGACCGCTGAAGTCGATGACGCTCGGCGGCTTGCGGAGCACGCGCTCGACCGCGACCACCGCATCGAGCTCGGTGACGTCGACGAGCGAGAGCGTCGCGGCGCGCCGCTTCCGCACCTGACCCGTGAAGATGAACGGCGAAAGCCAGACATCGTCCTGGTGGCTCATGCGAACTCGCCGATCGCCGCAGCAGCAAACTGCATCTGACGCCGCGGCGCCATGAGTCCTCCTTCGCTGCTGTGACGATCATCTGTAACTCGACGTCCCCTTGTCAAGCGTCGCGTTCCGGTTCATGCTCCTCGTTGCGTGGACGATCCGACGCGCCGTCAAGTCGGATCCGACCGGAACGCGGCATCCGGTCAGCCCGAGCCTGCCGCTTCACCCGTCCACGGCGCCGACGAGGGGGGCAAGCTCGAGGACGGGATCGCCCTCTGCCTCTCCGGCGGCGGGTATCGCGCGATGCTGTTCCATGTCGGCGCGGTCTGGCGGCTGAACGAGCTCGGCTACCTGTCGAAGCTGAACCGCATCTCGAGCGTGTCCGGCGGCTCGATCACGAACGGCGTGCTCGCGCACAACTGGCCGCAGCTGCAGTTCGACACCGGAGGCGTCGCGACGAACCTCGACGAGCAGTTCGTCCGTCCGCTGCGCAGGCTGGCGTCGAAGACGATCGACAAGGGGGCCGTCTTCAAGGGCATCCTGCTGCCGGGGACGATCTCCGAGCGCATCGCCGGGTCGTACCGCGACAACTTGTTCGGCAAGAAACGCCTCGACCAGCTGCCTGACGACCCGCGCTTCATCTTCAATGCGACGAGCATGCAGACGGGCAGGCTCTTCCGCTTCTCGAAGCCGTACCTGGCGGACTACACGGTCGGCGTGCTGCGCAACCCGAAGGTCGAGCTCGCGACCGCAGTCGCGGCGTCGTCCGCGTTCCCGCCGATTCTCTCCCCCGTCGAGGTCGAGCTGGACGCATCGGCGTGGGACCCGCCGGCGAAGAACGAGCCGAATCATCGCGAGCCCTACACGACGAAGGCGGTGCTGAGCGACGGCGGCGTCTACGACAACCTCGGGCTCGAGACCGCCTGGAAGCGCTACCGCACGATCCTGGTCAGCGACGGCGGCGGCGCGATGGGCGCGGAGCCGAAGCCGCACCACGACTGGGCACGCCACGCCTACCGCACGCTGGGCGTGATCGACACGCAGGTGCGCAGCCTGCGCAAGCGCCAGGTCGTGCACGGCTACCTCACCGGCGAGCGTAACGGCACGTACTGGGGCATCCGCAGCCACACGAAGGACTACGGGCCGCCCGAGCAGAGCCTCCCCTGTCCCGAGGACAAGACGTTGGCGCTCGCGCGCACCGAGACGCGGCTCGCGCAGATGGACGACGCCCTCCAACAGCGACTGATCAACTGGGGTTACGCGATCTGCGACGTCGGCATGCGTCGCTGGGTCGAGCCGGACGCGCCGCCGCCGGCCGCGTTTCCGTATCCCGCCGCCGGCCTGGGCTGATGCCCGACCGTCAGGCGATACCCAAGCCGGTCTTTCGGGACCTGCGCGTCTTCGCGGTCGATCCCGGCCTGACCGCGCGCTTCGAGACGGCGGTGATGAACGAGACGACGCTGCACGTTCCGTGGGAGGACCTCGAGGCGGGCCCCGCAGGCGAGTACGTCGTCGTGTGCGACCGCGACGAGAAAGGGAAGCGGCTCCATCATCCGGCCGTCGACCTGAACGCGAGCGACGTGCTCGCGCAGAGCGGCCTCCCGCCCTCCGACGGCAGCCCGCAGTTCCGGCAGCAGATGGTGTACGCGGTCGCGATGCGCACGATCAAGAACTTCGAGCGTGCGCTCGGCCGCCTCGTGCACTGGCCGCCGGCGCACGGCTCGCGGCCGAAGTACCGGCCGCAGCTGATGCTGTATCCGCACTACATGGAGCAGGCGAACGCGTACTACGACCCGGACGGCGGCGTGCGCTTCGGCTACTTCGAGAGCGGCGCCGACTCGCCGTTCCCCGGCACGATCGTGTTCACGTGCCTGTCACAGGACGTGATCGCGCACCAGGTCACGCACGCGCTCCTGGCCGGGATGAACATCGAGTTCGATGTCGGCGCCAACCCCGACGTCACGGCGCTGCACGAGGGCTTCGCCGATCTGATCGCGCTGTTCCAGCACTTCTCCGAGAGCGACGTGCTGCGCGAGCAGATCGGAATGATCGGCGGGAATCTCGACCGGCGCAGCCAGCTCGGCGCCGTGGCGCCGCAGCTCGGCGCGGCGATCGGCTTTCCGGACGGCATCCGCAACGCGCTCGGGTCCACCGACGCGGACGGAAACTGGCATCCGCGCCGCCCCGACCCGAAGCTGTACGAGACGATGACCGAGCCGCACGCGCGCGGCGACCTGCTCGTCGGCGCCGTGTTCGACGCGTTCAAGAAGATCTACGAGTCGCGCGTCGCCGACCTGAAGCGCATCGCGACGCACGGGACGGGCGTGCTGCCGGAAGGCTTCCTCCATCCCGACCTCGTCGACCGCTTCACGCGGGAGGCGGCCAAGGCGGCGCGCCACGTGCTCGACATGTGCATACGTGCGCTCGACTACATGCCGCCGCTGGAAGCGACCTTCGGCGACTTCCTGCGCGCGATCATCACCGCCGACGCCGACCTCGTCCCGACCGACGACATGCGTTATCGCGTCGCCTTCGTCGACGCGTTCCGCGGCTACGGGATCGGGCCCGCGGGGCTCGGAACGGTGTCCGTCGAGACGCTCAGGTGGGAACCGCCCGAAGACGAGCAGGAGACCGCGGCCGTGTCGGAGTTCGTGCGCACGCTCGCGCGCGCCGAGACGTACTGGAACATCCCGCGCGAGCGCGCGAAGCTCTGGCGCACGCTGCACGCATGGGCGCACGCGCTCGAGGAGGAGCTGAAGCGGTCGGGCGTACCGAAGCTCGGCCCGGTCGACCTCGCGCAGCCGTTCGAGGTGATCGCCTTCGACCTGCGCCGGCGCGCCGGCATGAGCGGCGAGCTCTCGCCGCAATGGATCGTCAAGGTGCTGCAGCGCGGCGACCCGCACTCCGCCGGCACGACGCTGATCGTCGACGCCGAGACGGGCGCCGTGCGCTACCAGATCGACAAGGCCGGCAAGCACGCGCGCACGCGGGGCCTGCTGAAGCGCGCGGACCACGGCGAGCTGCCGCAGCCGCGGGAGCGGCCGCTGCGCATCTTCGCGTTCGACCCGAGCATCGGGATCGAGCTGGAGTCGGCCGCGATCAACGAGGTCACGCTGGCCGTTCCATGGGAGCGCGACCGCAACGGCAAGGACCTCCTCCAGCCGGGCCCGGTCGGCGAGTACGTCGAGGTGATCGACCACGATCCGGCCAGCGGCGCCTTCTACGCGCCGGTCGACCTCAACGACCACGCGCTGCTCGCGCAGAACGGGCTGCCGCCGTCGGAGAGCAACCCGCAGTTCCACCAGCAGATGGTGTACGCGGTCACCATGCAGACCATCCGCAACTTCGAGCGCGCGCTCGGGCGGCTTGCGCTCTGGTCGCCGAACCGCATTCGCGGGAAAGACGGCGAGGTCACGAGGGAGGAGTACGTGCAACGGCTGCGCGTCCATCCGCACGCGCTGCGCGAGGCGAACGCCTACTACAGCCCCGACAAGAAGGCGCTCCTGTTCGGGTACTTCCCGGCGACGGCCGACGCGAACGGCAGCGAGGCGACGCCGCTGAACGTGTTCACGTGCTTGAGCCACGACATCGTCGCGCACGAGTGCACGCACGCCCTGCTCGACGGCATCCACCGCCGCTTCAACGAGCCGAGCAACCCGGACGTGCTCGCGTTCCACGAGGCGTTCGCGGACATCGTCGCGCTCTTCCAGCACTTCTCTTTCCCGCAGGCCCTGCGCCACCAGATCGCGGCGACACGCGGAGACCTGGCGAGCCAGAACAAGCTCGGCGAGCTGGCGCAGCAGTTCGGCTGGGCGATCGGCAACCGGGGCGCGCTCCGCAGCGCGATCGGCTCGGTCGACCCCGAGACGGGCGAATGGAAGCCGCGCAAACCCGATCCTGCGGATTACGCAACCGTGATGGAGCCCCACGCCCGCGGCTCGTTGCTCGTCGCCGCCGTCTTCGCTGCGTTCCTCTCGATCTACAAGGCGCGGATCGCCGACCTGCTGCGGATCGCGAGCGAGGGGACGGGCGTGCTGCCCGAAGGGCAGCTGCATCCCGACCTGGTGAACAGGCTCGCCGACGAGGCCGCCGGCGCCGCGCAGCACGTGCTGGAGATGTGCATCCGCGCGCTCGACTATTGCCCGCCGGTGGACATCACCTTCGGCGACTACCTCCGCGCGGTGATCACGGCCGACTTCGAGTTCGACCCGGTCGACGCGGAGCACCGGCGCGTCGCGTTCGCCGAGGCGTTCCGCCGCTACGGGATCGTCCCGGAGAAGGTGCGGACGCTGTCGGTCGACGGGCTGCTGTGGCGGCCGGCCGCGGACGCGCCGGACGAGGACGAGGACGTCGTGATCGACCTGGTCAAGAACTGGGCGACCGACATCGACTCCTGGAACCTGTCGCACAACCGGGCCGAGCTGTTCGAGCTGATGCGCGCGAAGCGGGCGCAGCTGCACGAGGACATCAAGGCGAAGCTCTCCAGCAAATCCAGAATCCTCAGCGGGATCGACCCGAAGCTGAAGTTCGAGGTCCATTCGATCCGGCCGTCGCTCCGCATCGACTGGAACGAGCAGGCGCAGTTGCAGTGGGTGATCGAGCTGACGCAGCGGATCCCGCAGTGGTTCGACGAGGCCGCGAGCCGGAACGGCTCCGCGCCCGACTGGGTCTTTCGCGGCGGCTGCACCCTCCTCGTCGAGGCCGACACCGGCAAGGTGCGCTACAGCATCAAGAAGCCGCTCAACAAGGAGCGCAAAGAGCGCCAGCACCACTTCGTCCTCGACGAGGCGAACGCAAGCCTCGCCGCCACCTACTTCGGCGACATCGCACGCGACAAGGGCGAGCTCTTCGCGGTGTTGCACCGGTTCTCATGAAGCTCCGCGTGCGCATGTACCGGCAGGGCCTCGGCGATTGCTTCCTCATCACCTGCACGGAGGGCGACGAGACGAGCCACCTGCTGATCGACTGCGGCGTGCTGAAGGGGACGCCCGACGCCAAGACGCGCATGAACGAGGTCGCCGAGAGTGTGCACAAGACGACGGGCGGACATCTCGACCGGCTCGTCGTCACGCACGAGCACTGGGATCACCTCTCGGGATTCCTGCAGGCGAAGCCGGTCTTCGACACGCTCTCGGTCGGCGAGGTCTGGCTCGCCTGGACGGAGGATCCGAAGGACGAGCTCGCCGCCGAGCTGCGTCACCGCAAGGAGAAACGGCTGAAGGGGCTCGTCGCGGCGCAGCAGCTCGCCGAGGGCCGCACAAAGGACGTGCTCGAAGCGCTGCTCGGCTTTCAGGGCGACTTCGGCGCTGCCGGCACGCAGACGACGGGGAAGGCGCTCGAGTGGGTGAAGGGACGAGACGCGGACGTGAAGTTCCTCCAGCCCGGCGACCAGCTCTTCGATCTCCCCGGGTTGCCCGGCATCCGCGTGTACGTCCTCGGTCCGCCGCACGACAGCCGTCTGATCAAGCGCAGCGATCCCAGCAAGCGGCATCCCGAGGTGTACGAGCTCGCGGCGACCGCGGGCTCGCACCAAGGTTTCCTGGCGGCTGCGGAAGCGCAGGCGGAGGGAGAGCAGGCGGGCGCGCGGCCATTCGACGACTTCTTCCGCGTCGACGAGGCCAAGGCGCGGCGCGAGGAAGCGTTGTGGAACAGCTACTACGCCGGGAAGGCCGCGTGGCGGCGCGTCGACCGCGACTGGCTCGGCTACGCCGGCCCGCTGGCGCTGCAACTCGACTCCGACACCAACAACACGAGCCTCGTGCTCGCCTTCGAGCTGCCGGGCGGCGACGTGATCCTCTTTCCGGGCGACGCGCAGGTCGGCAACTGGCTGTCGTGGGAGCTGCTCGAGTGGCAGGTCGACGGGCGCACGGTCAAGTCCGACGAGCTGCTCGCGCGCACCGTCCTCTACAAGGTCGGCCACCACGGGAGCCACAACGCGACGCTGCGGGAGAAGGGCCTGGAGCTGATGGCGAGCAACGCGCTCGCGGCGATGATCCCGGTCAATCGCGTGACCGCGAAGAAGATGGACTGGCTGATGCCCTTCCCCGCGCTGCACGACCGGCTCGTCGCCAAGACGCGCGGACGCGTGCTGGACGCCGAGCGCGGGCTCGACGACGCCGAGCCGCGAGACCTCGCCGCGGAGGACTGGCAGGCGTTCCTCGAGCGCACCGACGTGCAGCCGGGCTGGATCGACTACACGGTCTCGCTCTAGAGCGGCGATCCCTCCAACGGGGGAAGAGGAATCGCCCGCGGTAGCGCATATCGAGACGACGGCTCCTGCGGGGGCCGCCGGAGTGACCATGCGGCTTGCCTTTTCCCATCCCGTCCTCGTCGCGGAGCGCACCCCCGACCGCCTCGATGCGCGCGCCGTCGCGCTCGTCGTCGGCCTGGCGGTGACGGCGGTCGCCGGGCTGTTCGCCGCCGGAACGGGCCTGATCGCGACCGTCTCGGAGGAACCGGCGCACGTTGCCACGCTCCTCGCACTGACGCTCGCGCTGCAGATGTTCTCGGTGCAGGTGTACGGACGCGGCAGCGTCAGCGTCTCGGGCATCGGCATTCTCGCGAGCGCATTCCTCTTCAACACGGGCACGACGATGGCGATCGCCGTGCTCGTCGGCGTCGTCCAGTGGATTCGCCGTCGCCCCGAAGGCTTCAAGGCGATCTTCGACGCGGCCAACCTCGCGCTCTCCGGCGCGATTGCGTCACTGATCTTCCAGGCGCTCAGCGGCCCGCGGCTGCTCGCCGCGACGCTCGCCGGCCTCGCGTTCGCGGCGATCAACAACGGCCTGCTCTGCCTGGCGATGAGCTTCGCCGAAAAGATCGCGTGGCGGAAGATCTGGTTCGAGCGCTTCCACTGGGCGCGCTTCCACTTTGCCCTCTTCGGCCCGGTCGCGTACGCCGCGACGATCGCCTACCAGCAGGTCGGCACCGCCGGTCTCGTCGCGTTCACATTGCCGCCGGCCTTGATGATCCTGTCGGTGCGGCAGTACCTCGAGCGCACCACTGCGGCGGTCGAGGAGATCCGGCAGGCGAACCTCGAGCTGCGCCGCGCGCACAAGGACACGATCGCCGCGTTGTCGCGCAGCATGGAGGCGAAGGACCTGTACACCGGGGGACACACCGAGCGCGTCGCAGCCGTCGCCGAGGGACTTGCTCGGCGGCTCGGCTACCGGGACGAGGAGCTCGAGGCGATCGAGATCGGCGCGCTCCTGCACGACATCGGCAAGATCGGCGTCCCCGGCCAGGTGCTGCGGAAGGAAGGGCCGCTGACGGACGAAGAGTGGCTGCTCGTCAAGCAGCACCCCGTCATCTCGGACTACATCCTGTCTGAGCTCAACCTGCATCCGTTCGTGCGCCAATGCGCGCGCTCGAGCCATGAGCGCATCGACGGCGCGGGCTACCCCGACGGTCTGAGTGCCGAGGGCATCCCGCTGCCCGCGCGCATCGTGTTCGTCGCCGACGCGCTCGATGCGCTGACCAGCACGCGGCCGTACCGCCCCGCCCGTTCCATGCAGGCGGCGCTGGCCGAGATTCGCGCGCATGCGGGTACGCAGTTCTGCCCGCGCGTCGTCACGGCGCTGGAAGAGCTCTGGCGGAGGGAGCCGCTGCTGTTTACGCCGGCGTCGTCGCCAAGCGCGGCGTCGGACGCAGCGTGAGCTGAACAACCGCCGCGCCGGCGAACAGCACGATTGCGGCGACCGTGATCGCCTGCGACGGCGACGCGATCGCATCGATGGCCGGCGCCAGCGCGACCGCCCCGAGCATCGTCGTCCGCCAGATCGTCGAGCCGACGCCGAAGACGCGTCCCTGATGCGCCGTGTCCGCGTGCTGGTGGATCGCGGTCATCATCACGACCTCGACGAAGCCGTTCGCCACGCCGAACGCGATCAGCGCGACGAGCGCGATCAGCGAGCTGCCCGCCCACGCGAACGCGAAGAAGAACAAGCCCATACCGCCCAGGCCATACGACAGCCAGCGCGGGTCGATGTGCTCGGCGATCGCACCGGTCAGCGCCTCGCCGGCGATCATCCCGCTCCCGAGCGCAGCGAGTGCCCAGGCGTAGCCGCTCGCGCCCAGGCCCAGCTCTGCGGTGAACTTCGGCAGCGTCGCGTTGACGAGCCCGGCCGCGAGCGTGCCGCACCCGAAGGACGCGACGACGACCGTCAGCGCGCGGCTACCCGCGATGTAGCGCAGGCCGTCGACGAGGCCGCCGCCGCGCTTCGGCGCACCCGGCGCGGCCGTGACGCGAATCCGGGCATAGAGCACGACCGCGACTGCGTAGCTGACGAGGTTCAACGTCAGGCCGGCTGTGGCGCCCCCGACCGCAAGCATCACGCCGCCGAGGATGGCGCCGAGCGCCATCGCCGCCTCTTGCCCGACGGAGTGAATTCCGTTCGCAGCCGGGAGCGCATCCTGTTCGACGACCATCGGGATCAGCGCGTTACCGGCGACCGTCGAGATCATCCCGACGAGCCCACAGACCCCGACGAACGCGAAAACGGTTGGCCTGGAATCGGCCATGACGCCGGCGAGTGCGCCGGCGATCGTCCCTGCACACGCGAGCTCGCTCCAGACGAGCACGCGCTGGCGCGGCAGCCGGTCGACGATCGACGCCGCGACGCCGCCGCCGACGATCGGCGGCACGAGCCGGATTGACATCAGCAGCGCGACCTGCGCCACCGACGCGGTCGAGCTGTAGATCCAGCCGACGAGAACGGCGACCATCAACCAGTCGCCGAGGTACGAAATGCTTTTGCCGAGCGCGAGCCGGCAGAACGCCGGCGACCGGAGCGGCTGCTGGAGCCGCTCCGGTAGCACGCGCATCAAGCGAGCCATCGCAACGACGGAACCTGCGACGGTTTTAGCTCCAAGTGCTGCCCTGCTTCATGGCTCCTCCTCTCGGGCAGGCTGACGGCCGCGACGGCACCAACCGTCTCGTCGCCCGTAGGTAGAGCGCGACCGGTGCAAGGACCCCCGGTCGCGCATGCCGCAGTGCTTTGGCGGCGGTTTCCACGGCTTGCATCCACGGCGAGATCGTCCCGCCCTGCGCTGAAAAAGCGCTGAAGCCCGCCTGAAATCGTGGTAAGACCAGGCGGTGCCGCCGTCAGAAGCGCAGTTCAACCTGCTCGGCCCGCTGCTGGTAACCGTTGGCGGCGAGCCGATTCCGCTCGGTGGCGCCAAGCGCCGCGCCCTCCTGGCCGCCCTGCTGCTGGAGGCGAACCGGATCGTCTCGCGCGACCACCTGATCGACGCGCTCTGGGGCGAGGACCCCCCGGACACCGCCCGTAACACGATCCAGGTCTACGTCTCCCAGCTGCGCAAGCTCCTGCCCGAGGGCGCGCTCGAGACCGCGCCGCCGGGCTACCGGCTCGTCGTCGATCCCGAGGCGATCGACCTCTTCCGCTTCATCCGGCTGAGCCAGCACGGACGGTCCGCGCTCAACGTCGGCAACGCCGCCGCTGCCGCCGACACCTTGCGCAGCGCGCTCGCGCTCTGGCGCGGCGCCGCGCTCGCCGATCTCGCCTGGGAGCCGCTCGCGCAGGGCGAGGCCGTGCGCCTCGAGGAGTTCCGGCTCGGCGCGCTCGAGGATCGAATCGACGCCGACCTCGCGCTCGGGCGCCACGGCCAGCTGATCGGCGAGCTGGAGCGGCTCGTCGCCGAGCACCCGCTACGCGAGCGGCTGCGCGGACAGCTGATGCTCGCGCTCTATCGCGCCGACCGCCAGGCCGATGCGCTGGCCGTCTACCAGCGCGCGCGGCGTGCGCTCGTCGACGAGCTGGGGATCGAGCCGGGCGAGTCGCTGCGAAAGCTCGAACGCGCGATCCTCGAGCAGAGCCCGTCGCTCGACGCGCCCGCCGCCGAGACCGGCGGCCGCCGCATCCCGCGGCCACCGACTCCCCTCCTCGGCCGCGAGCGCGAGCTCGCCGACATCGCAGACGTCATCCGCGCCGTCGAGACGCGGCTCGTGACGCTGACCGGAACGGGCGGCATCGGGAAGACGCGGCTCGCGCTCGAGCTCGTGCGCCGGCTCGCGCCGGAGTTCCAGCACGGCGTCGCCGTCGCGATGCTCGCGACGATCCAGGATCCCGAGCTCGTGCCGCGTGCGATTCTCGAGGCTCTCGAGATCCCCGAGAGCGGCGCCGATGCGAGCGAGCTGCTCGCGTCGGCGCTGGGATCGTCGGAGCTGTTGCTGCTGCTCGACAACTTCGAGCAGGTGCTGCCGGCGGCGGGAGTCGTCGCCGCACTGGTCGCCGCAGCCCCGAAGGTCAAGGTCGTCGTCACGAGCCGCGCGCCTCTGCACGTCGCCGCAGAGCATGAGTTTCCGGTGCCGCCTCTCTCGGACGATGAAGCCGCCGAGCTCTTCGTCAGCCGCGCGCAGGCGGCGAACCCGACGTTCGAGCTGAGCGACCAGAACGCGACGGCGGTCGCGGATCTCTGCGCACGGCTCGACGGTCTTCCGCTCGCGATCGAGCTCGCGGCAGCACGAACGAAGTTGCTGCCGCCCGCGACGCTGCTGTCACGGCTCGGCAACCGGCTGGACGTGCTCACCGGCGAGCGGCGCGACGCCCCCCGGCATCAGCAGACGTTGCGCATGACATTCGACTGGAGCTACGACCTGCTCGACGAGTACCCGCAGCAACTGTTCGCGCAGCTGAGCGTCTTCGCCGGCGGCTGGACGCTCGCCGCTGCAGAAGCCGTCTGCGAAGGGTCGGTGCTCGACGGGCTCGGCGCGCTCGTGGACGAGAGCCTGGTCCGCCAGCGCACCACCGCCGGCGGCGAGGCGCGCTTCTCGATGCTCGGCGTCGTGCGCGAGTACGCGCTCGAGCGACTGGCGGAGCGTGAGCCGTTTCGGCAGCGGCACCTTGCGTATTTCGTCGCGTTCGCCGAGGAGGCCGAACCACACCTGTCGCACGGCGACGACCAGGTCGCGTGGATGACGCGCGTCGCCGACGAGCACGACAACCTGCGCGCGGCGCTGGCGTTCGCCCTCGACTCCGGCGCTGCGGACTCCGCGCTGCGCCTCGCGGTCGGCGTTCGCCGCTTCTGGCAGATCCAGGGGTACTTCGCCGAGGGCCGGGAGGTACTCGAGGCTGCAATCGGCGCCGCGCCCGACGAACCGTCGAGGCTGCGCGCGGACGCGCACAACATGCTCGGGATCCTGGCCGGCGAGCAAGGCGACTTCGAGCTGGCGCGCACTCGGTTCAACGCTGCCCTCGACGACGCCCGCGCCGCCGGGGCAACACGCGCGATCTCGTCGGCGCTCGTGAACCTCGGGAACATGGCGTTCTACTCCGGCGACCTCGACGCGGCGCGTTACCTGTACAAGGAAAGCATCGAGCACTTTGCCGAGCTCGGCGACGTCCGCGGCCAGGCGCTCGCGAAGGAGAACATCGGACTGATGGCGCTGACCGCGGACGACATTCCGGAAGCCGTGTCCTGGTTGACGGACGCGCTGGAGCTCGCCCGCGAGGGCGGCGACGATCGCGAGATCGGGGCGGCCGGGCGCTCGCTGGCGGCGGCGACGATCGAGCTCGGCGAGCACGAGCGCGCCGCGGAGCTGCTGAACGAGAGCCTCGGCCTCGCGCGCGAGCTCGGCGAGGCGCACGGCATCGCGATCTGCCTCGACACCTACGCCGGCCTGGCGGCGACGACGGGCGACGCCGAACGCGCGGCGCTGCTGTTCGGCGCGAGCGATGCTCTCCGCACCTCGATCGGCGCTCAGCGGCAGCCCGACAACCAGATCCTGTACGACCGCTGGCTGGCCCGGACGCTCACGCGCCTCGACACGGACGCCTATTCCAAGCGCTACGAAGACGGGCTCGTGCTGACGGTCGAGGCTGCGTGCGGCCTCGCAGCCGGCCCGGCGTTTGGACTTTCCGATCTTCGGTAGGGAAAGAGAAACCCGATCGAGGGGGTCAAAGCATGTCCAAAGACTCAGCCGGCCTGGCGAAGAGCCTGGCCAAAGACAAGAAGTTCCGCAAAGAGCTCCGGAAGGCGATCAGCCACGGAACGATCGCGCAGCGCCGCGCGAAGCGGAAGGTCGGCTACCTGGCGATCGCCAGGCGGATCAACAACGATCCGAAGATCCGGCGTGAGCTCAAGCGAATGATGCAGAGCCTCGACAAGGCGTGGACGCGCGTGGAGAAGAAGCGCAGCCACAAGTTGCGCAATCTCCTACTCCTGGTCGGCATCGGCGGCGCCGCCGCCGCGGCTGCGAAGAAGCCGGAGGTGCGCAACAAGGTGACGGGCACGGTCTCGAACAAGGTGCCGGGCGTCGGCGGCCCGTCGCCGCGCACGATCGACACGTCGATCGAGGTGAACGTCCCCGTCTCGACCGCGTACAACCAGTGGACGCAGTTCGAGGACTTCCCGCTGTTCATGGAGGGCGTCGACCACGTCCAGCAGCTCGACGACACGCGGCTGCACTGGGCCGCGACGGTCGCCGGCAAGAAGGCGGAGTGGGACGCCAAGATCCTCGAGCAGCATCCGGACAAGCAGATCAGCTGGATCAGCGAGGACGGGAAGAAGACACGTGGCACCGTCAGCTTCGAGCCGCGCGGCGACTCGAAGACACTGATCCGCCTGTCGATGAGCTACCAGGCGGAAGGGCCGGCCGAGACGCTCGGCTCGGCCGCCGGGCTCGACTCGCGCCGCGTGCAGGGCGACCTCGGACGCTTCAAGGAGCTGATCGAGAGCCGCGGCACCGAGAGCGGTGCCTGGCGCGGCAAGGTGGAGGCAGGGCAGAAGAAGTAACTGCGACAAACGCCCGGGGACGAATCCCCGGGCGTTTCGCTCCCGCGAACTGTCCGCGTGTCAGTCACGCGCAAGCGGCGTCAAGACATTTGCAAGCGAGGGTGCGGCCGCGCCGGCGGCCGGACCCTCGCTTGCAAATGTCTTGACGCCGCTGCGCGTGACTGAGACGCGGACAGTTCACGGGAGCGAAACGCCCGGGGATTCGTCCCCGGGCGTTTGTCGCAGTTACTTCTTCTGCCCTGCCTCC
>JBJMJL010000146.1:0-4081 GCA_045806365.1 Gaiellaceae bacterium
TCCGCGACGAGCAGACGCTTGCGCCCTATCGCGCCGCCCTAGACTGACGCGATGGCCGGGAACCGGAGGATCGCCATCCTGGGCGCGGGGAAGATCGGCGAGTCGCTGCTCGCCGGGCTGCTCAGCTCGGGCTGGCGCAAGCCCGCGGACATCATCGTCACCGGCCGCCGCGAGGAACGCCTCGAAGAGCTGAAGGAACGCCATGGCGTCGAGGCGACGCTCGACAACGCGGCCGCCGTCAACGGCGCCGGCCTCGTCGTCATCGCCGTCAAGCCGCAGGACTTCGACGTCTTGCTCGGCGAGGTCGGCGGCCTGCTGGCGCCGGAGCAGACCGTGCTTTCCGTCGCGGCCGCGATCCCGACCTCGCAGATCGAGGCGCGCCTCGCGCCGGGCGTGCCTGTCGTGCGGGCAATGCCGAACGCCCCCGCGCTCGTGCACGAGGGCATCGCCGGCATCTGCGCCGGCGCGCACGCGGACGACGCGCACCTCGATCTCGCCGAAGAGGTGCTCACGCACGTCGGCGCCGTCGCGCGCGTCCCCGAGACGTACATGGACGCGGTGACCGCCGTGTCCGGATCAGGCCCGGCGTACTTCGCGCTGCTGGCGGAGGCGATGATCGAGGCGGGCATCTTGCTCGGGCTCGGCCGCGAGACGTCGACGCAGCTCGTCGTCCAGACCATGCTCGGCACGGCGAAGCTGCTGCGCGACGAGCGGATGCACCCGGTCGAGCTCCGCGAGGCGGTGACCTCGCCGGGCGGCACGACGATTCGCGCGATCAGAGAACTGGAACAGGCAGGTGTGCGCGCAGCCTTCCTCAACGCGATCCAGGCCGCGATGGAACGAAGCCGAGAGCTCGCCGCCGGCGAGCAGTGACCGACGTCGAGCTCGTCGTCGTCGAGGACGAGCAGGCAGTCGCCGCCGTCGTCGCGGAACGGCTGGCCCGGGCTGCGCGCGAGGGCGGCAACGTCGTCCTCACCGGCGGCAAGACGCCGGAGCAGGCGTACGAAGAGGCAGCAAAGCGCGAGCCGGACTGGAGCAACGTCGAGGTCTGGTTCGGCGACGAGCGCTGCGTCCCGCCGGACGACGACCTCTCCAACTTCGCCTTGGCCAAGCGCACGCTGCTCGACCGCCTCGAGCGGCCGCCCCGCGCCGTCCATCGGATCAAGGGCGAGCTCGGCAAGGCGGACGCCGCGGCCGCCTACGAGCGCGAGCTCGGCGACGCACAGCTCGACTTGCTCCTCCTCGGCGTTGGCCCGGACGGCCACGTCGCCTCGCTCTTCCCGAACGCGCCGACTCTGCGGCAGCGGAGGAAGGTGCTTGCGGCCGAGCCCGGGCTCGAGCCGTTCGTCGACCGCGTGACGTTCAGCCTGCCGACGCTTCGTAGCGCCAGGGAGATTCTCTTCCTGCTCGCCGGCGAGGCCAAGGCGGACGCGGCGGCCCGCGCTTTCGGCGCCGAACCGAGCCCCGACACGCCCGCCAGTCTCGTCCGCACGCGCGCCGGCCGCACTGTTGCAATCCTCGATCGCGCTGCTGCAGCCAAGCTTCCAGCTTGACAGGGGCCTTCCTATATGTAGAAGTGCTGCCGGGCGATGCAGGAGACCCTCGTACTCAAGAAGCCCGAGCAGTTGAAGGCGCTTGGGCATCCCCTCCGCGTACGCGTCCTGGAAATGCTCGGCCAGGAGGGCGACTGGCAGCTCACGAATCGCGAGCTCGCCCAGCGCCTCGGCGTTGATCCCGGGCATCTGCACTTCCACGTGCGGATGCTGCTCAAAGCCGGGCTGATCGAGCTCGCCGAATCCGGCGGACGTGGACGCGAGAAGCCCTACCGCGCCGTCGCGAAGGTGTTCCGCGTCGCGCCTGAGCTGCTCGCGGCCGGGGGCGCGAGCGACCTGCAGGCGGCGATGATCGATCAGGTGCAGCGGGCGCACGCGCTCTACTCCGTGGGCGGGACGTTCCGCAGCGCGCAGCTCGAGGTCAAGCTGACCATCGAACGTGCGCTCGAGCTGATGGGGGCATTCCTGGAAGCGGCACGCGACCTCGAGGACGAGCACGCGGACAAGATCGTCCTGACCATGTTCGCGCACCCGCCGGCGCAGCAGGACTAGCCGGGCAGCAGCGGCGAGCTGAGCGCCGCGGCCATCTCGCGGCGTCCGGCCAGCGCCTGCAGCACCATCACCGTGTCGGCGACAGGGAGATCCTCGAGATACTCGTCGCGCGTCTCGAACGACTCCAGCACCGCCTCGATCGCATCGACGTAGCCGAGGACGTCCTGCGCGGCGATGAACGCGAGCGCGTCTCCGACCGGCGCCGGAAAGGCCTCGTTTGTTCGCAATCCATCGGCCAGCGCACGCGCCTCCTCGTCGCGGCCGAGGACGAGCAGCGCCAGGCACGCGGCGTATCGCCCGATCGGCGACTCGGCAGCGGCCGCGCCCTGCTCGAGCGTCCAGTCGGCGTCGGCCTCCGCGCCGCTCCAGTCGCCCGCGAGAATCTGCGCCTTCAGCATCCCGATCGGCCGGCCCCAGCTGTTCGGCGGCGCGAGCTCATAGCTCTCGCGGTAGCGCTCGACGGCCTTCGCGAACCACTCGCGCGCCGGCTCCGTATCTCCAGCCATGACCAGCGCCACCCCGACGCCCGCAGCCGCGTTCCCCATCCGCGTCAGTTGCCGCTGGCGCGCGTCGTCGTCGGCTGCGTCCCGCAGTCGACTGTCCCCGTCTCGGTACCTTTCCTCCTGACGCCGCGCGTGCGACCGCCAATCGCTCACGGCCGGAGCTTATGAAAACGACCTTCTATGACCTCGAGCTGCTCGCTGCGCCCGGACGCGTCTTCACGCCGCGCCCCGCGAGCGAGCGCCTCGTCACCGCCGCGCTCGATCGGATCGACGGGGTGCCGATGCACGTCGCCGACGTCGGCACCGGTAGCGGGGCCGTCGCCGTCGCGCTCGCGGTCAACAAGCCGAATGTGGAGGTGTGGGCGACGGACACGAACCCGGATGCCGTCACGCTCGCGCGCGAGAACGCCGCGCGACACGGCGTCGGCGACCGCGTGCACGTCGTGCAGGGCAGCATCCTCGACCCGGTCCCGGCCGCGGTCGAGCTCGTCGTGGCAAATCTCCCGTATCTGCCGGAGAGTCGGCACGACTCCCGCTACGACGCGGAGCCCGACGACGCGGTCTACGCGCCGGGCGACGGCCTCGGCCCGTACCGGCGGCTGCTCGACGCCTGCCGCGACGGGAAGCTCGAGACCGGCGGCACGGTCCTGCTGCAGTTCCACGCCGAGCCCTTCGCCGCCGACTGCTGGCAGCTGGAAGACCTGCGTGCGCGGCTGGAACAGACGGCGCTCGTCGGCGCCGCATAGAGGCCGTCACTCCGCCGAGCGCCGCGTAGACTCGGCGGCCGTGGCCGCAACCGAGTTCAGGCTGAGCCGCGCCGGGGACGTCGCGCTCGTCACGATCGACAACGGCGAGGACGCGACCAAGCCGACGTTCTTCGGCGAGTCCGCACTGCGCTCGCTCGAGGCGACCGTTGCGGAGCTCGAGCGCGGCGACTTCAGCGCGGCCGTTTTCACCGGCAAGCCCGGCTTCTTCGCCGCCGGCGCCGACATCACGGAGTTCCCAGACATCACGCGCGAGCGCGCCGTGACGGGGTCGCGCGCCGGACACGAGCTGTTCCTGCGCCTGCGCGTGCTGCCGTTCCCGACCGTGGCGGCGATCAACGGCGCGTGCCTCGGCGGCGGCGTCGAGCTCGCGCTCCACTGCGACGCACGCACGATCTCGTCCGCCGTCCGCCACTTCGCCTGCCCCGAGTGCTTCCTCGGCATCGTTCCGGCCTGGGGCGGCACGCAGCTCGTCCCGCGGCTCGTCGGCGCCGAGACAGCGGTGAAGTTCATCGTCGCGAACCCGATGCGCCAGAACCGCGTTCTAACGGGCCCAGAAGCGTTCGAGCTCGGCTTCGCCGACGCCCTCTTCGAGCCGGCCGAGTTCGTCGACGAATCGCTCGCGTGGCTTCTTGACGGGACCAGGTCCACGCGCGAATTGCGCAATTCGTTTGAAGGGGCAGCCGAGGCATTGGCAAAGGCGCGGCGG
>JBJMJL010000147.1:0-10865 GCA_045806365.1 Gaiellaceae bacterium
GGTGCAGCGGCGTGCGCGCCAGAAGCTGCCGGCGCGAAGAACGCTGGAAGGCGCGCTTGAGACCTTCGAGCAGCTGGGTGCGCAACAGTGGGCGGAACGGGCGCGCGCCGAGTTGGATCGGATCGGCGGCCGGCCGTCACATCCAGGTGCGTTGACGGCGACGGAGGCTTGTGTCGCCAAGCTCGTCGCAGCCGGCCGCTCGAACGCCGAGGTCGCAACCGAGCTGTCTGTCAGCCCGAAGACCGTCGAGTGGAACCTCTCGAAGATCTACAGGAAGCTGCACGTGCGCTCTCGAGCCGAGCTTGCGGCGAAGCTCGCGAGACGCCCGGCCTCCGCTCAGTCGTAGCGAATGCGGGGGTCAGCCACGCCGTAGAGGATGTCCGCGATCAGGTTGAACGTCACGACCATCGTCGCGACGACCATCAACCAGGCCATGACGGGGTACGGATCGCTCGTCTGGAGGGCGTTGATGAAGTAGAAGCCCATCCCGTCGAGAGTGAAGATCGTTTCGAGCGTGATCACGCCCGCGAAGAGCCCGCCGAAATCGATCGCGACGACGGTGATGAGCGGGATCAGCGCATTGCGGAAGGTGTGTTTCATGATCACGCGTCGCTCCACGACTCCTTTGGCCCGCGCGGTTCTGACGTAGTCGGAATTGAGCACCTCCAACATCGATGCGCGCATGAAGCGGCTATACGACGCGATGCTCAGTGTGGAGACGACCAGCACCGGCAACGCCAGGTGCTGAACTCGGTCGAGCAGGAAGTGCAGCCCGTGTCCGGCGTTCGTCGACGACGAGAGGCCGGACGTATAGAAGACTCGCACGTGCCATTTCAGGAAGATCTGCACGACGACGACCTGCAGCATCAACGCGAGCCAGAACCCCGGCAGGGCGAAGCCGACGAAGGTCATGGTGGTCGCCGTGTAGTCGAACAGGGAGTACTGGCGTAACGCCGAGTAGACGCCGATCGCAATCCCGATGATGAGCGAGACGATGATCGCCGTCAGGAGGTATTGAAGCGTGTGCCCGATCGAGCGCTTCAGGTCCGGCCAGATCTCGCGGTTTCCGAAGAGGGTGGTGCCGAATTTCTTCGTCACGGCGTCGTGGACCCAATACCCATAGCGAACGATCACCGGCCGGTCGAGGTTCTTGGAATGCTCGATCGCGTGGATCTGCTGCGCGGTGATGTTCGGGTTCGCCCGCAGTCGCCCGAGCGGATCCCCGGTGATCGAAACGAAGGTGAAGATGAGAAAGCTCGTCGCCGCGAGCACCGGGATGCTGTAGAGAATCCTGCGCAGCACGAACGTCAGCACCATGAGAGCTTCGCCGCCCACGTCCAGGGAAACCCCCGGGTTTGAGACGCTTCACGCCTCTCCTTCCCCTCGCGCTGGTCCGCTGGCTGTAGAGGACGGCTTGGAAAGGAGAGCCGACGCCCGGACTCGAACCGGGGACCCCTTCATTACGAGTGAAGTGCTCTACCAGCTGAGCTACGTCGGCGAGGCTCCTACTGTAGCGGCACGTCGGCCGCATCTCGGGCGCCGTCGCAGAAGCGCGGAGGCCGCCTGACCCTTGGCGGCCCCCGCGCACTCTCGTCGTTGCGCGCCGACGCTTAACGCAGCGCGATTGCGACGAGCCGCCGGGCGGTGACGCCGCCGAGCGGGTTCTCGCCCGCCTTACGTGCCCGGACGAAGAACGCGAAGCGATTGCTTCCACGGAGTTGCAGCCGCGACGTCGCGCGCAGCGTGAAGCTCGCGTAGCCGGCCGAATCCGTCGGCTTCTCGGCATGGCTTGGCGCGACCTGTCCGAGCGGCACGCCCTCGACGAACACGAGCGCCCCGACCACCGAGTGGTTGCGGGTGTCCGAAACGTGGAAGCGCGCCACGATGCGTCCGTGCTTGCGCAGCCTGTTCGGCTGGAACGAGTACTGATCGATGACGAGCCGGTTCGGGAGCGCCACGTCGCTGATCGCGACGCTTGCTCCGACCGGCGCTTCGGCCTTGCTGATCACGGCCGTCGGCGCCGACGTGGCCGCGCGTGCGCCGAGCGTGTTCTTCGCAGTCACGCGGACCCGAGCGGTGTTCCCGACGTCCACCGACGTCAGAACGTACGTCTTTTGCGTCGCGCCGCTGATGTCGGAGCAGCTGCCCCCTGTCTGGTCGCAGCGGCGCCACTGATATGCAAACGCGATCGGCTGCCCGCCGGTCCACGTTCCGGGATTCGCCGTCAGCATCTGGCCCTGCTGCGGTGTGCCGCTGATCGTCGGCTGCTTCGCGTTGACCGGACGCCCGGCCGTTGCCGAAGCCCGCACGGTCGTCGAAGTGGCGTTCGAGTTCGCACTCGCCGTCCCGTCGGCGTTCGAGGCGATGACGCGAGAACGGATGCGATGGCCGACGTCCGCGCGGCGGAGAATGTACGTACGCCGCGTCTCGCCCGGAATCGTCGCGCAGTTGACGCCGTTCACACCGCCGCCGCTCGCATCGCAACGAAGCCAGCGGTAACGGAACGTGAGCGGCGCAGTCCCCGTCCAGGTTCCGTTCGTCGTCGTCAGCGTTTCGCCCTGGACGGTCGGACCGGTGACACGCGGTTCACCCGTGTTCTGCGGCGCGACCTGCGGAACCGCAGCGCCGCCGGCCGGCAAGACGAGCGCGGCTGTCAGCGTCGCGAGGACGAGCAGACGCCGCCGTGCGTGGTGCGTCATGTGCCTGACCCCCCTTCAAGCAGCTATTGTCGTACTACGACGATTGTCGTACTACGAAGTTAGTTTCACCGTGGCCGATCGAACTAAACGCCCGAACCCGACACGCGACGAATACGCGGAAGCCGCCGCCGTGCGCGAGGCGCTGCGCGCCTTTCAGCGAAGCAGCGACGTGGTCACGGCGCGGCACGATCTGACGTCGCGCACGTACCAGCTCCTGCTCATGATCAAGACCGCGCGGAACGCCGGCTCCCGCGCCGGGCTCGCCGAGCTCGAAGAACGCCTTCAGCTCGGCCGGAGCACGATCACGGAGCTCGTTCTGCGCACCGAGGAGCGGGGCTACGTGCGCCGCGAGCTCGACCCCGAACACCGAGGAGCGATCCGAGTTGCGTTGACGCCGCGTGGGGAGCGACGGCTGGCGTCGGCGTGCGCAGAGCTCGGCGACCAGCGTCGCGCGTTGATCGACGTGCTCGCGAAGCTCAAGCCGCGCGCCGCCGCGTAACTTCCTTAGTGGTCTTTCCCCTTCCCGTTGTCCGGGTGGTCCGGATGCTCGGGCTTGGACTTTTCGCCCTTGCCCGGCGAGTCGGGCTTGTTCCCCGGCGCGTCGGGCGTCGGGTCGGCGGCCGGTAGCGGCTGCGGCTCGGTCGGCGGCGCGGGCGCGGGCGGCGCGGCCGGAGGTGCGAGGGAGGCGGCCTCCGGAGCCGGAGGCGCTTCGACGGACTGGGTGTCCGCCGCGGGCGCGGCCGGCGGCGTGGCCGCCGGTGCCGAAGGAGTCGACGTCGACGTCGTGTCCGGCTGGTCGACGGCGGGTGAGGTGACCGCGGCAGGCCGAGGCGTCCGCGTGAGCGCCGACGCGTGCGGCCGGGACGTCACAGACGCCTTCGTCGCAGTCGCCGGCGAGGCGCTGGGCGCTGACTGTGGCGCGGCCACGGTCGATCGCGCGTGCGACTCGGCCAAAGGCAACCTCGCGGCCGTCTCAGCCGCGCGGGCGTGGTGTGCATGCGCGGGTTTCGGCAGGACGGGCGCAGTCGCCGCGGCAACCGCCGCGGTCGCGACGAGCGCAGTCGTCGTGCCAATCTTGATAGCGGCTGCGCCGCCGCCGCCGAGCAGCGTCTTCGCGCAAGCGATCGCGCCGCCCACGTCGGCGCCACGACGCAGCCGCTTCTTCCACGTAACCGCGTCCTGCTCCAGGCCCTGAGCCAAAGCGCGGCGAGCGCGGAAGATCAGGGTCTCTACAGCGGCCTGAGAGAGACCCAACTCGTCGGAGATCTCGCGGTACGTCAGCCCCTGCCATTCGCGCAGCAGGATCGCGCGGCGCTGGGTCTCCGGCATCTCCTCGAGGACGTCCTGCAGGCGGATCAACTCGTCCGCTACGTGCTCGCGGCCGGGGACGATCTCCTGCAGTACCTCGAAATTGTTCGGCGCCTCGACGCGGCCGCGACGCCAGGCTGAGCGCCGGCGCGACAGGCAGACGTTGTGCGCGATCTTGAAGAGCCAGGCCGACTCGAGCTCGGGGACGATCCCGCGCTGCAAGCCACGGAAGGCGTTCATGAACGTCGTCTGGGCGGCGTCCTCAGCCTCCTCGCGGGAGCCGAGCTGGTGGAGGCAGTAGCCGAAGATCTGCCCCGAGTAGCGCTCGTAGAGGTCGGTCGCCGCGGCCGCGCCGGGTGCGCCGGGTCGCTCGACACGGGTTGCTCGACCTATGGACGGGACTGCGGCCACCCTGTTCTCCTGACTGCGGGTACGCGCGTCCTGCGGGTACGCACGTAGAGCGAAATGTCGGCGCGACACCGCTGCCGGGAGACCCTTGAAAGAGGGTCTCTCCGATCGCCCGGGCGGCAAGCGGCCCGGGCTTTGAACGGCGCCGCCGAGTCGGCGCCTTAGACCAATGCCGGAGCGGTGCCGAGCTCGCGGCGGAGCCGGACGAACAGCGCTTCGAGCGCCAGCGGCGGACTGAGGTTGAACTCCTCGAATGCCCGCCAGGTCTCGCGCACGATCTCGCATGCCCGCTCCGCCCCGGCGAGCCGCTCCGTCGTCGCGTCCTGTGCGAGCGCCGCGAGCTGGTCGGCGTGGACGACGGCGCGCTCGGCCCCGACTGCGGCGACGACGAGATCGCGGTACCACGACGCCAGCTCCTCGAGCGCGGCCAGCAGCTCGTCGCGCTCTGCTCCGCGCGCCGCGCGGCGCACGCGCTGTTCCGCCTCGCGCGTGGGCAGGTCGAGCAGCTCGAGCTCCTGCTCGGCCTCCGCCTTCGCGTCAGCCGCGCGCTCGCGCGCGCCGTCGAGGATCCGTTGTGCGGCGTCGCGCGGATCGAATTCCGGATCCGCGTACACCGCGCGCGCGACATCGAGCAGCGCCTGCCTGCGCTTCGCGGACTTCGGGTCGAGCAGGCGCGCCGCGCGATCGAGCCGGCCGGCAGCGAGGCGAGCGAGCGCCGCCGTCTCGGCCGGATCGAGCCCCGGCGCGCGAGCCGCGATCTCCTCGCGCACCGCGCGCTCCGACAGACGCGTGAACGGGACGAGCTGGCAACGCGACCGGATCGTCTCCGGCAGTGGCCCGAGGTCGTCCGCGACGAGGACGACAACCGCGTACGGCGGCGGCTCCTCGAGATCCTTGAGCAGCGCGTCCGCAGCGTCCTCGTTCATCGTCTCGGCCGAATAGATGAGGTAGACGCGCCGCTCGGCCTCGAACGGACGCATGTGCAGGTCGCGCCGTAGCTCGCGGATGTCGTCGATGCGGATCTGGTCACCCACCGGCTCGAGCGTGTAGACGTCCGGATGCGCTCCGCGCACCACGCGCTCCTGGGACCCGATCAGCTCAGCCGCGAACGCGACCGCTGCGGCGCGCTTGCCGACGCCCGGTGGCCCGTGCAGGAGGTACGCGTGCGCGGGGCCTTCGTTCAGCGCGGCGCGCAGCAGGCGCTTCGCGTCGTTCTGCTCAGGAAAGCTCTCGAAGACGTCCACGGATCTCCTGGGCGACGCTAGCGGGTGAGCCGCTGCCGTCGACGGTGGTGATGCGCTCGGGAAACCTTTGCGCGAGCTCACGGTACGCCTCGTCGACCGCACGGTGGAACGTCTGCCCCTCGCGCTCGATCCGGTCGGCCGGCTTGGTGCGTCGGAAAGCAGCGTCCGGGTCGACGAGTACGAGAAACGTCCGGTCCGGCAGCAGCTCACCGGTGACGACGAGGTTCAGCTCGAGCACGCGGTCGAGGCCGAGCCCTCGGGCGATCCCCTGGTACGCGAGCGACGAGTCGATGTAGCGGTCACAGACGACGTCCCTCCCCGCCGTGAGCGCGGGAGCGATCACCCGCTCGACGAGCTCCGCGCGGGCGGCGGCGAACAGCGTCGTCTCGGCCCAGGGCGTCATCTGCAGCCCTTCGAGCAGCAGCTTGCGCACCTCCTCGCCGAGCAGTGTGCCGCCGGGCTCGCGCGTCGCGACGACGTCGCGCCCTTCCGCGCGCAGCGCCTCGACGAGCAGGTTGACCTGCGTCGTCTTGCCGGATCCGTCCACGCCTTCGAAGCTGACGAACACTCGGGCTTTACGATACGGCGCGTGCGGGCGGTCGTAACCGGAGGAGCGGGCTTCATCGGCTCGAACGTCGTCGACGCGCTGCTGGCGCGCGGCGACGAGGTGCACGTCCTCGATGATCTCTCGAGCGGGAAGCGCGAGAACCTCGCCGACGGCGCCCGGCTGCACGAAGGCGACGTCCGCCGAGACGCCGCGTCCGTGTTCGCCGAGGTCGAGCCGGAGGTGTGCTTCCACCTCGGGGCCCAGATCGACGTGCGCGTCTCGGTCGAGCGTCCCGACCTGGATGCCGACGTGAACGTGGTCGGGACGCTGCGCGTGCTGGAGGCCGCGCGGGAGCACGGCACGAAGCTCGTCTTCAGCTCCACGGGGGGTGCCATCTACGGCGAGTGCGACGGGCCGGCAGACGAGGATCACGCCCGCGAGCCGCTCGCGCCGTACGGCGTCTCGAAGCTCGCGGCGGAGGAGTACCTCGCCGCCTACAACCGCCTGCACGGCAGCTCCCACGTCTCGCTGCGCTACGGGAACGTGTACGGGCCGCGCCAGGATCCGCACGGCGAGGCCGGCGTCGTCGCGATCTTCATGAACGCGTTACGCGACGGCAAGACGCCGCGTATCTACGGCGAGGGGACGCAGTCGCGCGACTACGTCTTCGTTGCGGACGTCGTCGCCGCGACTGTCGCCGCCGCGGGCCACGACGGCGGGGTCTTCAACGTCGGCACAGGAACCGAGACGTCGGTGCTCGAGCTGTACGAGCACATCCAGCGCGCCGCGGGCATCGAGCGCGAGCCCGAGTTCGCCGAGCCGCGTCCAGGTGAGCTGCAACGGAGTGTGCTCGACCCGTCGCGCGCGGAGCGGGAGCTCGGCTGGAAGCCTCAGTACCCGCTCGACGCCGGGCTCGCACAAACGTGGGCCTGGTTCTCCTCTTAGCAGGGGCCCCGACTCCCACCCCTAGCAGGAGCCCCGACTCCCACCCCGAACTCGGTGCGGGCGATGGAGCAGGCGCACGACCTCGTCCGCCCGTGGCGGCGCGCAACGATCGCCGTCAGCGCGGTGGCGGCGGTCGAGCTGATGCTGCTGGCGGGAGTGGCGATCGTCCTGCTCGGCAACCCGCTCGCGCGCCACTTCCGTGAGTCGGCTGCCGCAGCCGCGGCGCCGCGTGTACGCGCTTCGGCCCCACCGCCGGCGAAGAAGCCACTGCTGCCGCGCAACCAGACGTCTGTGATGGTGCTGAACGGCAACGGACAGGCAGGCGCCGCGCACGCCGCTGCCGACCGCGTCAGCGCCCGCGGCTACCTGCTCGGAAACGTCGGGAACGCGCCGAGCATCATCCCGCACTCGCTGGTCATGTACCGCCCCGGCTACACCGCCGAAGGGCGACGGCTCGCGCGCGACCTGCGCATCCGTCTCGTGCGCCCGCTGGACGGCATGCGTCCGGCCCAGCTGCTCGGCGCGCACGTCGTGCTGATCATCGGCACGTAGACGGATCGACCATGCAGCGCGCGACGTCGAGGTCGCGCGCGGGCGTGGACCGCTTGGCGAAGAGGAAGTTGTCGAGCGTGTAGGCGTGGTTGAGATCGCGGTACGCCGGCCGTGGCCGGTGGAGGACGTTCAGCTCGAACGAGCCCAGCTCGTACCACGTCTCGGGATTCTTCGGCTCGAGGTCGCGGGCCTGCACGTAGTACTTCCTCTCGCCCGTCAGCGCACCGAGCAGCCACAACGGCTCGACGGCGAGCGGGTTGAACGAGTGCGCCGAACTCGCCTCGTCGCGCGCGGCGACCGGCTTCCCATGGGTGAGCGAGTCGAACGCGGCGTTCAGACGCTCCTTTGCCAGCCACGGCGACGCGAGCGAATACAGCGCGGCAAGCGCACACGCTCCGGCGACGGCGGCCGGAAGCCAGCCGCGCCGCACGCGCGGCGGCCCGGCGGCAAGCGCACCGATCGTCAGGAATAGCGGTCCCTGTACGGCCACGTAGTCCCAGTCGATGTCGACGAGCGAGTGCACCATGCAGATGCCGACGGAGAGCGCGAGCGGCAGCTTGTCGCGCCGCGCGATCGCGACGATCGCGGCGATGGTCGCGACGGCGATCAGGACGAAGCCGACGAGCCCGGTCTCCGTGAGATCCTGCAGGGGCGCCGAGTGCGGCTCCGTCACGGCAAGCGGACTGTCGCGCTCGATGCGGTCCGTGAGCCCGAACGTTCCCGCGCCGGTGCCCTGCAGCGGATGGTCGACGAACGCGTTCCACGCCTCCTGCCACCAGCGCCAGCGGTTGCTCGAGCTCGTCGACACGATGCGCTGCGGCGTGTTGCCGACCTGCGTGCTGACGGGATTCGAGAACTCGTGCCAGCGGTCACTGACGAAGTCTCCCGGGCCGCCGGCGCGCACGACCGCCGCCAGGAACGCGGCCAAGACGATCGCGGCGAGCGCGACGGCTACCGTACGCACGACGCGGCGGTCGACCGCGCGCGTGACGACGTAACGCAACGCGAGCGCGACCGCTGCTCCGCCCGCGAGCAGCGCCAGACCGAAGAGCAGACCGTCGACCAGCCCGACCGCGGCGACGAGCGCGCCTGCGATCCAGGCGACGCCGAGTGGGCCGATCGACTCCAACCACTCCTCGTCGAGGACGAGCCACGCGATCGCGGCGACGAGCGTGAGCACGATGCCCACGCGCGAGTACGTCAGCACCACGACGACGAGCGCGAGGTACAGCAACAGTGCGCCGGCCACGCGACTGCGACGTAACAACCACAGGCCGACCGGCACCGAGGCCGCGGCGAGCAGCGCGAGCTCGTTCCAGTAGCCGACGGGATAGCGCAGACGTGCGAGCCGGTCGTAGTCGTCGTAGATCCCCGGAATCGCCTTGGCCGCGAGCGCCCACGCGAACAGCGCACCGAGCAACACCGCAGCCGCGTAGGCGAGCTGCCGCCCTGCAACGAGCGCGCCCACGGCAGCGAATGAGAGGTAGGCGAGGCCGCGGTTGCTGTAGTCCCACGAGCGCGCGGGCTGGATCGACCACGCGATCGACGCCGCCTGCCAGAGCACGAACGCGGTGAGCGCCGCGAAGAAGACGAGCGCCGGCCGAGACAGCGCCGGCGGTGCGACCGTCCAGCCGACGGCGGCGACGATGACGGCGGCGGCGCCGATCCAGAAGAGCCTTGTTTGACTGGAGCCGCTACTGAGAAAGAGCGCTGCAAACGCGACTCCAGCCACCGCGGCAGCGCGTCGCATCGCGCGCGAAGCTAACACACGGTCCTGCTTACAAACCGCTTACAAGTGCCATATGCGCGGCTCACTCCCATCCGGCAAGGTGGGCAACATCGTCGTTAGAGTCAATTCGAGCCGCAGCGTCGGTCGCCGCATGCCCAAATTCCTGAAGCCCCTCATCCTCCTTTTGACAGTCGCCGCAGCCGCAGCCACGTTCGGCGTCGGCACGGCGCAGGCAAGCAGGTGCTCCGACGCGCTGATCCGCGACTGGTACGTCGACGGGCGCATCGACAACACGTACCCGGTCCACTGCTACCACGAGGCGCTGAAGGACATCCCGGAGGATCAGATCGTCTACGGCACGCTGCGCGACGACCTCAACCGCGCGCTCTTCCTCGTCACCCGCAATCACCCCGACGGCGGCGTCACGCCGATGACGCCCGTGCCCGGCGCCGGCAACGGCGGGGATAGCACCGGCGGGACCGACAGCTCGACCGGCGGCACGCACGACGAGGGCTTCTTCCACTGGCTGGCGAAGAAGGTCGGGCCGAGCACGGCCGACTCCGTGCCGGTCCCCTTGCTCGTCCTCGGCGGGCTCGCGCTGGCCCTGATCGCCGCCGCCGGGATCAGCTATGGAGCGCGCCGTTACCAGGCGCGCAAGGCCGCTGCCGACCCGCCCCCGGCGGGCCCGTACGTCTAGCTCGTTTCCGTCCGGGCCGCCCTCCACACTGGTCCTCCCCAACTACCCTTCGGAGGAGCGGCATGGCGAGCACGAAGCAGCAGATTGAGGCCCCGGTAACGGCCGAGCAGATCGAGAACACGGTCGTCCAGGAGGACGCCACTCTCGCCGTCCGCCGCTACTTCACGATCCCCGGGCGCGACCCGTTCGACGAGATCGACTGGGAGACGCGCGACGCCTTCATCCCCGGCAAGGACAAGCCGGTCTTCGAGCAGAAGGACGTCGAGTTCCCGAAGTTCTGGTCGCAGACGGCGACCAACATCGTCGCCCAGAAGTACTTCCGCGGGCGCATGACTTCGCCGGAGCGCGAGCGCTCCGTCAAGCAGATGATCGGCCGGGTCGTCGACACGATCTCGGCGTGGGGCCGCAAGGACGGCTACTTCGCGACCCAGGAGGAGGCCGACACGTTCGAGGCCGAGCTGAAGGCGATCCTCGTCAACCAGCTCGCCTCCTTCAACTCGCCCGTGTGGTTCAACGTCGGCTTCGAGGAGAAGCCGCAGTGCTCGGCGTGCTTCATCCTCTCGATCGACGACTCGATGGACTCGATCCTCGACTGGATCCGGCGCGAGGGCGTCATCTTCCGCGGCGGCTCGGGATCGGGCGTCAATCTGTCGAAGCTGCGCTCGTCGAAGGAGCAGCTGTCGAAGGGCGGCTATGCGAGCGGCCCGGTGTCGTTCATGCGCGGCGCCGACGCGTC
>JBJMJL010000148.1:0-6549 GCA_045806365.1 Gaiellaceae bacterium
CACGAGCAGTACAACGCCGACGACGACTTCGTCGAGCGCTTCAAGCGCGAGGCGCGGTCGGTGGCCCAGCTCCAGCACCCGAACATCGTCACGGTCATCGACCGGGGCGAGGACGACGGGCGTCAGTACATCGTCTTCGAGTACATCGACGGCGAGAACCTGAAGGAGCTCGTCGTGCGGAAAGGGCGGCTCGACGTGCGCGAGGCGCTCGAGATCGCGGACGAGGTCGCCCGCGGGCTCGCGTTCGCCCATCAGCAGGGCGTCATCCATCGCGACGTGAAGCCGCAGAACGTGCTGCTCAACGGCGACGGGCGCGCAAAGGTCACCGACTTCGGCATCGCACGCACGCTCGACGTCGACGGGATGACGCAGACCGGCACGGTCCTCGGCACATCGAACTACATCGCGCCCGAGCAGGCCAGCGGCGAGCGGGTGGACGTTCAGAGCGACGTGTACGCGCTCGGCGTCGTGTTGTACGAGCTACTCGCCGGCGACGTGCCGTTCCCGGGCGAGAGCTTCGTCGCCGTCGCGATGAAGCACGTCCACGAGCCGCCGCCGAACCTACTCGACGTGCGCAAGGACGTGCCGCTGCGCGTCGCTGCGGCCGTCGACCGCGCCCTGGAGAAGGATCCCGAGCAGCGCTTCCCGACGATGGACGCGTTCGCTGCAGAGCTCGAGGCCGCCATCGCGGAGCTCGATCGCGGCGTCGACGGCGATGCCACGATGGTCATCCCGTCCCGACAACGTGCGGCGCGGCGGCAGCAGAAGACCGTCTCGCGCGTGCCGCTTCTGATCGGCCTCGTCTCGCTGCTGTCGATCGCAGCAATCGTCATCGGCTTGCTCGCGCTCGGTGGCACCGGCGACTCGAAGCAAGAGATCACCCCGTTTCCCGTGACGGGCGTCACGTCGTACGACCCGTTCGGACCGGACAAGACCGAGCATGCCGCGGCGGCGGTCAACACGACCGACGGCAACCGCGTCACGTACTGGTCGACCGAGAGCTACAACGCCGCGCCGTCGCTCGGCAAGCCCGGAGTCGGCGTGGTCGTCGACGCCGGCAGCGTCGTGGAGCTGAAGCAGCTGATCGTCGAGACCGACACGCCCGGCTTCACTGCGCAGATCCAGGCGACGAACGTCGTGGACGGGACGCCGCAGGCCGTCTCCGACAAGCGGACGGTCGGCGCGACGACGACCTTCGAGCTGCAGGCCGGACCGCCGATGCGCTACTACATCGTCTGGATCACGCGGCTGCCGCCGGACCGAAGCTACGCGCACGTCAACGAGGTCCGCGCCTTCAAGCCCTAGTACTGCAGCTTCGCGCGGCGCTCGTGCCGCTCGAGCGCAAGGTCGATCAGGCGCCGCAGCAGCTGCTCGTACGGTACTCCTGACGCCTCGAACAGCTTTGCGTACACGCTGGTCGCGGTGAAGCCTGGGATCGTGTTGAGCTCGTTGACGACGACGCGCTCGCCGTCGACGACAAAGCAGTCAACGCGCGCCATTCCCTCGCACTCGGTCACGCGGAAGGCCTCGACGGCGACGCGCTGCACGCGCTCGATCACCTCGTCCGGAAGGGGCGGCGGGATCACGAGATCCATCCCGCCTTCGTCGTACTTCGAGGCGAAGTCGTACCACTCGTGGCCCAGCGGGACGATCTCGCCCGGCAATGACGCGACCGGCTCGCGGTTGCCGAGCACGCCGACCTCCACCTCGACTCCAGCGATGAGCTCCTCGATCAGAACCTTCTCGTCATGCCGGAAGGCAAGCTCGACGGCCGGGCCGAGCTCAGCCTCGTCGTGCACCTTCGTGATGCCGACGGAAGAGCCGAGCCGCGCCGGCTTGACGAAGCACGGGTAGCCGAACGGGTGCTCGACGGCATCTCCCGGCCGCAGCGCGACGTGGCGGGCGACGGCGATGCCGCTGTCCCGCAGCACCTTTTTGAAGAGGTCCTTGTCCATGCACAGCGCGGACGCAGCCACGCCGGCGCCGACGTACGCGACGCCCGCGAGCTCGAGCAGCCCCTGGACGGTGCCGTCCTCGCCGAAAGGACCGTGGAGGATCGGGAGAACCACGTCGACGGCGCCGAGAGTTGCCGGGGCGTTCGCCGACGGCACGGGCAGCGTCTCCGCGACGGACCCGTCTCCCGAGCCGAGCTCCCAGCGCCCGTCGCGGCCGATCGCGACCGTGACGACGTCGTACCGTTCCGGGTCGAGCGACTCGAGCACGGAGCGAGCCGAAGCCAGCGAGATCTCGTGCTCCGAGGAGCGTCCCCCCGCGAGCACCGCGACACGCAGCCTCGAAGGCACTACGGCGGGCCGGGCAGCGCGGTCGTCACCGCCGCGAACTTGCCCACGGCGATCGTCACCGTCGAGCCGGGCGGAGCCTTCGTCCCGCCGGCGGGATCCTGCGTCTGGACGATGCCGTCCTGGTTCGGATCCGCGACAGGCTGCGCGACGATGCGCACGCGGAAGCCGGAGGCGCGCAACTGGGTGACGGCATCGTTCTGCGCGATGCTCGTCACGTCGGGGACGGTCGACGTCGTCGGGCCCTTCGACACGCTGAGCGTGATCGTTGCGCCGGGCGCCTGATACGTACCGGCGTCGGGGCTTTGCGCAACCACTGTTCCCTTCGGATCGTCCGACTCGACGTCCCGACGCCGGACGGCGAAACCGCGTCCGAGCAGCGCCGAGTTGGCGCTGTCGAAGCTCGTGCCGACGAGGTTCGGCACGATCACCGGCTTCGGCCCGTTCGATACCTGCAGCGTGACGACGGAGTCCTGATCGACCGACGCGCCGCCGACCGGGCGCTGCTTGACGATCTCGTCTTCGGGCGCGCTCGCGTCGATGTGCTGGAGCTTCCAGCGGAGGTTCGCCTGCCGCAGGTCGGCTAACGCCTCGTCGAGGTTCTCGCCCACGACGTTCGGCACATCGGTTTGCGGCGGACCTGCCGACGAGAAGATCGTGACGTAGTTGCCCTTGTCGATCCGCTCGCCGGGTTGCGGGTCCTGCTTGAAAACGTACGTCTCGGGGACGTCGGCGTTGTACTGCCGCACCACCTGCACCCGGAGCCCGTCGCCGCGGATCTTCTTCACCGCGTCGATCTCGCGCAGCTGCAGGTAGTTCTCCACCGCGACCTTCGAGTTCGTCAATTGCGTCTGGATCTGGTCGTAGAGGAAGTAGCCGCCGACAATCGCCGCGACGACGAACAGCAGGGCGACGAACCACGGCCACACCGCGCGGCGGCGGGGCTCGTCATAGTCGTAGTACGCCGCCGGAGGCGCGTACGGCACGGTCGCGCGCGTGCGCGCTGTGATCTCCGTGACCGCAGTCGGGGGCGGGCGCGAGATGATCGCCGTCGCCGCCTCTTCGGTTGCCGGCGACACCGCGGCGCCACGGGCGACGCGCGCCAAGTCGGCGTCCATCTCCTCGGCGTTCTGGTACCGGTCGGCCGGGTCCTTCGCGAGCGCGCGCAGCACGACGAGGTCGAGCTCGCGCGGAACCTCGGCGCGCTTCGCCGACGGGAGCTCGGGGGAGGCCGAGAGGTGCTTCATCGCGATCTCGACCGGCGTGTCGCCGCTGAACGGGACGACGCCGGTCAGCAGCTCGTAGAGCACGACGCCGACCGAGTAGAGGTCCGAGGTCTGGTCGACCGGCGCGCCCTTCGCCTGCTCAGGCGACAGGTACTGCGCGGTGCCGATGATCGACCCTGCTTCGGTCATCTGGCTCGCACCGGCCCGTGCAATGCCGAAGTCCGTCACCTTCAGGCGCCCCTCCCCGTCGACGAGCACGTTGTGCGGCTTGATGTCGCGGTGGACGATGCCGTGACGGTGCGCGAAACGGATTGCAGTCAGGATCTGGCGCGCGTAGTCGATCGCGATGTTCACGGGCGCGGGGCCGCGGGCGACGATCAGCTCCTTCAACGAACGGCCGTCGAGGTACTCCATGGCGATGTAGTAGGTGCCTTCCGCCTCGCCGCGGTCGTAGATCGAGACGATGTTCGGATGCGAGAGGCTGGCCGCGTTCTTGGCCTCGCGCCGAAAGCGCTCGACGAACTGGTCGTCACCCGCGTGGCGGTCGTTGAGGATCTTGATCGCGACGCGCCGGCCGAGCACCTCGTCCTCGGCGAGATAGACGTTCGCCATCCCGCCCGTGCCGAGCTTGCGCACGATGCGATAGCGCCCATCGAAGAGGGTGTTGAGCAGGGTGTCCGAAACGGCCATTTGAGGCTTCCTCAGAGTAGGGTTCGCCCCTACCGGAGCGCTGCCTCCATCACCTCTCTTGCAATCGGGGCGGCGACGGTGCCGCCGAAGCCCCCGCGCTGGTTCTCGACGACGACGGCGATCGCGATCTTCGGGGCGTCCGCGGGCGCGAACGCCGTGAACCACGTCGTGTTGATGTTCTCGCGGCCGGTCTCGGCGGTGCCCGTCTTGCCGGCGACGCGCACGCCGGGAATCTGCGCGGCCGTGCCGGTGCCGCCCTCGACCGCGAGCTCCATCATCCGCGTCAGCTCGTCGGCGGTCTGCCGCTTGATCGGCTGCGCGAGCTGCTCGGGCTTCAGGTGCGTGACCGTGCGTCCGCCGGGCGAAAGGATGCGCTCGATCAACTGCGGCTTCATCATCTTTCCGTGATTGGCGACGGTCGCCGCGAGCATCGCCATCTGCAGCGGCGTGACCTGCAGGCGTTCCTGACCGAATGCGAGCCGACCGGGGTCGACCTGCGTGTCGGGATGCTTCGGCTTGAACAGGCGGCCGCGGTTGTAGAGCCCGCTCTCGACGCGCTCGTTCTCCGGCGTCTCGAGCGGGGGCAGCGAGTAGAAGCCGTAGCGCTCGGCGTAGCGCAGCACCGTTCCCGCGCCGAGGGCCTTGCCGATGTTGCAGAACACGGAGTTGATCGAGTGCTCGAAGCCCGTCGTCAGGTTGACCGAGCCGAACGTCTCCGGCGCCTCGGGATTACCGGCGTTCCGCACCTGCTTGCCGTACTCCTCGCAGTAGCCGGGATCGTAGAACGGCGAGTCCGGCGTGTAGCGCCCGGTGTCGAGCGCCGCCGACGCGGTGACGATCTTGAACGTCGAGCCCGGCTGGTACTTGCCGGCGGTCGCTCGGTTGAGGAGCGGCGCACCGCACGGCGCCGTCGTCTGCGTCGCCTGCCTGAAACGGCGCTCGATCAGGTTCGGGTTGTAGGTCGGGTTTGTCGCCAACGCGAGGACGCGGCCGGTCGACGGCTCGAGCGCGACGACCGCGCCGCACTTCCCCTGCAGCAGCCGCCGTGACAGCGCCTGCAGGCCGGGGCGGATCGTGAGCACGAGGTCGTTGCCCGTGACGGTCGAGCCGCGCAGCTTGTCGATCGTCGAGCGGAACACCGTGTCGAGGTTCGCGTTCGAGCCCGTGAGGAAGTCGTTGTAGGAGCGCTCGATGCCCGTACGGTTGCGCGACTGCGTCGAGTAGCCGACGACGCCGGCGAACAGCGGCCCGCTCGGATAGCGCCGGAAGTACAGCGTCTGGCCGCCGACCTTCTTCTTGACGTTCGTCGCGAGCAGCGTGCGACCGTCGGCCGCAAAGATCTTCCCGCGCTTGATCGTGAACTGCGCGACGAGGCGGATCTCGTTGTCCTGCCGGTCGGCGAGGCTCGCGTTCGCCCACGTCTGCCAGTACGTCGTGCCGACGATCAGCGCGGCGAGCAGCACCAGCGCGACGACGCCGACCTGCGAAACCTGTTTGTTCACCGCAAGGCCTCACGATTCGCGCGATTGGACACGAGCAGCAATCCCGCGAGCAGCAGGAAGTTGGCGACGATGCTCGACCCGCCGTACGAGACGAACGGGAGCGTGATCCCGGTCAGTGGGATCAGCCGCAGGATGCCGCCGACGATGATGAACGTCTGCAACGCGAAGCCGAACGTGAGCCCTGCGGCGAGCAGCTTCGAGAAGCCGTCCTGCGCGAGCAGCGCGATGCGCATCCCGCGCAGCACGAAGATCATGTAGACGAGCAGCAGCGCGGCCACGCCGATCAGGCCGAGCTCCTGCGCCAGGGCGGAGTAGATGAAGTCGGTGTTGAGGCTCGGGATGATCGAGTGCCCGTCGATGTTCGTGAAGGTCCCCTTGCCGAGGCCCGTCCCCGCGTACTCGCCGTGGCCGATGGAGTACAGGGACTTGACGAGCTGGAAGCTCTGGCAGTTCTGGCGCAGGTCGAGCTGGCCGGAGAGCGGGCAATACACACGATGGTCGGTCCACGGATGTAGCCAGATCGTCACGCGCTCCTGCACGTGCGGCGTGATCCGCCAGACACCGACGGCGCCGACGAGGAAGAGGCCGACGCCCACGGCGACATATGTGATTCGCGCCGTGGCCATGTACAGCAACGCCAGGAAGATCCCGAAGTAGAGGAGGCCTCCGCCGAGGTCGCGCGTCTCGAGCAGCACGAGCATCGCGAGCACCCAGATCACCAGGAGCGGGCCCCAGTCCTTCGGCCGTCCCTGCGCCAGCACCTCGCGCTTCTCCCGCATGTAACCCGCGAGGAAGATGATCAGCATGATCTTGGCGAGCTCGCCGGGCTGG
>JBJMJL010000149.1:0-7303 GCA_045806365.1 Gaiellaceae bacterium
GCCCGCTCCGTTCGGGCCGAGGAACCCGACCACCTCGCCCGGCCCGATCTCGAACGAGATCGCGTCGACGGCGCGCACCTCGCGCCACTTCCGCCGGAACAGGCCCTTCGTCGCCGCGCGCAGGCCTGCCTCGCGCTCGGGGACGCGGAAGATCTTCGTAAGCTCGCTGACCTGGACAACGGACTCGGACACGGCGTGCAACCTATCGACGCGTGAGGATCCTGCTCGTCTCCCAGATGTACCCGGGCCCGAGCGACCCCGACCTCGGCGTCTTCGTGCGCGGGATGGAGGAGGCGCTCGCGGCGCGCGGACATGCGGTCGAGCGCGCCGTCCTCACGCATCGCGGCGGCGGCAAGCACAAGTACCTGACGCTGTCCGCGGCCACGCTCCGGGCCGCGCGCCGGTTCCGGCCGGACGTCGTCTACGCGCACTTCCTCGTGCCGACGGGGCTGATCGCCGCGCTCGCCGGACGCGCGCCGCTCGTCGTGACCGCCCACGGCCGCGACGTGCGGAACGTCGGCGCTTTGCCCGGCATCGCGTTGGCGACGCGCTTCGTCGTCCGGCGCGCCGCCGCCGTCATCGCCGTGTCCGACTACCTCCGGCGCGAGCTCGAGACGAAGGTGCCCGACGCGCGTGGCAAGACCCAAGTCGTCGACTCGGGCGTCGATCTCGAGCGCTTCAGAGTCGAGCCGGCGCCGCCTGGTACGCCGCGGTACCTCTGTATCGCGTCGCTCATTCAGCGGAAGAACGTCCTGCGCCTCGCCGACGCCTTCGCGGGTCTCGGCGAGGGGACGCTGACCTTCGTCGGCGATGGGCCGTTACGAGGAGAGCTCGAGGGACGGCCGGGCGTCGAGCTGACCGGACGGCTGAGCTACGACGAGATCCCCGAGCGGATCGCCGCGGCACACGTCGTCTGCCAGCCGAGCCTGATCGAGCCGTTCGGCCAGGCGCTCCTGGAGGCGATGGCGTGCGGTCGTTCGGTCGTCGCGACGCGCATCGGCGGCCCTCCGGAGTTCGTCCCGCCCGAGGCCGGAGTGCTCGTCGATCCGGCGGACGAGGGAGCGCTCGCGGACGCGTTGCGCGCGGCTGCGACCTTCCCGTGCCCGAACCCCGCCGCGCGCGCCGCGGCCGAGCAGCACGACGTCAGGCGTCAGGCCGAGAAGGTGGAGGCGATCCTCCAGCGAGCCGCTCGAGGTCGGCGAGCCTGAGCTCGACGAGCGGGCGGATCGCATCCTCGAGCCCGGCCGCTCGCGCCGCCTCGAGCGCCTGCTCGTAGCTTTGTCTCGCCTTGGCCGGGTCGACGCCCTGCTTGATCCGGTTGTCGCCGGTCACGAGGAACTTCTGGATGCGCTCGCGCGCGTCGTCCCCCTTCACAAATCCACGGTAACAAGTCAAATTGTGGTGGGGAGGAGCTCATGGAAGCCGCCGTCCACACCCGGCCCGACACCGTCCGCGTCCTCATCGCGGACGATCACCGCATGTTCGCCGAGGCGCTCGAGGCGATTCTCACGACCGACGACCGGATCGAGATCGCCGGCCACGCCGCCGACGGCGCCGAAGCCGTCCGCCTTGCGCTCACCCACCGCCCGGACGTGATCCTCATGGACATCGCCATGCCGGTCATGGACGGGCTGCACGCAACGAAGCAGATCCGCAAGCACTGGCCGACCGCGTGCGTGCTGATGCTGACGGGCTCCAACTCCCGCACGGACGTCGACCGAGCGCGCGAGGCCGGCGCCGCGGGCTACGTCACGAAAGAGCGCATCGCCGCCGAGCTGATCGACGCGATCCTGGAGATAGCAGCGCGCTGATACCCTGGCGCGCGCGATGGTTCAGGCGCTCGCTGTTCTGCAGGTTCTGCTCTCGGTCGGGCTCTGCGCCCTCATCCTCATGCACTCGGGGCGCGACGCCGGCCTCGGGGGAATGGGCTTCACGCCCGCGTCGCAGGGCGGGACGCACATCGTCGAGCGCAACCTGACGCGGCTGACGGTCGTCGTCGCGCTCCTCTTCGTCTTCAACTGCGTCGCGCTCTTCAAAGCGCTGAAGTAGCGGCGCTCTGCGCCGCGCTCCTCGCCGGCTGCGGCTCGAGCGGCACGCGGCCTGCTGCCGTCTCCGCCGCCGGCCCGCCGCGGGTCGTCCGCGTGGCGCTGACGGACTTTCGCTGGCCGCTCGACCCCGCGCTCGCGCGTGGGCGTGACGAGACGACGCTCGCGCGCGCTCTCTACTCGACTCCGCTTCGACTCGAGCCCGACAGCGGTGCGCCGGTGGCAGGTCTGTGTAGCGGTTGGTCGGCGAGCGACGACTTCCGCACGTGGACGTTCACGTGTCGCAACGCTGCGCCGATCGCCGCGTCGCTGCGCCGGGTGGCGAACCTGCCGGACGCGCCGCTGCACTGGCTCTTCGGGAACGTGCGCGCGAGCGCGCCGCGGGCCGACCGCCTCGTCGTGCGCCTGCCGTTCGCGTGGCGCCGGTTCCCGTACGCCCTGACGACTGTCGCCGCGGCGCCGCGCTTCGCCCCGGGCCCCTTCCGGCTGGTCTCGGGATCGCCGCAACGCGTTGTCGCCACGAATGCGGCGCTCCGTCTCGAGTTCCGCCGCTATCCGTCCGCGCGCGCCGCGCAGCGCGCGTTCGAGCGCGGCGAGGTCGACGAGGCGCCTGTGCCGCTCGGCGAGATCGAGCGCACGCGTGCACGTCTCGGCAGCGTGCTCCGCTCTCGCACGCTGCTGGCGCTCGACGGGGTCGTGCTACGGCGCCTGCAGCCGAAGCTGCGCCGCGTGTACTGGGACACCGCCGACCGAAACGACTACGCCGACCTCGTGGACGAATCGCGCGGCGCGGTCGCCGTGAAGGCGCAGCCACGCGCATACCGGCGTGCCCTCGCCGAGATTCAGTCGCTGCCGCGTGTCCGAGTGCGTGTCGGAGTGCCGCCCGAGCCGACGTTGCGCTACGGCGCGCGCATCCTCTACGCACAGTGGCGTGACTCGGGGCTCGGCCCACAACTCGTGACGGAACCGGCGACTGCGCCTGACGCCACGATCGGCCGGTGGCTCGCGGCCTACCCGCAGGACGAGGCGATTGCCGCGCAGCTCGCGCTGGCCGACGGCGTCGGCTCGCGTGCTCGCCTCCTGCGCGCGCTTGCCGCGACGGAGCAGCGCGCGGCGCTCGGCGGCTTCGATGCCGATCTGCGGGCGTCGGCGCGGTTCGTGCCGCTCGCGTGGGTGGTCGATGCGCGGCTCGTTTCGCCGCGTCTGCAGGGCTGGCGCGAGAACGCGCTCGGAGACGTCGACTACGCCGCCGTCAGATCCCTGGCTTCGAGCCGCTCCCCGTGATCGGAAAGCGCGCGGCCGCGACTGCCGGCGCGAGCACTCCGTACGGGTAACGCTCACCGTAGAAGTTCTGCGAGTTGACGAGCGTCGCCCGGCGCGTCAGGCCGTAGACCTCGCCGAGCAGGTCGGGGACGGAAACGGTGAAGCGGAGATTCACGAGCGGCTCCGCGATCTTGCCGTCCCGGATCCGGAACGTCCCGTCGCGCGTCATCCCCGTGACGACTCCTTCGCGCGGGTCGACGACGCCGAGGTAGTGCAGTCGAGTCACGTAGATGCCGTCGCCCACGAGCTGCGCGAGCTCGTCGACCGACTCCGCCTCGCCCGGCGCGACCGACAGGCAGTACGGCAGCGGGCCCCAGTGCCGCGACTCGACCGGCCCGGCGTGGCCCGTTGTCGCTACCCCGTCGGACGCGCGGGCGGCCGTTGTGCGATCCCAGACGACGGAACGAGCGATGCCGTCCTCGACGAGGACGACGCGCCCTTTCGGCGTGCCTTCGAAGTCGAAGGCCTTCGGCAGCCCGTGCGGATCCTGCGGGTCGTCGACGACCGTGATCTTGTCGTCGAAGACCCGCTCGCCGATGCGTCCGCTCAGGTAGCCGCGCTGCTCGAGCACTCCGAGTGCGCCGAACGAGTCGTGCGAGAAGTAGTCGAGCAGCTCCGCGAAGGCATACGGCTCGAGCACGACGCGATGCACGCCGGGCTCGACGTCCCCTGCGCCTCGCGTCCGCTCTGCTTTCGCAGTCGCGGCGCGGGCGACGGCGGCGGGATCGATCTCGCCCGCGCGCCATGCCGTCTGCTCCGCATAGCCCGAGCAGCCCTCGGCGGCGGCGACGACGAGCGCCGTCGCGTCGGTCATGCGCTGCTCCACCGCCAACCCGGTCGTCGAGGCGACCGCGAGCTCTGCGGTCGCGCTCGTGAAGAAGCCGTAGAGGGGTATGTCGCCGCCGGCGTCGATCGCCGCCGCCGCCAGACGCGCCTGGTCGTCGGGACCGAGCGAGGCCGTGCGCTCGTCGCAGCCCTCGACGCGTGGCGCCTGGGTCGGTGGCGCAAGCCCGGGGAAGCCGTCGTCGGGCGGTGCGCTCTCGGCGACGGCGGTTGCGCGCCGCGCGACGTCGGCGAATCCGTCGTCGTCGATCCTGTTCGTCGTCGCGACGCCCATGCGGCTGTTGCGGACGACGCGCAACGTCACGACGACGTTCTCGATCAGCGTTGGCTGGTGCACCTCGGAGCCGGCGAAGCGGGCGAGGCCGGAGCGCTCGGAGTGAGCGACCGCCTCGGCCTCGCCGTCGATCTGCTCGAGCGCGGCGCGCGCGACGTCGGCGGCGCTCAGGCCTTCACCCCGACTTGCACGTCGCGGAAGCGCGCCGGCGCCGCGCCGTGCGAGACGTGGGCGCCTTGGCCGGGCTGGCCTTTGCCGCAGTTCGTCAGCCCATAGAGGCGCCAGGAGTCGCGGCCGGCAACGGCGTCGAGCGAGCCCCAGAACTCCGGAGTGATCCCCGTGTACGTCGCGTCGCGCAGCATGCGGCCGAGGCTGCCGTTCTTGATCTCCCAGGCCATCTGCGTCCCGAACTGGAAGTTGAGCCGCTTGTCGTCGATCGACCAGCTGCGGTTCGTCTCCATGTAGATCCCGTCGTCCACGTCGGCGAGCAGATCGTCCAGCGTCCCCTCGCCCGGTTCGAGGTGGAGGTTCGTCATGCGCACGAGCGGCATCCGGTTCCAGCCGTCGGCGCGCATCGAACCGCCGCTGCCGGCGCCGATGCGCGCGGCCGTCTCGCGCGACGAGAGGAACCCGGTGAGACGTCCGGCTTCGACGATGCGCGCCGGCTCGGCCGCGACGCCTTCGTCGTCGAATGCGAACGTCCCGAGCCCGCCCGGCGTCGTCGGGTCGGCGGTGATGTTCATCCGGTCCGAGCCGTAGCGCAGCGACCCGAGATCGTGCGGCTTGAGAAAGCTCGTGCCCGCGTAGGAGGCTTCCGTTCCGTACACGCGGTCGAGCTCGGTCGGATGGCCGACCGACTCGTGCACCTGCAGCGCGACCTGGTCGCCGTCGAGGACGACCGTCGTCAGCCGGCTCGGACAGGGCTCCGCGCGAAGCAGCGCGGCCGCTTGCTCGGCGACGCGCGGTGCTTCTTCGACGAGGCGAAGGCCGTCGACGTACTCCCAGCCCGATTGTTCGCTCGAGCCGACGTGGGCACTCGGATAGCTGCGCATCTGGAACACGCCGTCCCGCGCGGCGGCACAGTCGATCCCCGCGCCGCACTCCGTGAGCACCTGCTCGACCTCCGTCCCTTCGGACGAGAGCAGCAGCTTGTGCTCACGCTGCGCGCGCACCATGACCTGCCGGACGATCACGTCCTCGCCCTCGAGCGCCGCGTCGGTGTGCAGGCAGAGGTCGACCTTGTCCGCGAGCGACACGGCAAAGGGATCGCGCTCGACGGCGCTCTCGTGGCGGCCGCGCTGCGGCTCGAGCGGCGTCAGCTCCCGTGAGTGCTTGCCCGCGGCCGCACGCGCGAACGTGCACGCGCGAAGTGCGGCGTCGCGCGCGCCTTCCGCCGTCAGGCGGCGGTCGCACGCAAATCCCCACGCGCCCTTGATCAGGACGCGGACGCCGATGCCCTCGCTCTCGGCGTCGGTGATCCGGTCGACGCGGCCGTTCTTCGCGGCGACGAGCTGGTTGCGTTTCAGGACGACGCGTGCGTCGGCATAGTCGGCGCCGGCGCCCATTGCGGCGTCGATCGCCGTCGCACAGAGATCTCGCACCCGCGGCAGATTAACCACGGCTACACTGGCGATCCCTCACGCGCTGGTGGCGGAATTGGTAGACGCGCTAGGTTGAGGGCCTAGTGGCCTTAAAAGGCCGTGGAGGTTCAAGTCCTCTCCAGCGCACTTCTTCGTTTCGCCCGCCGGCGTGACTTGACGTCGTCCGCAGGACTCCGTACTCTGATGGCGAACACATGTTCGCCCGGCCAACCAACCCTGGAGGCGGAGATGCTGACGGGACGGCAGCAGGAGATCTGGGACTTCCTCGTCGACTACGTCGACCGGCACGGCTATCCCCCGACGGTCCGTGAAATCGGCGAGGCCGTAGGGCTCGCATCGCCCTCGACCGTGCATGCGCACCTCGCCAACCTCGAGCGCGCCGGTCTGCTCAAGCGCGACCCGACCAAGCCGCGAGCCCTCGAGCTCGTGGGGCGCGAGCGCCAGGAGGCGCCCGCGGCAACGATCGCGCGTTTGCCGCTCCTCGGCCAGATCGCTGCGGGCGGCCCGCTGCTCGCAGACCAGAACGTCGAGGACCACCTCGCCGTCCCTGAGACGCTGCGCGGCGACTTCCTCCTCCGGGTCAAAGGCGACTCGATGATCAACGCCGGCATCCTCGACGGCGACGTCGTCGTCGTGCAACGCACGCAAGACGCGCGGAACGGCGAGATCGTCGTCGCTCTGGCGGGTGACGACGAATCGGCCGACGAGGCGACCGTCAAGCGGTTCTTCCGAGAGGACCGCCGCGTGCGCTTGCAGCCGGAGAACGACGCGCTCGAGCCGATCTACGCGCGCCACGTGCAGATCCTCGGCCGCGTCACGGGGGTGTTCCGGGAGCTGTGAGCGTCGCCCCGCTCCACCGTACGCTCGAGCAGGAGCTGCAGGCGCTGTTCCGAGGCGCGAGCCTCGAGTGTCTCGTCTGCGGCGAGTTCGTGCTGCACGCGGGCGGGATGGTCACCTGTCCGGAATGCCATTCGAGCGTGCGTGCGAAGGGCGATTCGCAGATCGCCCAGCTACAATTCGACTCGCAGGCCGGGTGATCGCGGGCCAGTACGGCTCGAGGAAAGTCCGGACACCGTAGGGCAGGACGCTGGGGCGACCCAGGCGGCGAAAGCCGACGGAAAGTGGCACAGAAAGGAGACCGCCGACCGGCGAAGCTTCTCTCCGGAGACGCCGAGGCAAGGGTGAAAAGGTGGGGTAAGAGCCCACCAGCGTCGTGG
>JBJMJL010000150.1:0-4321 GCA_045806365.1 Gaiellaceae bacterium
TGCCGAAGCCGATCTTCGGGGAAAACGGCTCCGGGATGCACACGCACCAGTCGCTCTTCAGCGACGGGCGGAACGCGTTCTTCGACGCCGAGGACAAGTGGCACCTGTCGAATGCCGGCAAGGCGTTCATCGCCGGCCAGCTCCGGCACGCCCGCGAGATCTCGGCCGTCTTCGCGCAGTGGGTCAACTCGTACAAGCGGCTCGTGCCGGGCTTCGAAGCGCCGGTCTACGTCGCCTGGTCGCAGCGGAACCGCTCCGCGCTGATCCGGATCCCGCTCTACAAGCCGGGCTCCGAGCAGGCGACGCGTGCCGAGATCCGCTGCCCGGACCCGGCGTGCAATCCTTACCTCACCTTTGCGGCGCTGCTGCACGCGGGGCTCGAGGGAATCGAACAGGGCTACGAGCTGCCCGAGCCGATGGAGACGAACCTGTACCACCTCACCGCCGCGCAGCGACGCGAGCGTGGCATCGTCTCGCTACCGGAGACGCTCGGCGAGGCGATCGACGAGCTCTCGCAGTCCGAGCTCGCCCGCAAGGCGCTCGGGCCGCACATCTTCGACCGCTACGTCGAGCTCAAGCGAGGCGAGTGGGACGAGTACCGAGTCCAGCTCACGGAGTGGGAGCTCGGTAAGTACTTGTCCGTGCTCTGAGAAAAAGACAAAATCAAGACTGATCCCGCGAGCTCTGCGGCTGGCGGGATCCAACTGACGGCCGACTGCGAGCTGCGCGATTCTTCCGCAGCTCGTGGTCGTTCTAGGGACATGTCCCGGGACCGTGCCGGGACGCGGCTGTTCTAGAGGAAGCGGCGGATCGCTTCGCGCGCGACGCGCAGGCCGACGACCTGGCTGGTCGTGTCGACCTCGGCGATCGTGTCCGCCGGGACGAGCCGGCGGTGCCGCGAGAGGAAGCCGCTCTTCACCGAGAGGGCATCCGGAATGTCGGGGAGCGTGCCGTACATCGGGCACTCCACCTTGCCCACCACCCGGCCGCGATTGTCAGCAACGAGGAATCCCGTCGTGGCCGTGAGATTCAAGGGGAGAGCGGACACGGTCGGAACTTATTCCCCGTCTGCAAGGAAAATCCCTTGTCCGGCGTAAGGGTTCTGTTAACTACCGGGCTTCCCCGTCATGGCGAACATCGCCACCAGGAGGGCGATCAGGTAGATCGCGGCGAGCACGGCGACCGTCTGCGCGGGCCAGCGGCGATCGCTCCGCCGCGCGCCGATCCAGGCGAAGATCGTCGCCAGGAGCAGGAAGAGGACGCCGGCGTCGCCGACGATGAATCCGACCCCCAGCCACCCCGGATCACCGGGGATGTCTTCCTTGGAGTCGAGCCACTGACCCGCGACGCGCATCAGCAGCCACGCGGGAATCACGGCCACGAGCATCGTGCGGAAGGCGATACGCCGCAGCCACGGGCGGTCGCGCGACGCCGCCGCCAGCAGGATCAGCGCAGCCACCGCGCCGACGAGCGCCATCGCGCCGAGCACGTGCAGGAAGAGCGGGAAGTTCCAGCTGTCGGGGCGGACAATCGCGACCATCACGAGCCCGGCTTCCAGATCATCAGCGCGAGGATCGCGATCACTGCGACGCCGCTCCCATAGCTGAGTGCGAGCGACGTCGGATCTCGGAGCGCCGCACGAAGCTCGGGCGTCGCGACGTCGCCTTCGGCCGCGAGCCGCTCCGCGAGCTGGCGCGTGCGCTTGTCGCGTCGCCCGCCGTTACTGCCGAGCGCATTCGCCACGACCCAGAGGATCAGCGCGACGATCACCCAGGCGTCGCTCCACTCGACGAAGTCCATGTCTACGACGAGCCAGAGGCCGAAGACAAGAGCGACGGTCATTCCGACCATCAAGGAGATGACCGCGACACGGGTCAGCCGGAAGAGCACGACGATCTCGCTCGGGCGGTCCCGCCGCAGCGCCGAGAAATTGAGGATGCCCGCGATCACGGCACCCGCGACGACCATGAACGCACCCGCGACATGCAGGAAGACGAGCCAGTGGTACCGATCCACGCGACTACCCTACGGAGTCGAGTGGACGTCCGAGAGCGTCACCTGCGCCTGCTGACCGAGACGATCGCCGCGGTGAACTCGACGCTCGATCTCGAGGAGGTGCTCGCGCTCGTCGCGCGCAAGGTCGCCGACGTCCTGCACGCCGACGCGTGCTTCGTCTACCTCTACGACGAGCACGCGGACGAGCTCGTCCTGCGCGCGACGCACGGGACGAGCGTCGAGGAGATGACCAGGCGACCGCGCATGCGTCCCGGCGAGGGCATCACCGGGAGCGCGGCCGCCGAGCGCGCGCCGGTCATGATCGCCGCGCAGGCGCATCTCGATCCCCGCTTCAAGCTGTTCTCCAACCTGCCGGAGGACCAGTACGAGTCCATTCTCGCGGTCCCGATCGTCGCGCGTGAGCGGCTCGCCGGCGCGTTGAACGTCCGCACGCTCGAGCCACGGGAGTTCACGCCGGACGAGATCGAGCTCGTGGTTGCGATCGCCGCGCAAGTCGCGCAGACGATCGAGCACGCGCAGCTGTACGCGCAGGCGCAGCGGCGTGTCGCCGAGCTCGAGGCGCTTGCCAAGATCTCCGAGGCGGTGTCCGAATCGCTCTACCTCGAGGAGTCGCTCGAGGCGATCGTGAAGACGACGATGGAGGCGGTCGACGCGACGGGTGCCGCGCTCGTCCTCGAGGACGGCAACATCGCGTGGCCCGAAGGCACCGCTGGGGAGCACAACCTTCGCCTGCCGTTGCGTTGGAAGCGGCGCCAGATCGGCGAGCTCGTGTGCGACCGCGACACGCCGTTCACCGCCGACGAGCGCGCACTGCTGGCATCGATTGCGCGCCACGCTGCCGTCGCGCTCCAGCACGGCCGTGCGGTCATGCGCGGCGTGCTGGCACAGGAGATCCACCATCGCGTCAAGAACAACCTGCAGACCGTGGCGTCGCTGCTGCGCTTGCAGGCGCACTCGACCGACGCCGATCCACGCCGGGCCCTCGAGGACTCCGTCAACCGCATCCTTGCGATCGCGGCCGTGCACGAAGTGCTGACGGAGCAGCGCGACGAAGTGGTCGAGCTGCGCGAGCTGATCGACCGCCTCCGCGCGATGCTCGTCCAGGGCCTGGCGGGTGGCAAAGCGGTTCGTGCCGACCTGGAATCGGTCTCGCTTGCCGGTAACCGTGCGACGGCCGTCGCGCTCGTCTTCAGCGAGCTCTTGCAGAACGCGCTCGAGCACGGCGGCAAAGCGGTCGAGATCCGACTCGCTCGGCGCAACGGCGAGGTCGTGCTTGCGATCGCAGACGACGGCGGCGGCATCGACGCCGATGCGTCGGGGACGGGCCTGTCGATCGTTCGTGCACTCGTGCGCGACGAGCTGCAGGGGCGACTCGATCTCCGCAACGACGGCGGGACGCGCGCCGAGGTCGTCTTCCCGGCGTGACCGGGCTACCGCGTCCTCTGATCGCCTAGCGCGCGGCGTACGCGAGCAGCAGCGGGCCGATCGTGCCGGCGAGCGCACCGGCGTAGCAGACGACGAATGCGGCGCGCGAGGGCCCGTCGGCGCGGACCTGTCGCAACCACGGCGGATCCGGCAGCGCGCGCCTCGCTTCGGCCACGACCTCCGGTGGCGAGACCAGGACGAGCTCGGGGCTCAGAACGTCGAGGGCGGCTTCCACGACGCACCGATTGCAACAAAGTGGCCCGGGAAGGGCATCCCCCGAACGGGGGACGGCGAGCTACCGAACGCCGCCGTCGCCGCCGGCCGGGCGTGACCACCACGCCTCGTCGTGCGACGACATCGCGCCCTGCAGCTGGTCGACGTAGCTGACCAGATCACGCTCGCGGCGGTCGAGCGTCTGCTCGAGCTCCTCGAGCTCCGTGCGCCAGCGCTCGATCCGATCCTCGCGGAACTGAACGTCCGCCTCGAACTGGGCCTCGCGATGGTCGAGCTCCGTCTCGCGCTGGCTCAGCTCGACCACATCGCCGTCGGCGGCGACATCCGAGTTGGCGCCTCGGGACGGCGAAGTCATCGGCTCGGCGCTGGTGAGCCCCTCCAGCAGCGGCGCGAACGCGGCCGCTTGCTCCGCGCTGATCTCGACGCGGAGGACGAGGGGCTTGGGAGTGAATTCAGAGTCGGACATGGGTGGCCGCAAACAGAGAATCGCCTTGGAGTCGGCCCGCCGCCATCCCTCGGCCGAGCGTTTTCAGGAAGATTCACCCAGAGATGAGGATCCTGGTCGCCGAAGACGAGACGATCATCCGGCTCGACCTGCGGGCCCTGCTGGAGCGAGCCGGGTTCGAGGTCTGCGCCGAAGCGCGCG
>JBJMJL010000151.1:0-12168 GCA_045806365.1 Gaiellaceae bacterium
GCCGAAGCTCTTGCGCACGCCTTCGACGCGCACGACCGGAGTAGTCGCGCGCGCAGGCTCCGCCAGAGCCGCCCCTGAGCTGTACCCCGCCTCCACCGCTCTCCGGTTATACGTCTTTTCCCCTGCACGTTCAAACTGCGGGCGTGGCTTCGCGCCGGCTCTGGGTGAACGTCGGGGTCAAGCTCCTCCTGGTAGGCATGTTGCTCCCATCGACATCCTCGTCGTGCTGCCGTTCGTGGTCGATACCGGCGGCAACGTGCGCTCGCGGTCTGCCTCGGAGCCGCGACCGGAGATCTTGTGGGAGCTCGGGCAATATGCCGTCATGAAGCTCGGCTCGTCCGGCTTGCGACTCATGTACGAGGACACGATCGGGATCTCGCGCTCGGCGGTTGCGGGACGCTCCTCGGTGCGACGTTAGTGTCCGTCGCTTGGAGGCTTTCGCGGAGCTGATCCGCACGCGGCGGACGCACAAGTCGTTCGGCCGCGAGCCCGTCCCGCGCGGCGTGCTCGACGAGCTGCTCGAGCTCGCGCGCTGGGCGCCGAACCATCACCGCACGAACCCCTGGCGCTTCCGCGTGCTCGGGCCGGAGACGCTCGGACGGCTGCAGGAGGCGGCCGGGCCGGCGGAGGCGCCGAAGCTCGAACGTGCACCGACGCTGGTCCTCGCATCGTGCGTGCTCACGGGCGACCTGCAGCAGGATGAGGAGGACATCTGCGCGACGGCCTGCGCTATCTACACGGTCCTGCTCGCCGCGCACGCGCGCGGCCTCGCCGCGTACTGGCGCACGCCGGGCGTCCTCCGCACGAAGGCGGGGCGCGACGTGGTCGGCCTCCCCGACGGCGAGCGCTTCCTCGGGCTCATCCATCTCGGCTCGCCGCGCGGCCAGCCGCCGGCTCCGGCACGCGAGCCGCTGGAGGCGTATCGGTTCTACCTGCCCTAGGACCAGGCTCCTAGGTACCTTGGTCAGGTGACCGAAATCCCCGCCGCTGACGGGCCGCACGAGGTCCTCTGCCCGCACTGCAAGAAGACGTTCACGGCGGAGCTGATCGCGGGCCAGACCGAACGCCACCGCGGTTTCAAGTGCCCGCACTGCAAGCTGTTCGTGCCCGCCGACCGCGCGCGATCGCATCACTCCTTCAAGGGATAGAACCCGCGTGCCGATGAGCCTTTCGTGGCTGTCGATGCTGCCGCTACCCGCACGGACCCAGAGCTGGCGCGCCCCTTCGCGCGCCTCGCGGCGGTCCCGGCGTGGGTCTGGCTCGGCGGCATCCTCGCCGCGAGCTTCGGCGGACGGCTGATCGCGGCAGCCGGCCGCGTCGCCCCTCATTACCTCCCCGACGAGTACATCTACCCGTCGCTCGCGCACAGCCTCGCCGAGCACGGACGCTTCCTGATCCGCGGCGCCGGCGTCCACTTTCCGGCGCTGCTCGATCCGATCGTCACGGCGCCGATCTGGCTGGTGACCGACGACCCGGTCGCGGCATATCGACTGACGCAGGGGCTGCACGCCGCCTTCGTCTCCCTCGCCGCGATCCCCGCATATCTGCTCTGTCGCTACCTCGGGTTGCCACGCTGGACCGCCCTGGGCGTCGCCGCGCTCGCGGTCGCGGTACCCGACGGCGTCTACGCGTCGAGCATGCTCGCCGATCCGCTCGCGTACCCACTCGTGCTGGCCGCGCTCTACGCGGGCGTGCGGCTCGTGGATGCGTCGACGCATCGCCGGCAGCTCGCTTTCGCGGCGTTCAGTGCGCTCGCCGTCGCCGCGCGCATCCAGTACGCGGTCGTTCCGCTCGCAGTGCTCGGCGCCGAGCTCGTCGCCGATCGCGGACGCATCTGGATCTCGCTGCGCCGCACGTGGCTCGCGCTTGTCGTCCTCGTCGTGCCGCCGGTCATGTTGCTCGCCGCGTTCGGGCCGGACCGCGTGCTCGGCGTGTACTCCAACGGCGATCACGCGTTGCACGTCGGCTCGATGGTCCGGTGGATCGGCCGCGACGCGATGCTGCTCGCCTATGCCAGCGGGTGGGTGCTCGTGCCCGGCGCACTCGCCGGCCTGGCGCTCGCGCGTGGGCGGCGCGAGCTCGCCTTCGTCGTGACAACAGGGCTGCTGTCGTGCGCGCTCCTGCTCGAGGCGGCGCAGATCGCCGACACGGATTCGCAGCGCTTCCAGGAGCGCTACCTCTTCACGCTCGTACCGCTGCTCGGCGTCGCGTTCGGCCTCTATGTGAAGCGCGGACTTCCGTGGCGCGTGCCGGTGGGCTTGTGCTCGGCGGCGCTGCTACTGCTGGCAGCACGCATCCCGCTCTCCGGGTACGCGGCCGCGCACAACAAGGACGACTCGCCCACACTCTGGGCCGTGCTGCGGCTCGAGCATCTCGTTTCGGTCGGGAACGGCGCGCTCGCCGTCGCGCTGATCGCCGCCGCCCTGTCGGGCGTCGCCGCGCTCGCGGCCTTCGGGAGGATCCCCGCCGCGGCCGCACTCATTGCCGCGATCGCCGCGTGCGGCGCGCTGTCCGCGGGCGCCGCGTCGTTCGACGGTCTCAGCAGCCGCAGCCTGCGCGATTCGCTGCCGCGCGACCTACGTTGGGTCGACCACGCGCACGTCGGCGACGTCGACATCGTCGCGCCGCCGGGCTCGCGCGAGGAGCAGACGTGGGAGCAGCTGTTCTGGAACACCTCGGTCAAGCGGTTGCTGCTGCTCGGCAGTCCCGCGCCGGATCAATTCGACGCTGCGCCCCTGCGCGTCGCCGCTGACGGCCGGCTGCTCAACGCGCGGCGAGCGCTGCTCGTGCAGACGTTCGGCTCGAAGGTGGAGCTCACCGGCGTGCAGCGCGTTCGTCACGAGGACGTCTTCGACCTCTACCGGCCGACCGGAACACCACGCCTGCGCATGCTCGCCGCCGGCTGGTTCGTCGACGGCTGGCTCGCACCGCGCGGCGCGATCACCGTGTGGCCGCAACACGGCGGGATGCTGACGCTCATGCTCTCGATGCCGCCGGGCTCGCAGACCACGGCGATGCACTTCAACAAGCGGCTCGTCCGCGTGCCTCCCGGCCAGCGGCTGACGCTCCACTTCCACGTCCCCGCCGCCGGCGCCTGGAGCCTGCACTACCGAGCCGACAAGCAAGGCTATGTCGGCGACCGCGCGGTCAGCGTGCGCGCACTGAAGATCCGCTTCGCGGACTAGACGCAGTCCTTGAGGCCCTGCGCCTCGGGCAGGGACTCGAGCTTCTTCAGCGTGTTGTTCTCGATCTGACGGATGCGCTCGCGCGTGACGCCGAAGGCGCGCCCGACCTCCTCGAGCGTGCATGGCGGCATGCCGAGCAGCCCGAAGCGGAGCTCGATCACCTGCCGCTCGCGCTCGGGGAGCGCCGAAAGCGCGTGCTCGACGTCCTCGCGCCGCAGTGAGAGCGTCGCGGTGTCGAACGGCGACTCAGCCGACTCGTCCTCGACGAAGTCGCCGAGCTCGGACTCCTCCTCCTCGCCGATCGGCTTCTCCAACGAAACCGGCAGCTGCGACATGCGCAGGATCTCGCGCACCTCGTCGGTCGTCATCTCGAGCTCCTCGGCGATCTCGTCCGGCCGGGGCTCGCGCCCGAGCCGCTGAACGAGCTGGCGCTCGATGTGCACGACCTTGTTCAGCTTCTCCACCATGTGCACGGGAATCCGGATGGTGCGTGCCTTGTCGGCGATCGCACGCGTGACGGCCTGGCGGATCCACCACGTCGCGTACGTCGAAAACTTGTAGCCCTTGCGGTAGTCGAACTTCTCGACCGCGCGGATCAGACCGAGGGAGCCCTCCTGGATCAGGTCGAGGAAGCTGAGCCCGCGTCCGAGGTACGACTTCGCAATCGAGACGACCAGTCGGAGGTTCGCCTCGGTCATCTGCGTCTTCGCCCCCATATCTCCGCGCTCGATGCGCTTCGCGAGATAGACCTCTTGGTCGGCCGTCAGCAGCGAGACCTTGCCGATCTCACGCAGGTACAGCCGGAGCGAGTCGAGCGACGGCTCGACACTGAGGTCGAGCTTCGGGCCCTTCTCTTCCTCGGGTGTGGCGAGCTGCTCGTGCGGCGGATGCTTGTGCGTCTCGCCTTCCAGCAGCTCGACCCCGTGGTCGATCAAGTAGGTGTAGAAGTCTTCGACCTGCTCCTTCGTGAGCTCGACATCGTCAAGCCCGGCGGCGATCTCGTCGTATGTGAGGACGCCCTTCTCGAGACCTTCCTGGACGAGCTTCTGCAGCTCTTCGACGTCAGGAAGGGAGATGTCGACGGTGAGCAACGGCGGCTACCTCCCGGCTGTTTCGCGTAGGTGGACGGGGACTCGATCTACCTGTTACACGCAAAAGAGCCGGACACCCGCTGCCTCCCGGCTCACCCTCTCGCCCGGCGGATACTACAGGCTTGTTCGCTAGATGCGAACTTCGCCGACGCGCTCCTTGCGACTGTTCTCGAGCGGGATGACGGCGAGCTCGGAGAGGTCGAGGTCGAGCTGCGCGAAGAACGCTGCTGCAGCCGGCCCGAGCGCGCGTCCGTTGCCGTCCTCTGCCTTCAGCGCGACGCCGATTCCGTGACCGGCCGCGCAAAGTAATCCCTCGGCGCCGCCCTTCGCGATCCAGCCCGGCAGTGCGCGCATGAGGCGGGTGTCAATTGCAAGCGGTCCTCGGATCAGCTCCGGATGCGCGCGCATCGCGTCGGCGACACGCCGGGCGCCGTCGAGCTGCTCGAGCCGCGCAAATGCGTGCGCCATCCGCTCGAGTGGCAGGGCAAACGTGACGACGCCGCAGCCGTCGACGCCGGTCGGGATGTCGTCCGCCGACACCGCGGCGGCCTCCGCGTGCACCGCGAGCATCTCGCGCTGCACCGGATGGCCCGCGAGGCTGTAGCCCTCGCTCGGCCAGCCGCGCGCGCGGCACAACGCCAGCATCCCGGCGTGCTTGCCGGAGCAGTTGTGGTTGAGACGCGAGGGCGGCTTGCCCTCCGGCCCGCACTCGAGCTCGCTCTCGGTCGCCGGCGCTTTCTCGAGCAGCGCGCGTACGGCGGCGAGTTGTGCCTCGTCGGCGAGATGCGACGCCGAGGCGATTGCGAGGTCGCGCGCGTCGAGGTCGTCCCGCGCGCGTGCGAGCGGGATCGCCTGCAGCGGCTTCGACGACGAGCGCATGAAGGCGGCGAGCGCCGAGTCGCCGACCTCCGCGACCACTGCGCCCTCCTGCACCGCGACCGCGTGCACGCGGTGAACGGCCTCGACGACGTCGCCGCGTCGCACGGATACCCTGATCGCGTCGATGTGCGGGACACTAAGTGCCTGAGCTACCGGAGATGGAGGCGTGGCGCCGCGCACTCGACGATCCTGTATCGGCGTTCCCGATCGTCAAAGCCGGGCCGGCGCACGTCGCCACGCTGAAGACGTTCGACCCGCCGCTCTCCGCGCTCGACGGCCGGCGGCTGGCCGGCGCCGAGCGCCGCGCGAAGCGACTGCTCTTCCCGACCGACGACGGCGAGCTAGTGATCCTCGTCCACCTGATGACGGCCGGCCGACTCAAGTACCTGCAGTTCGGCGAGCGTGGGCCGAAGACGCCCGCGTTCCAGCTCCTCTTCGAGGGGGGCTCGCGCCTGGTGCTGACCGAGGCCGGCGCGAAGAAGCGCGCCGGCGTCTGGCTGCTGACGCCCGAGGAGGCGCAGCAGGAGCTCGCCCACCTCGGGCCCGAAGCGCTGGGCATCGGTGCCGAGCGCCTTGCCGAGATCTGCGCGGAGGAGTCGCGGCGGCTGCACTCGATGCTGCGCGACCAGCGCGTCATCGCCGGCATCGGTCGCGCCTGGGCCAACGAGATCCTCCATCACGCACAGCTGTCGCCGTACGAGCTCACGCGCGACGTGACGTCCGAGCAGATAAAGCGCCTCGCGGACGCGATCGACTCGGAGCTGCTGCGCGGGCTCGATCTACGGGAGCGCGGCGCCAACGACAAGCGCACCTATCGCGTGCACGGCCATCTCGGCGAGCCGTGCTACGTGTGCGGGGCGCCGATCGCGCAGGTCGACTTCGAGGAGCACACGATCTACTACTGCCCCGAGTGCCAGACCGGGGGCCGTGTGCTCAAGGATCGCCGGCTCTCAAAGCTGCTGCGCTAGGGCCTGCTCAACGAGGTCGGCCGCCTCGCGGATCCGCGCGATCTCGTGCGGCGCCAGGCGCCCGAGCAGCTGGGCGAGGTTCGCGACCCGACGCTTGCGACCGAGGTGCATGACCCGGCGTCCCTTCGCGGTCGCGTGCAGCCGGCGGACACGCCGGTCGTGGGAATCGCGCTCCCTGCGGATCAGTCCTTCGTGCTCGAGCGCTTGCACGATCCGTGTCATGGTGGGCGGGCGGACTTGCTCGGCGGCCGCGAGCTCGCCGAGCGTCCGCGGCCCACCGAACACGAGCACCGAAAGCGCCGACAGTCGCGCCGGGCCGACGCCGGTCGCCGGATCCTCGCGGCGCACGTGGCGGAGCGCGTGGATTGCCGCCGAGTGAAAGCGATCGGCAGCCTCGGTTGACAGCGCGCTCGGGATTTAGTTAGCGTAGCTAACGATGTCGGATGTTCTCCAAGCTCTCTACCGCGGCGACGGCGCCGAAGCAGAGCGTCTCGCGGCGGGCCGCGAGCTGAGCGTCTTCGAGGCGGCTGCGCTCGGTCGCACGGATCGCTTGCGCGCGCTGCTCGACGAAGACCCGTCTCGCGCGAAGGCGTTCGGGGACGACGGCTTCCATCCCCTCGGTCTGGCCTGCTTCTTCGGTCATCTCGACGCCGCCCGGCTCCTGGTCGAGCGCGGCGCCGACGTGAATGTCCGTTCGCGCAACGAGCACATCCAGACGGCCGCGATTCACGCCGCGGCCGCCTCGAGCGAGACCGGCAGTGACGAAGCGACCCGCTACGAGCTCGTCAAGCTCGTGCTCGAGCACGGCGCCGACCCGAACCTTCCGCAGGGCGGCGGCTTCCGCGCGCTCGACGCGGCACGGCAAAACGGCGATGCACGCGTCGAGCAGCTGCTGCTCGACCACGGCGCATCCGGCTAGCCCCTCCCCTGCACCCACGCGTCGAGCAGTCCCTCGACGTGGCGCCTCTGCGCATCGGTGAACTCCATTTCCGCCAGCAGGCGGCGCACCTCCGACGGGTCGTCGTTCTCGACCGCCGCCTCCAGGTGCTCGCGCGAAGGTGTCGGCTGCTGCAGCTGGCGGCGAAGCCAGCGCAGGAGGCTCACCTGCGCGGCTCGCGTCATTCCGGCAGGCGCACGACCACGGCGTCGCCGTCCTGGCCGACCGACCCGCCGAGCGCGCGCACCACGCGCACCGCGACCGCCGCGCCGAGGTCGCGCAGCTCCTCGCCCAGAACCACCGGGGCGGACGAGGTCGTCACGGGAGAGATCGTGAGCGAGCGCCCGTCGACGCGGAGCTCGAGCTCGTCGAGCCCGCCGTGCCGCAGCGCCGCCTGGGCCAGGGCGGCTATGCCGCGCTCGGTCGTCTCCGGATCGACGTGCACCTCGGCGCCTTCGCCGCTGACGTTCACGCGGTCCTCGCCGAGCTGCTCGGCGGCCGAGCGGGCCAACTCGAACGTGTCGAGCGGCTGCAGGCTCGGCTCGTAGCGCCCGTCTTCGATGCGCACGGCCGTGCCGAGCTCGTCGAGCAGCTCGGCCAGCTGCCGCGACGCGGCGTCGATCATCTCCATGTACCGCTGTTTCGGCTCGCCCAGGTCGCCCATCCGGATGAGCGTCTGCGCAAAGCCGTGGATGGTCGCGAGCGGCGTACGGAGGTCGTGCGCCGCGAGCGAGACGAGCCGCGGAAAGCTGGAGTCGGTCGAGGCCACCAGGGCGAGTGACACTAACCTGTTCGCATGGCTGAGTCTCGGCACCTGCTCGATGACGTGCAGGCCTCGACGCCCGAGGTGCAGCTCGGGCTTTCGCGCGCCGGCGTCCAGGGCGTCGAGAAGGCGATCCGCCTCCGCTGGGGCGGCGCCGAGAAGCTGATCTCGGCCCGGATCGACTGCACCGTCGACCTGGACTCGCGACAGAAGGGCGTGCACATGTCGCGCTTTCCGGAGTTGTTCGAGGAGGCGATCGACGAGGTCGTCATCGCGGAAGCGTTCCTCGTCGAGGAGCTCGCCGAGCACATCGCGCGCCACATCGTCGCGCGGCAGGCAGCCGGCCGGGCGGAGGTGCGAATCGCGGCCCGGTATCCGCTGGCGCGGCGCACTCCCGTGACCGGCCTCGCAACGCAGGAGATGATCGCGCTGATCGGGATCGCGGCCGCGTCGGACGCAGGAGTCCGGCGGATCGTCGGCGTCGAGGCCACCGGCATCAACGCGTGCCCCTGCGCGCAGGGCCTCGTGCGCGGCCGGGCGTCCGAGCGCCTGCTCGACGCCGGCTTCGACGAGGGCGACGTGGACCGCATCCTCGAGCTCGTCCCGCTCGCGACCCACAACCAGCGCGGGCGCGGAACGTTGTACGTCGGCAGCGACCACGCCGTGAACGCCGAGGCGCTGGCGAGGATCGTCGAGGGGTCGATGAGCTCACCGATCTACGAGCTGCTGAAGCGGCCGGACGAGCTGTTCGTCGTCGAGCACGCGCACCTGCAACCGCGCTTCGTCGAGGACTCCGTCCGCGGCTCGCTGCGGTCGGCGCTCGAGCGCTACACCGAGCTCGAGGACGAGGACTTTCTGCTGGCGCGGCAGCTCAACTTCGAGACGATCCACTCGCACGAGGTCGTTGCGGAGCGGTACGGGACGGTGGGCGAGCTCCGCGCCGAGCTGGAGGGCGGCGAGCCGGCCGGCCACCACACCGAGCTACGCGAGTGGCTCGGCGGTCCGCCTGAAACGGAACCGGCTCTCGGTTCCTGAGCGCAGGCGCGCGATGTTCGCGCGGTGCAAGACGATCACCGCGACGGCAGCGCCGGACGCGAAGGCGATCACGGGCCACGGCTCCTCGAGCAGAGCCGCGGCCAGCGGCAGCGACACCGCCGCCATCATCGACGCGAGCGACGCGTAGCGGAACAGCACGAACACCGTCACCCACACGACGGCGCCGATCCCGCCGATGACCGGCGCGACGCCGAGGAAGGCGCCGCCGCAGGTCGCCACCATCTTCCCGCCGCGCTGCCAGCGCAGGAACAACGGCCGCCAGTGGCCGAGCATCGCCGCGGCGCCTGCGAGCACGCCGGCAAGATGTGACACGGTCAGCGTCGCGACGAGCGCGGGGACGAAGCCCTTGGCCGTGTCGAGCACGACGACGGGCAACCCGAGCCGCCAGCCGTACACGCGCCACACGTTCGTGCCGCCGATGTTCCCGCTGCCGTGTCTGCGGATGTCGTCGTGCTTGACGAGGCGCACGAGCCAGTAGCCCCACGGCATCGACCCGAGCAGATATCCGGCCACGATCAGCAGTGCCGCCGTCACGCGAGCTCCTTGGACATGAAGACGGCCCGCTCGCTGTAGCCGGCAGTGCGGTAGAGCGCGCGCGCGGCCTCGTTCCCACCCCACACGTTGAGGTCGACGGCCGGAAGTCCCGCCGCCCGAGCATCTGTCTCGACCAACTCGAGGGCTCGACGGCCAAGCCCTCGGCCGCGAAACGACTCGTCGATGAAGAGCTCGTAGAGGTACGCACGCTTCGTGGTCGACCCCGGCGGCTGTCGCGCCGCCCAGAAGATGTGCCCCCTCCGTTCGCCGGACTCGGCATCCTCGATCACGTAGATGCGGTGGTGCGCCTGCGGCACGCTGTCGGGGAAGAGCGACTCGTGGTCCGCACGCGCCTTGTCCTCGGCCTCGGTCTGCGACAGCCCCGCCTCCTCGACCATCGACCGCACATATTCCTCGCGCAGCTGCTCCAGCAGCGCCGGAAACTCACCTTCGTCGAGCGGCCGAAGCCGGATGTCCACGGCTACGTCTGGATCTGGTACTTCGACACCCAGTCGTTGACGGTCGACCAGTCGAGATTGTCGAAGAACGCGTCGATGTACGACGCACGGTCGGTCTGGTAGTCGAGGAAGTACGCGTGCTCGTAGACGTCGAGCGCGATCAGCGGCGTTGCGTTCCAGATCGCGAACGTGTTCTGCGCGTCGCCGACGTAGTTGAACAAGCGTCCCTCGTCCCAGTCGTACGCCGTCCACGCCCAGCCGCGGCCCGCCATTCCCGTCGCCTTCAGATCCGTGCGCCACTCCTGGGACGAGCCGAAGTCGCGCGCGATCAGGTCGCCGACGAGCCCCGTCGGATCGCCGCCCCCGCCGCCGAGATGCTCGAAGTAGATCTCGTGGTTCTTGATGCCGCCGATCGCAAAGGTGAGGTCGACCTTGAGCGCACGGATGTCGGAGTAGACCTGGTTGGCGCTCGCAGTGTCGACGCCGTCGAGCTTCTGCAGGATCTCGTTGCGCTTCTTGACATAGCCCTCGTAGAGCTTGTAGTGCGCCTCGATCGTGGCGCGCGAGATCCCGTCCAGCTCGTACAGCTCGGGCTTGAGCTCCCGCGGGGTGATCTCCTCGAACTTGAACGCAAGTGTCGCCATGGCGCCCGGCGGAGCATATCCTCGCGGTACACGCGAGAAAGGAGCGACCCATGGCCTTCGAGGTCCCCCCTCTGCCGTACGACTACGGCGCGCTCGAGCCGCACATCGACGAGCAGACGATGCGCGTCCACCACGACAAGCATCACCAGGCTTACGTCGACAACGCCAACAAGGCGCTCGAAGGCACCCAGTGGGCCGACCGGTCCGCGGACGAGATCCTGACCGTCCTCGATGAGCTTCCGGCGGACAAGCAAGCCGCAGTGCGGAACAACGTCGGCGGCCACGCGAACCACAGCTTCTTCTGGGAGATCATGGGCCCGAACGGCGGCGGCGAACCGTCCGGTTCGCTCGCCGACGCGATCTCCTCGGCGTTCGGCGGGCTCGACCAGCTCAAGGAAGCGGTGAACGACGCCGGTGTGAAGCGTTTCGGCTCGGGCTGGACGTGGCTCGTGCACGACGGCACGGGGCTCGCCGTGTACTCCACCGCCAATCAGGACTCGCCGATCAGCAACAGCGACACGCCGCTGCTGGGCGTCGACGTGTGGGAGCACGCGTACTACCTCAAGTATCAGAACCGCCGGCCGGATTACCTCGCGGCGTGGTGGAACGTCGTCAACTGGGACGCGGTGCAGCAGAGGTTCGAGAGCGCCGGCTGAGCCGGCGCTCTCTGAGTCAGCGTCGGACGACGGGCTGCGTTCCGCTCCAGCTGTCGAGATACCCGCCGCCCATCTCGGTCGCGGGCATGAAGACGCGGATGGACCAGCGGCCGCGCGGGACGATCGACTTGACGAAGCGGACCGAGATCAGTCGGCCCGACTTCGACCCGAGCGTCAGGGCGCGGATGTTCGTCCACTGGTGGGCGAGCGTGAAGCGCTGCAGATAGGCCGTCTTGCCGGCGAACGACTGGCCGGCGGTGACGTAGAAATGGAAGTAGCCGGACTTGGAGACGAAGGGGAGCTTGATCAGCGGCTGCACCTGAACGGTTACCGAGCTCTCCGACTTCCCGGGCCACTGCGCCTGGTACAGCGTGTTCACCTGCGGCGTCACGTTGAAGGAGAAGGCGCCGTTGGCGGTCGTCTGCAGCGTCGCGACGACCTGCTTCGTCGTCTGGCCGAACGGCAACTGGACGATCGTGACCGTCTCGCCTGCCTTCTTGTTCGACACGGTGCCGCTGAGCGCGACGGAGCCGCCGAACTTGACGACTGCCGCCGACGCGTTGAGTGAGACCTGCGGTGGCGCCCCGCGCACGACGAGCGTTCCCCGGAGCGAGGGGTGGAGGCTGTCGTGGTAGCGGAACGTCCCGCCGCCGCTGCGGAAGGCACGTGTGTATGACTTCCCGGGCTTCAGCACGGGTGAGGCGAACGACCCGCTGTTCGCGACGACCTGGTGGTCGATCGTGTCGGCGTTCGTCCAGGTGACGGAGTCGTTCTGGTTGATCGTGATCGTCGCCGGGACGAAGCCCGAGCGTTTGATCTGAACGGTGGTGGTCGCCGTCGACGCGGGTGCGGCCAGCACCAGGGCCAGCGTCGTGACGGCCATCCAGATGACCCTGCGCATTGGAACCCCCTTGGTCATGCGTCTTCGCGGGTAGTTTCCCTGCTTGCCGATATTCCGACGCGTGCGGACGGTTAAAGGTTCGTAAGCGTTTTGTGC
>JBJMJL010000152.1:0-33207 GCA_045806365.1 Gaiellaceae bacterium
CCCGCGCGAGAACCTCCTCGGCGAGATCGGCGGCGGCTGGCAAGTCGCGATGACGACACTGCTGCACGAGCGCGGCACGCTCGGCTTCGCGCTCACAGGCGTGCTCGACTCGCAGGTGCAGCGGCTGATCGCGCTCGCGAAGGAGAAGGCAGCCGACGATCCGATCATCCGCGACCGGGTCGCGCAGGAGTGGATCGAGCTGCAGGCGTTGAAGCTGACGAACTACCGATCGCTGACCACGCTGATGCAGACCGGCATCCCGGGGCCCGAAGGCTCCGGCTCGAAGCTGCACTGGTCGGAGCAGAACCAGCGCCTGACGAAGCTCGCGATGGAGATCCTCGGCGGCGAGGACGACGGCTACTGGGGCTACCAGCAGCAGCGCAGCCGCGGCAACACGATCGAGGCGGGCACGAGCGAGATCCTGCGCAACATCATCGCCGAGCGCGTGCTCGGGCTCCCGAGGTCGCGGTAATGCAGTTCGCCTTCACCGAGGACCAGGAACTGCTGCGCCGCGAGGCGCGCGACGTGCTCGCGAACGGCGGCTGGGGACGCGATGAGCTCGCCGAGCTCGGCTTCCTCGACCGCGCCGTGCTGTTCGAGGAAGCCGGACGCGCGAACCGCGGCGAGGAGTTCTTCGACGCCGACGCGCCGGAGCCCGAGCGGTTCGCGGCGCTCGCCCTCGAGGCCGCTGGGATCGCACGGCGCGCGCTCGAGTTCGGCATCGAGCACGCGAAGACGCGTGAGCAGTTCGGCAGGCCGATCGGCGTCTACCAGGCGGTCTCGCATCCACTGGCGGACACGTACGTCGAGTGCGAGCTGATCCGGTCGCTGGCGTACTGGGCGGCCTGGTGCGTCGCCGAGAACGACGACCAGACGCCGATCGCGGTCGCGGCGGCGAAGAGCTACGCCGGCGACGTCGCCGTCGCCGCCTGCGAGCGCGCGATCCAGGTGCTCGGCGGGATCGGCTTCACGTGGGAGCACCCGCTGCACACGTACTACAAGCGCGCGCTCTGGATCCAGGCATACGGCGGCTACTCGCGCGACCAGCGCGCGAAGGTCGCCGCCTGGCTGCTCGACTGATGCGCACCGCGCTCGTGACGGGCGCGTCGACGGGAATCGGCGCAGCGTGCGCCGTTCGCCTCACATCCGCGGGGTGGCGTGTGTTCTCCGGCGTGCGCCGCTCGGGCGACGCGCCCAAGAGCACGGAGGAAGTCCTGCTCGACGTCACCGACGACGAGCAGATCCGCGCCGCGTCGGAGCGCATCGGCGAGCTCGATGCGGTCGTCAACAACGCGGGCATCGCGATCGCGATGCCGCTCGAGTTCATTCCGCTCGACGAGCTGCGCCGTCAGCTGGAGGTAAACGTGATCGGGCAGGTAGCGGTGACGCAGGCGTTTCTGCCGCAGCTGCGCCGCTCGCGCGGCCGCGTCGTCTTCGTCGGCTCGATCGCGGGCAAGAGCGCGCTGCCGTTCCTCGGGGCGTACGCGGCGTCGAAGCACGCACTCGAGGCGATCGCCGACACCCTTCGCGTGGAGCTGCGGCCGTTCGGCATCGACGTCTCCATCGTCGAGCCCGGGACGATCAAGACGCCGATCTGGACGAAGTCGGCACAGGTTGCCGACGGGCTCGTCGACCGCGCGCGGCCGGAGCTCGGCGACCTGTACGGCGAGCGCATCGCCGCGTTTCGGCGCGTCGCGGCAGAGCGGGGCGCGAAGGGCGCGTCCGCCGACGCCGTCGCAGCGGCCGTCGAAGCCGCGCTGACGAAGGACCGACCGCACACGCGCAAGCTCGTCGGTCGCGATGCAAAACTGCGCTCCGCCCTCGAGCGACTGCCCGACCGGACGCGCGATTCGGTGTACGAACGCTGGCTGTTGCGCTAAAAGGAGACCCGATGGACGGCTTGATGATGGACTACCAGCTGACGCTTCCGACCATCCTGCGGCGCGTCGAGACCTACTTCGGCGACAAGGAAGTCGTCACGCGGTTGCCGGACAAGTCGTTCCACCGCTACACGTACGCCGACATGGCGCGCCGCGCGAAGCAGCTCGCGGTCGCGCTGGGCGAGCTCGGGCTCGAGCGTGGCGATCGCGTCGCCACGTTGAGCTGGAACAACTACCAGCACCTCGAGGCGTACTTCGGCATTCCGTGCGGCGGCTTCGTCCTGCACACGCTCAACTTGCGCCTGCATCCGAACGACATCGGCTACATCGCGTCCCACGCCGGCGATCGCGTCCTGATCGCCGACGCGAGCCTGATGCCGCTTGTCGAGCAATTCCGCGACCAGACGCAGATCGAGCACGTGCTCGTGGTCGAGGACTCGTACGAGGAGCTGCTCGCGTCGGCCGATGCCGGCGCGTGGCGCGATCCCGAGCTGTCCGAGGACGCAGCCGCGGCGATGTGCTACACGAGCGGCACGACGGGCATGCCGAAAGGCGTCGTCTACTCGCACCGGTCGACGATGCTGCACACCCTCGGCGTCGCCGCCGGCAACCCGCTCGGCCTCGGCATCGCCGAGCAGGACGTGATCCTTCCGGTCGTCCCGATGTTCCACGCGAACGCGTGGGGCTACCCCTACATCGCGGCGATGCTCGGCGCGAAGCAGGTGTTTCCCGGCCCGCACCTCGACGCCGAGAGCCTGCTCGACGACTTCGTGCAGGAGGGCGTGACGTGGACTGCGGGCGTGCCGACCATCTGGCTGGCGATCCTGCAGATGCTCGACGCGAGCCCCGGCAAGTGGGACCTCTCGCGGATGAAAGGGATGCTCGTCGGGGGGTCGGCGGCGCCGCGCGCGATGATCGCCGGCTTCAAGGAACGGCACAACCTGACCGTCTGCCACGGCTGGGGCATGACCGAGACGTCGCCCGTTGCCTCCGTTGCCGCGTTGCCGGGCGAGCTCTCGCACGCCGATCCCGACAAGCAGTACGACTACATCGCGATGCAGGGGCTGCCGCTGCCGCTGGTCGAGCTGCGCGCCCTCGATGAGGACGGCAAGGAGATTCCCCACGACGGCGAGACCATGGCCGAGCTCGAGGTGCGCGGCCCGTGGGTCGCGTCGGCGTACTACGACACTCCGGAACAGGCCGACCGCTGGTCGAACGACGGCTGGTTCAAGACCGGTGACATCGTCTCCTTCGACGAACGCGGCTTCATCCAGATCAAGGACCGGTCGAAGGACGTGATCAAGTCCGGCGGCGAATGGATCTCCTCCGTCGACCTCGAGAACGCGTTGATGGCGCATCCCTCCGTCGCAGAAGCGGCGGTGATCGCGGTGCCGGACGAGAAGTGGCAGGAACGTCCACTCGCGGCCGTCGTGCTGAAGGAGGGCGCCGGCGCGACATCCGACCAGTTGCGCGAGTTCCTCGCGCCCCACTTCGCGAAGTGGTGGTTGCCGGACCGCATCGAGTTCGTCGACGAGATCCCGAAGACGGCCGTCGGCAAGTTCAAGAAGACCGCGCTCCGCGAGCAGTTCGCGGCGCAGCCTGTTGCCTGAGCGGCGGCCCGGCTGGGGCGAGTCCCGGCTCACGGCTCCGCACGTCTGGATCACGCTCGGCTACCGCAGCGTCGAGCATGGCGACGGCGAGTCGCTGGTGGAGTGGGACGCGCCGGTCGAGTACTGCTTCCACGGCTCGTCCGGTCCGATCGTGCACGGCGGCCTCGTGACGACGCTGCTCGACACCGCGATGGGCGGCGCCTGCCATTCACTGCTCGACAGCGGCGAGACCTTCCTCACGGCCGACCTGCGCGCCGAGTTCCTGCGGCCGACCCGCCCGGGCACGCTGCGCGCGAAGGGCCGCGTCGTGCACCGCACGAAGCGGACGGTGTTCTGCGCGGCAGATCTGCACGACGTGGAAGGCAACCACCTGGCCAGCGCGCGCTGCACGCAGGTCCTGCTGTCCGAGCGCTAGCCGGGACAGTGCCGGGACATCGCTAGCTGACTCGTACGAGCGCCTTGCCCCGATTGGCGCCGTTGAGCAACCCGATGAACGCCCGCGGCGCATTCTCGAGGCCCTCGGTCACGTCCTCCTGCCACCGGAGGTCGCCGCTCGCAACCCAGCCCGCGAGCCGCGTCACACCCTCTTCGAAGCGGTGCGCGTAGTCGTTGACGAGGAAGCCCTCCATCCGCGCCCGGTAGACGATGAGCAGGCCGGGATGGAATGTCGGCTCGGGCCGCGGCTCGTTGTACTGCGAGACCTGGCCGCAGATCACGATTCGCGCGCCGATCTTCAAGCGGCGATGCACGGCCTGCGAGATCGCACCGCCGACATTGTCGAAGTAGACGTCCACGCGCTCGTCGCGCAATGCGGCGCCGAGGTCGTCGTTCTTGTAGTCGATCGCCACGTCGTAGCGGTACGCCTCGCTCAGATCGCGCTTTTTCTCGGGGCCGCCGGCGATCCCGACGGTGCGGCAGCCGGCGAGCTTCGCGAGTTGCCCGACGATCTGGCCGACCGCGCCGGCCGCCGCCGAAACGACGACCGTGTCGCCCGCCCGCGGCTTGCCGACGTCGAACAGCCCGAAGTACGCCGTCAGGCCGGTCGCTCCGACGACGTGAAGCGCAAGCGTCGGCGGCTCGAGCCCCGGCGGGAGACGTCGCAGCGATCCGCCGCGCGCGACGGCGTACTCCTGCCAGCCGAGCTGCCCCACGACGAGGTCACCGGGCGAGAACCGTCCGTCGTTGCTCTCCACGACCTCGCCGACGCTCTGCGACGTCATCACGTCGCCGATCTCGACCGGCCGCGCGTAGGAGCGCGCCTCGCTCATGCGGCCACGCTGGTAGGGGTCGACGGACACATAGCGCACGCGGACGAGAACCTCGCCGCTGCCCGGTCCCGGGACGTCGACTTCGTCGAGCGCGAAGTCCGACTCTTGCGGAAAGCCTTCGGGGCGTGCAGCGAGCGTCACTCGGCGATTCGTCGCCATTGACTTAGCATCGCAGAGTGCGTCTCGGCTTCACGATGGGATATGCGCCACCCGGGACGAATCCGCTCGAGCTGATCGCGCTCGCGCAGGAAGCCGAACGGCTCGGCTACGACTCGGCCTGGGCGGCCGAAGCGTGGGGCACCGACGTCGTCACGGTGCTCTCGTGGCTCGCGGCGACGACATCGACGATCAAGGTCGGCTCCGCGATCATGCAAATCCCGGGGCGCACGCCGGCGAACACGGCGATGACCGCGGCCACGCTCGACCTCCTCTCGGGCGGCCGCTTCCTGCTCGGGCTCGGGACGTCCGGGCCGCAGGTGGTCGAAGGCTGGCACGGACAGCCGTGGGGCAAGCCGCTGACGAAGACGCGCGAGTACGTCGAGATCGTGCGCACCGCGTTGCGCCGGGAGACGCTGGAGTTCCACGGCGACCAGTACGAGATCCCGTACGCAGGACCCGGCGCGACCGGGCTCGGTAAGCCCCTCAAGATCATGCTCCGCCCGCTGCGTGACTCGATCCCGATCTACCTCGCGGCGCTGAGCCCGAAGAACGTGAACCTTGCGTTCGAGATCGCCGACGGGTGGATGCCAATCTTCTTCTCACCGGAGCGGGCACGCGCGGCGTTCGGCTACGAGCTGCGGGACGGCTTCGAGATCGTGCCGACGGTGCATGTCCTCGTGTCGGACGACGTCGACGCGGCGCGCGACGCGCTCCGCCCCATGCTCGCCCTCTACATCGGCGGCATGGGTGCGCGCGGCGCGAACTTCTACAACGCGCTCGTGCGGCGGTACGGCTACGAGGCCGAGGCCGAGCGCATCCAGGACCTCTATCTGGACGGAAAGCAGCGCGAGGCGATCGCGGCCGTCCCCGATGCGTTCATCGACGAGGTCGCGCTCGTCGGCCCGCCCGAACGCATACGCGACCGGCTCGACGCGTGGCGTGAGTCGGGCGTGACGACGCTGATGGTCGGCACGCCCGACGTCAATGCGCTGAGAACGCTCGCCGAGCTCGTGCTCTAGGCAGCAATCCGCCGACGCGCGGCCGCCACGGAGGGCAGCGCGGCCTTCGCCTTCGTCAGCGGCCGTGCCTTGACGGTCACCGACGCCGGCTTCGGCGCAATCGTGATCTCCTCGCCGGTGGCGGGATTGCGCCCCTTCCGCGCCTTCGTCGCCTCCTTGACGCGCACGGTCAGCTGGACGACGCCGCCGATCTTGACCTTCTCGGCGTCGCCGAGCTGTTCCAGGACGACCTCTTCGAGCGCATCGAGGACGGCCTTCGCGTCGCCCTTCGAAAGACCCGCGCGGTCGGCGACTTCACCTACGAGCTGACTCTGGGTAAGCGGCATAGAGCTCCTTCGGTTGGCGTGACGTCCGCGGCATTCAAGCCCACGGACCTGACGGACCGTACCCTGGTCCCGTGCGCCAGCCGTACCCGCCGATCGAGCCGTACGAACACGGGTCGCTGGAGGTGGGCGACGGCAATCTCGTCTACTGGGAGACCTGCGGCAATCCTGACGGGAAGCCGGCGCTCGTCGTGCACGGTGGGCCCGGCTCAGGGTGCGGGCCGGGCCAACGCCGTTCCTTCGACCCGGAGCGCTACCGCGTCGCCCTCTTCGACCAGCGCGGCTGCGGCCGTAGCACGCCGCACGCGAGCGATCCGCAGACCGACATGAGCGTCAACACCACCGAGCACCTGCTGCGTGACATGGAACGGTTGCGGGAGCATCTGGGCATCGAGCGCTGGCTGCTCTTCGGCGGCTCGTGGGCGTCGACGCTGATCCTCCTGTACGCCGAGCGGCACCCGGAGCGCGTGTCGGAGATCGTGCTGCTCGGCGTGACGACGTGCCGCCACTGCGAGCTCGACTGGCTCTACCGCGGCGTCGGCCGGTTCTTCCCCGAGCAGTGGGAGCGCTTCCGCGACGGGGTTCCCGAACGCGAACGCAACGGTGATCTGCTGAAGGCGTATGCGCGACTGATGGAGGATCCGGACGCGGCGGTGCGCAAGCGGGCCGCGCGCGACTGGCTCGCCTGGGAGGACGCCGTCATCTCGATGGAGCCGCAGGGCACGCCGAACGCGTACAGCGACCGCCCGGCCGACGCGCAGCTCGCGTTCGTGCGCATCTGCGCGCACTACTACTCGAACGGCGCGTTCCTCGAGGACGGCGTCGTGCTGCGCGACGCCGCTCGGCTCGCGGGAATTCCCGGCGTGCTCTTTCACGGCCGTCTCGACCTGGGCGCGCCGCTGCAGATCGCGTGGGACGTCGCGCGCGCGTGGCCCGACGCCGAGCTGATCGTCGTCGAAGACTCCGGCCACACCGGCAGCGAGACGATGAGGGCGAAAATCCTTGAAACCACCGACCGGTTTGCGGTGGCGTGACGGAGCACCGCGGGCCCCGAACCCGTTATGCAGCGGCGCTGAGCGGCACGCGCGCTAGCGCAGACGCTATTCGCTCCGCGTCCGCGGCCATCCCGTAGAGGTTCGCGGACGAGCGGTGGGTCACCCACGGCGCGCCCGTGACGTGGAGGCCGGGCATCTGCGGATGGTGGCGCTCGTCGAGAGCGTCGGACGGAAGCCATTGCGTGCTCGGCCCCAAGCCGGTCGCCCAGATGACGGTGGAGATGCCCGCCGCCGCGAAGTCGAGCGTCGCGGGACCCGTGGCCCCGTAGAGATGCCGCGCCGGATCGTCCGCGCTGTCCGCATACGTGTCGGTCCGAGCGATCAGACGCGCACGCTTGCTCCACGCCGCGCGGAATCGCATCGCGGCTTCGTCGGCGAAGCGAACGTTGTCGCCGAGATCGGGCGCGAGCGCGAGCGCGTGGCCTTCGAGCCCCATCGCATGACCGAGCAAGGTCACACCGCGTGCCGCGAGCTGCTGATAGCTGATCGTGTAGCCGCCTCCGACCTGCGGGGGCGTGGCGGCGATCGTCGCCGCGTCGGCGTCCTCGCGCGCCACGTCGAGCTGCCCCATCTCGCGCAGCCAGGCAAACGCGTCGCGTCCGAGGAAGCGGCGCGGCAGCCGCGCGACGCGGCTCGTCGAGAGGTAGACGCGCTTGCCCGCGCGCAGGAGGTCCTCGGCGATCTGCAGACCGGACTGTGCGCCGCCGACGACGAGCACGCGGCCGTCGACGTCGCTCGGGCGCCGGTAGTCGGCCGCATGTAGCTGCCGAATCTTCTGCGGAAGCGCATGCGCGTAGGCCGGTTTGCGCGGGACGTTCTGAAAGCCGCTGGCGACGACGATCGCCTCGGCGCTGAGCGATCCGCGCGAGGTGTCGACGCGCCACGCCGCTCCGCTTCGTCGCGCGCTGTACACCTCGACGTTCTCTACGACCGGCAGTCGGCGCGCAAGTCGCTCGAGCCCGGCGACCAGCTCGCCGGCCGTCGCGAATGCGTCTTCGCCGCTCTCGAGGAACTTCCCCGGGACGCGGTTCATCCAGCCGGGCGTGTTCAGCCGGAACGAGTCCCAGCGCTGCGTGCGCCAGCTCGAGCCGATCCGGCCGCGCTCGAGGACGACGTGCGGACAGCGGGCCCGCGCGAGCTGCGCGCTGACGGCAAGTCCCGCCGGCCCGGCGCCGACGACGGCTACGCGAACTGACCCATTCATGTCAAGAAGCCTCGCGCGACGGCGCTCGGCGAGGAAGGGAGCTAACTCGTGTGTTCGAGTGCGGAGAACCGCACCTCAGTCGAGCGCGACCTCGAGCTCGACGGCGCCGCCGTCGTAGCTGCGACCGACCACCCGTCCCATGCCGCGGAAGAGCGCGCGCGAGCGCGTGTTCTCCACCAGCATGCTCGCGCGCAGCCGGCTGATCCCGAGCTCGCGGGCGCGCGCGGCGAGCTGAGCCGCGAGCCGGGTGCCCAGGTGGACGTTCTGACAGGCGTCGACGACGGCGAACGAGACCTCGGCCACGCCGCGGTCGTATGGGTCACGCCGGAGATGTGCCTCGCCGAGGGCGGCGCCGCTCGCGGGATCGACCGCGACGAGAGCTTCGTGATCTTCGTGGTCGACGGCACTCAGCGACTCGAGCTCACGCTCCGACAGCTCGGGCTTCGCGCCGAGGAAGCGCTGATAGCGCGAGCCCGGCCCCAGGCCGTCGAACACCTCCCGAACGACGGCCACGTCGCCGTCGGCCACCGGGCGAATCACGGCGCACTCGCACTTCGACATACACCGAAGCTAGATGCCGCACGCATGGCTGCGCAGTACGGCTGGCACCACTCTTGCGTCAGATCGTGATGACGAGCTTGCTGCGCACGTGTCCCGTACCCATGTACCGCAACGCCTCCGGAGCTTCGCTGAGCGGATACGTGCGCTCGACGAGCGGCTTCACCTGGCCGCTCTGGATCAAGTCGCGGAGCGTGTTCATGTCGGCGCGATTGCCTTTCGTGATGAAGAACACGACTTTCCGTCCGCTGCCGACCGACGCAATCCGCACGCCGGCCATGTGACCGATCAGGCCGCGGGCGGAGGTCAACATCGGGAGGCCGACCATCAGCTGCCTGCCATCTGGATTCAGCACCCGTTTGAGCTCCGACCATGGCCTGGTGCCGGCGTTGTCGAAGAGCACGTCGTAACGCTCACCCGCGCGCGTGAAGTCGTCGCGGGTGTAGTCGATCACCTCGTCGGCGCCGAGCGAGCGTGCCTGCTCGACGTTCCTCGTACTGCAGACGGCGGTCACCTTCCCGGCGCCGAGCGCCTTCGCAACCTGGACGCCGAAGCCGCCGACGCCTCCCGACGCGCCGTTCACGAGCACCGTCTGCCCCGGCTGCAGCTCGGCCTTGCGCAGGCCCTGCAACGCAGTGAGCGCGGCGAGCGGTGCGGCCGCCGCCTCCTCGAACGTCACGTTCGTCGGCTTGAGCGCAACGGTCTTTCGGGCGTTCACGTACTCGGCGAATGCCGCGCTTCTCCCGCCGAAGACCTCGTCGCCCGGCTTGAAATCGGTGACGTCCTTTCCGACCGCCTCGACGACGCCGGCGAAATCCGTGCCGGGTACCCGCTCCTTGGGCCTGCGCAGTCCTGCCCCTAGGCGCGCAACCCACGGCCCGACCTGCATGTACCAGTCAGCCCGGTTCACGGAAGACGCATGGACACGCACGAGCACGCCGTCGTCCGTCAGCTCCGGCATGTCGACTTCCCGCAGCTCGAGGATCTCCGGCGGGCCGTACCTCTCGCGGACCATCGCTTTCATCGGGTTGCGCCTCCGCTCAGTTCTCAGGACGATCGACTTGTACGTACACCGTAAGCATACGCCGTAAGCTACTCTGGCCCCCGTCGTCTTGTCAAGCACCAAGCGAACTCCGCTCAACAAGGAGCGCGTCCTGCGCGCCGCTGTCGCGATCGCGGACGAGGGCGGCCTCGAGGCGGTGAGCATGCGCCGAGTCGCCAAGGAGCTCGGCGTCGAGGCGATGTCTCTCTACAACCACGTCTCGAACAAGGACGAGATCCTCGACGGCCTCGTCGAAGCGGTCGCGGGCGAGATCGACATCCCTGCCGACGACGTCGACTGGAAGACCGCGGTGCGCACGATCGCGTTGTCCGCGCACGCGACGCTGCGTCGTCACCGCTGGGCGCAGAGCCTGTGGATGGCGCGCGGCGGTCCCGGACCGGCGCGGCTGTCCTACGCCGAGGCGCTCCTGCGTGCGTTCCGCGGGGGCGGATTTTCGAAGGACCTCACGTACGACGCCTTCCACATCTTCGAAGCCCTGATCCTCGGCGTCACCGCGCAGCACCTCAGCGTCCCGGGCGAGGGGGCAGACCTCGCGGGGCTAGCGGAGGGCTTTCTCGGCCGGCTACCAGCCGACGAATACCCCTACCTGATCGAGCACGTGAAGCAGCACCTCGACCCGTCGCCGAGCGATCACTCGGGCTTCGAGTTCGCGATCGACCTGCTGCTCGACGGGCTCGAGCGCGCCCGCGACGGCAGCTGATAGGTCGTCGTTTATTGATATCCAACCCTTGACCAAAGGCGATCTGCCTGCGAACCTCCTGCGCGGGCGGCGAACGGCCGCGGGGCAAAAGGGGAGGATTACGTGTTTCGAACAGTCTTTCGAGGGTCACGCGCGGCCTTCGTCGTCGGCCTGCTCGTCGCGATCGGCGTCTTGGCGCTCGGTCCCGCGACGGGAGCAGCCGAAGAGACAGAGCTCGTCCGCGTCGTCGTCAAGCTCGACGAGCCGCCGCTCGCGAAGTACCGCGACACCCTCCCCGGCCTGAAAGGCGTCCTCGACGCTCGCACGCCGAAGGGCCACATCGACGTCAAGGCGCCCGCGAGCCGCGCGTACCTCGCGCACCTCGCGACGAAGCAGAAGGATTTCGAGGAGAAGCTGAAGGGAGCGGCGCCGAGCGCCGCCGTGCAGTGGCGCTACGACACAGCGTTCGACGGTCTGACGCTCGAAGTGCCGCGCGACAAGATCGCCGCCATCCAGGGGCTGCCCCACGTCGCATCGGTGACCGAGACGTACAAGCTCGAGCCGGAGCTCGACGAGAGCCGCTCGCTGCTCGGGCTGCAGACGCTGTGGCAGGCGATGCCGTCGAGCCCGCTCGGGGCGGGCGCGGGTCTGCGCCTTGCGCTGATCGACTCCGGCGTCAACGCGCTCCATCCGTTCTTCAACGCGTCCGGATTCACGGCTCCGGCCGGCTTTCCGAAGACGCAGCGCGTCTCCGGTGGCGTGCGCACGGACCTCCCGCTCGCGACGTATGCGAGCAACAAGGTGATCGTGGCGAACGTGTACCCGTATCCCGGCAACACGACGGCGACGCCGTGGGGCCCCGGCTCGCAGCACGCGACCCACGTGGCCGGGATCATGGCCGGCGACGAAGGCAACTACAACTACACGTCGGGACCCGCCAGCTTCTCACTGCACTTCTCCGGGATGGCGCCGGGCGCGTACGTGATGAGCTACCGCCTCGACGGTGACTCCGCGGAGCTCCTCGCTGCGATCGAGGACGTCGTCGCCGACCAGGCCGACGCCGTCAACATCAGCCTCGGGCACAGCCGCTGGCTGACGACCGATCCGGCGCACGATCCGATCCGCGACGCGCTCGACTCTGCCGTCGACGCCGGGACGATCGTGGCCGCGTCGTCAGGGAACGCCGGCACGAACGGCGACACCAGCATCACAGGCTCGTTCAAGCTGAGCCCGAAGGTCATCACCGTCGCGAACAGCACGCACGCACGCGTGTTCTCGAACGCGGTCACCGTGACCGGTCCGGGATCTCCGCCGGCGACGTTGCGGACCCGGCCCGGCGTGCCGGCCGCGGCTCCGGCGCCGCCGATCGCCACAACGGTCTCGGGGGAGTACGTCGTCGCACCCGGCGGGATCGGCGGGCTCGCCGGTCAAGCGTGCACGCCGTTCGCCGCAGGCTCGCTCGTCGGCAAGATCGCCCTCGTCTCGCGCGGGACCTGCACGTTCGATGCGAAGAAGCAGAACGTGATGGCCGGCGGCGCGATCGGGATGATCGTGCACAACAACGGCGCGGATCCCCCGACCGCAATGGGTGGGTTCACGCTCCCGGCCATCCCGTCCGTCATGGTGACGTTGGCCGACGGCCGCGCGCTCGTGAGCTGGGCCGCAGCCAATCCGGGAGCGACCGTCTCGATCGAGGCGCCGCTCGCTCGGCTGACGTCGGGCTGGGCCGACGTGGTCGCGGCCTCGAGCAGCCGCGGGCCGGCGCTGACGATGGGGATCAAGCCTGACATCGCCGCGCCCGGCTCGAACATCCTCTCGTCGAGCGTGAACGACACGACGGGCGCGGTGAATCCGTCCGCGCTCTTCGAGCAGCTCAGCGGGACGTCGATGGCGACGCCGCACATCACGGCGCTCGCCGCTCTGACGAAGGCCCTCCATCCGTCGTGGACACCGGAGCAGGTGAAGAGCGCTCTGATGAACACGGCGAAGACGAACATGTCGCTCGACCTCGAGGGCAACGTCCCCGCGCTCGCGAAGCACCGTGGTGCGGGGCGCGTGAATGCGGCCCGGCTGGTGAATCCGCAGCTGACGTTCGACCCGCCGTCGCTGTCGTTCGGGCTGGTGCGCCCGACCGAGACGAAGCGGATGACGATCACCGCTACCGACATGCGCGACAACGGCGGGCCGACCGGCTATGCGCTCAACGTTCGCGCAGTCGTCGGAAACGCGGCGGTCAGCATCACGCCGACACCGACGTTCACGTCGAGCCCGGCGGGCAGCGTGACGTTCAACGTCGACGTGGCGACGTCGGGCGCTCCAGCGGGCGACTACGAGGGCTTCCTCGAGATCACCGGCGGGGGTCAGATGTACACGATCCCGTACTTCGTGCGCGTGCAGAACCCGGGCGCGGCGAAGGAGGTCCTGCTGATCGACTGGGATCGCAACCTCGGCGGAGCCGACTACCGCCCCGTCTACACGGCCGCTCTGGACGGCCTCGGCCTGAGCTACGACGTGTTCGACGGCGGCACGCTCGCGGCAGGGAATGCCGGGCCGACGTTCGCGCAGCTACAGAACTACCGGTCGGTCGTCTTCTTCGCCGGCAACAACAAGACGAGCTGGTCGGTGGGCCACGTGGGCGGGTCCTTCCCGCTCCAGGACTATCTCGTCGCAGGCGGCAAGATCGTGATCAGCGGGCAGGACTTCAACTCGCAGGTCCTGCACGACCAGAACACCGGCAGCGACTTCCTCTACGCGACGATGGCGGGGTGGATGACGCCGTTCGACCACGGGCCGCCCCCACCCTGCACCGTCACACGCACCGACCGCGACTTCTACGGAGCGGACGCTGCGAACCCGGCGACGGCCCAGCTCGAGACGGCGTTCACGCTGCTCGGCAAGACAGGTGACGTCAGCACGAACATGGGCGGCAACGGCGCCGGTAACCAGCGGTTCCCCGACTCCGGTCGTCTGATCAGCGCGGCCGACACGCTCGACCCGTGCATCGAGCCGTACAACGGCGCGATCGCGGAGAAGCACGCACGCGTGCTCGGGCGGTACACGACGACGAAGAAGGACGGCGTCACTGCACCGCGCGTATCGGACGGCGTCGCGATCGGTGTCGCGGGCGACTCGACGCTCAGCCAGCTCGACCCGCTCGTGACGTGGAATGCGGCGCTGATACACGTCGGTCTCGAGGGCCTCAACGCGAACCGCGGCGAGCTCTCGGCGCAGGGAGCGCTGAAGCTGCTGCACGACTTCGTGACCGACAGCGTCTCGGCGTCGGTGTCGCACCGGGTGCGCGCCGACCGCGTGGACTTCGTCGCGCAGGCCTCGTCGGAAAGCGGAGCGGCGATCACGAAGTACCGCTGGGACTTCGGGGACGGCTCCGCGACCGTCGAGACGACCGAGCCGCGCGTGACGCACGAGTACGGCAAGGGCTCACGCGGCACGTACACGGCGTATGTCGAGGCCGTCAACGCGCTGACGCGGTCGGGCGTCGCGTCGGCGACGGTGCGCATCATCAGGAGGTAGGGAAGGCGAGTCTTGTCGGGTGGTGGGCGACGGAGTACAGTCGGATGCTCTCGTCGCCCACCTCCCGCGATGGCCGCAATCGATCCCGAGGAAGTCAAGCCGCCGCTCTCGAAGAGGATCGGATCGTTCTTCAGCGGCGTGACGGGGCTGCTCACCGGCGCCGCCGCCCTGATCGGCGCGCTGGTCGCAGTGCTCACGGCGATCGGTGTCATCGGTGGCGGCGACGGCGGCGCGCACGCCAAACCGGCCACGGCCAACACGGCAAGCTGGACGGCTCGCGCAAACGCGATCTGCGCCCGCGCAAACGACACGACGAGCGCGCTACCGAATCCGCGCACGCTCGCGCCGACGGACGCGGCGGGCTATCTGAAGACTGCGAGCACGCTCGAGCAGCGCATGCTGCGGGAGCTGAACGGCTTGCCTCCACCCGACGGCAAGGAAGCCGAAGTCGAGAGCTTCCTCACCGTCGGAGCGAAGCTGAGCGACGCCACGAGCGAGCTGGCGAACGACGTCACGGTCGGCAACCTCGTAGCGGCGCAGCGCCGCGCGACGTTGCTCTCACGCCTGAACACCCGCTTCAACGACGACGCCGTCGCACTCGGCGCACGAACCTGCGCGGAAGGATCATCGCTCGGGGATGTGTTCGGCGGCTAGCTGCACGGTAGAGTGAGGCCAGCGAGCACCGGGGGTATGGCCGTGCCGGGACGTGCCGGGAGCTTCGGCGGAGAGTTCGACCGCTGATGACGGTTTTAGCCGCCCGTTACGAGCTGCTCGAGAAGGTCGGCGAAGGCGGGATGAGCGTTGTCTGGCTCGCGCGCGACCGCAAGCTCGAACGCGACGTGGCGATCAAGCAGCTGCGGTCGTTCGTCGCGGGAGATGCAGCCCAGTCTCGGCGCTTCCATCGCGAAGCGCGCGCGCTCGCCGCGCTCGCACACGAGCACATCGTCCGCATCTACGACTATGTGTCGAGCGAGGAGCACTCGTTCCTGGTCATGGAGTACGTCGCCGGCGAGAACCTCGCCCAGGCGACACGTGGCCGCCTCCCCCTCGCGCTGCCCGAAGCCGCCGCGTACGTGAAGCCGGTAGCCGAGGCGCTCGCTTACGCGCACACGCGCGGCGTTGTCCACCGTGACCTGACTCCGTCGAACATCCTGGTCGAGCGGTCGAGCGCACGCGTCGTCACGACCGACTTCGGCATCGCGCGGATCGCACGCAGCAGCGGCTCGCTGACGGCGACCGGGGTTCTGCTCGGGACGCCGGAGTACTGGTCGCCCGAGCTTGCGCTGGGACGCGAGAGCGGCACGGCCGCCGACGTGTACGCGCTCGGGTGCATTCTCTTCCTGCTCTCGAGCGGCCGGCTGCCGTTCGAGGGGGAGGACAGGCTCGCCGTCGGCCTGCGCCGTGCGCACGAGGACGCGCCCTCGCTCCGAACGCTCGTCCCCGACGCGCCCGAGAGCGCGATCGCGCTCGTCGACTCGCTGCTCGCGCGGGACGTCGAATCGAGGCCCGACGCTTCTGTCGTCGCGGCACGGCTCGACGAGCTCGCGGCCGGCGTGATTGCGAGACCGGCGGCGCTCGAGACTGCCCCGGACTCGGAGCCGCGGACGATCGCAGTCCCATCCGAGCAGCCGACCACCCAGTTGCCTGCGCCGCCGACGATCGCGGTCGCGCGGCCGTCCCGCCGCCGTTGGGTGCGCCGTCGTGTGCTGGCAGCGGTCCTCGCGTCGATCGCGGTCATCGTCGGCGCACTCGTGTTCGCCGGCGAAGTACGCAACCCCCTCCTCCGCGTACCGAACGTCGTCTCCCTACGGGAAGACGTGGCGCGGGCACAGATCCAGCGTTCGTTGCCGACCGCGACGGTGACGGTTCAGCGGGTGTACAGCACCCGCATCGGCGCCGGCCGCGTGATTCGCCAGCGGCCGGAGCCGAGCGCGCGGTACGGGTTCGGCACCCGCGTTCAGCTGCTCGTCAGCAAGGGCACGCCGTTCGCGCCCGTCCCGGCGCTGGCCGGCAGACCGGCCGCAAGGGCGCAAGCGGCCCTCGCACGCCAGGGGTTCGCGAGCCGATATGAGTACGAGCCCTCGTGGACTGTCCGCAAAGGCGCCGTCGTAGGGCTGCAGCCACACGCCGGCACCCGCTTGCATCGTCCCGCCCGCGTCACGATCGTCGTCGCCACTGGCTATCCGCGCGCAGTGGTGCCTGACGTCCGCGACGCGGAGCTCGCGTCGGCCCAGCAACAGCTCGCGACGAATCATCTGCGCTACCGGCTCGTCTGGCGGCTCACCGACGACGCGCCACCCGGCCAGGTGCTCGAGCAGATTCCCGCCGCGGGCACGACCGTCTACCAGGGAGCGCAGATTCGGCTCACGGTTGCACGCACACTGCATTGGGTGAAGCTTTTCGCGGTCTCGGGAGCCGACGAGTACGAAAGCGATGTGTTCACCGTCCCCGCGCGCTGGCGGATCCGCTACCGACTCGCTGCGAACGACTTCGGTCTGGCGCTCGCGCAGATCGCCTGGACGGGCACGGATGAGTTCGGCGGCCACAGCTTCGTCGCGAGCAGCGCCGGTGCGCTGCGCACGTACGTCAGCTCCGACGGCGCTGGGAGCTACCGGCTGTCTGTCCGTCCTTTCGCGGACACCCGCTGGTACGTCGAAGTAGACGCGCTGAAGTAGCTCTCACGCTCAGTAACGGACGCGCCCGCGGATATCGAACAGCGCGAAGACCGCCGTCAGCCCGAACGAGAGCAGAACCGTGAGCAAGACCGCAATCGACTTGGACAGTCCGACCGACTTGGCTATTTGCTCCACGAGCGGCCACAGAGCGGCGCCTGCCAGGAAGACGGTTGCGCCGTAGAAGATGAGCCGGCTGCTGAAGAGCCTGCTGAGGTCGGGGCCGACCATCACCGGGACGTCGACAGTGTCCTTCGGGACCCCGATCTCCTCACGACCGTCCGCGTCGAGGTACAGCTCGTCGATCTGCGCGTACTCGATCGTCTCGCGGCCGCGCGGTTGGTCCTTGGTCGACCCGCTGAAGACACGAAAGCTCTTCGAGCGAATGCTGTAGGGACCCGTTCCACCCGGCGGCGTGAAGAACACGTCGACGTACTCCCCTTCGCTCAACCCGAGCAGCCTGATGTTCTTCTCGTGCAGAACGCAGATGCTCTTCTCGCTGTCCATCCACCGCGGGCGCTGGAGGCGCAGGAAGAGCATGCGCGGTTGGATCAGCGGGCGAACGAAGCGAAAGCGCGGCGCGTCGACTCGGTGCAGCGTGACCGTCGCGCCGTACGTCTCATAGCCGACGATCCCGAGGACATGGCGCACGTTCTGATCGACCTCGCACGCATTCTCCGGGACATGGGCGCGGTGCACCTTCGCGATGCAAACGAGCGCGCCATGCCGGACGGCCGCGAGCCGCCCTAATCCCAACCTGTCTGCGTCCGCGGGTCGGACACGCACGAGGCCCATTCCCGCGGCCTCGCGGCGCGTCGTCGTCGACAGCGCGAAGAGGCCTTGCCGGAACGCCTCGTGCGGCTGGTCGCGCAAGGATTCGAGAAAGCGGACGTAGTTCTCGGGCAGCCCGCAACGCTTCGCGCCGTCGATCAGCTGCTCGACATACTCCGTACTTGGTAAAAGCTCCGGCACGACCTTGTCGACGACTTCGTAGGTGAACGCCGAGAGCTCGTGGCCGTCTCGCGCGACCTTCGTTTCGGTCCGCCGGTAGGCGAAGCCTGCGCCTTCCCTCGGATCGAGCGTCGAGTCCAGAAACGCAGGATCGACCTCGTAGAGAGCACCCCAGACGCACATGCCTGGCGCGGGCATGACATCCGCCGCGCCCGCCTGCCACGTCTTCGAGTCTCGCGTAAAGGCGAGGCGGTAGCCGGCAAGGCGTGCAGGCCCGAGGAACTCGACATCCGACTGCCGCTTGAGCAGCTCGGCCATGTTGCTGCCGTACGCGAAGTACGGAACACGACCGTTGTGCCCGGCATCCACATGCTCATGATGCACGCGCCGGCGTCCCAGGTCGAAACCATTGACAGCCCGAAGCGCAAGGCGTAAGTTCGACTTCGCTGCGGCTTCTGCTCCGCGTATTCGGAGGTGAGGACGTGCGGCGTCAGACGAAGGCAGGCGCGCGATGAACGTGGAGTTCAGGTTTCCCGGCGCCGACCACCTCGGTCGAGTGTTCTTGACGTGGACGCCGATCGAGGCACGGGCGCGGCTCGTCCATCCGGTCGGGGCCGCCGCGCGAAGAATCACCCTGCGGAACGCCGGCCCGGGCGGCCGGGTGACCTTCGCCGCGGCACGGGCGAACCCCGGCGCGTCGACGCTCGTGCTGAACCTCCCCGCCAGCGGAGCGTGGGTTCGCTTCTTCGTCGCCGGCGAGTTCGGACGCCCGAGCGTCAACCTCGGCGACGCTGTCATCCAGGCTGTCGGCGCGGGCAGCCTCGGGGTGCTCGGCACAAGACGCGTGACGGTCCGGGTTCGCAAGAACGCGCAGACGCTGTCCGCCGCGGAGCGTGACCGCTTCGTCGCCGCGTTTGGCACGTTCAATGGCGGTGGCGCCGGGCGCTTCCGGGACTTCCGCGACATGCACGTGGACGCCGCCGTCCAAGAGGCTCACGGCAACATGGGCTTCCTGCCGTGGCACCGCGCTTACCTCCTCGATCTCGAACGCGAGCTGCAGGCGATCGACGCGAGCGTGACGATTCCGTACTGGCGGTTCGACCGGCCGGCGCCGAACCTCTTCACCCGGGAGTTCCTGGGCGTCCCGAATGCCGCCGGCCAGCTGCAGTTCAGCTCGGGCCATCCGTTCACGACATGGCGGACGGATGGACAGCTCGGCATCTCGCGAACACCGCTGTTCAACACGCAGAGCGCGCCCCCCGGTCTGCTGACGGAGCAACAGACGATCAATCTCGGTGGCACGACCGCGGCGACAGCCTCCTACGGAAACCTTCGCCAACCGATGGAGATCAACCCGCATGGCTCCGCGCACGTGAGCTTCAGCGGCCTGATCAGCTCGATCGGCACGGCCGCACGCGATCCGCTGTTCTTCCTGCTCCACTGCAACGTCGATCGCCTCTGGGCCAAGTGGCAGTGGGTCCGCAAGCGCACGAGCGCGAGCGACCCATTGGCTTTCGCTCCGGCTTCGCCGAACCGGATCGGGCATCGTCTCCCAGACACGATGTGGCCGTGGAACGGTGTGACCGGCGCGCCGAGGCCGGCGACAGCGCCCGGAGGAACGCTCGCGCCGTCGCGCTCGACCACGGCGCCGGGCCCGATGCCGATCGTCGGAGCTATGCTCGACTACCAGGCGGTCGCACCCGGCCCACCGCTCGCGTTCGCATACGACGACGTGCCGTTCGTGTAACCGTCCAGGAAGGATGGTCGCGTTGGACCCGGAGGAATACCGCAAGCGCTACGAAGCAGAACTGGCAGAAGCCGCCCCACTGACGCAGCCCGGCCGGCGACGCGGCATGGCGCCGACGGCGGCAGCGCGTGCAACTCCCGCCGCGCGCGCGGACGCCATCGCCGTGGCCCCGCTCGCGACGGAAGACCTCGGTCAAACAGTCGCGGACCTACTGGTGATTTTGCGCAAGCGCGACGAACCGCTCCGCGTGCGCATGGCCGCGCTGCAAGCGCTCGGCGGCCTGGATTTCCTCGGCGCGCGCTTCGACCCATTCCGCGCCGACTACAAGCAAGCCCTTCGCGACGTCGCGACCGACCCGGAGCCCGAGTTGCGGGAGCGCGCGCTCGAGCTGCTCGCCATCGACAAGGATCCGTTTGCACAGGAGCTGCTCGCGCGTGGCCTGAAGGAGCCCAAAGAGGCACTGGTCTCCGAAGCCAAGGCGATCCAGTTCCTCGGGTATGACGATCATGGCGAGTTCGTCCCGCTCGTGCGCGAGCTCTACGAGCGCACGACGGGAGCGGCACGCGAAGAGGCGCTGAGGGTTCTGGCGACCGATCCCCAATCGGAGCAGCTGTTCACGCGACTACTGAAAGACAAGTCGGAGACGCGCGGCGTGAGGCGCCTGAGCGCATCAGGTCTGCAGAGCCTCAATCCGGACGCATTCGAGAAGACGGCGCACCGGATCGTCGCCGACGAGGACGACGACAACGACATCCGCGCGGCGAGCCTGGCCGCACTCGCGCACGGGCGCGAGGCGCGGGAGAAGGCCCCGGATCCGAAGCTCGTCGCGACGGTGCAAAAGGTCGGCGAGCGGACTCGCTCGCAGGCGCTGCGCGCATCTGCCCGCCGCTTCCTGCAGTCGACCGAAGAATGACCGCGCGAGCGGCCCGCGGTACCGGACCCGTGGCCGACGTCATTGCCGACATCGACGCGACCCGACGAACGCCCGACGCTGCCGCGAAGCTCGTGGCGATGCTCTCCGAGCAGTCGTCCGTGTTCGCCGGGCGCGGGACCAACGAGACCGAGCGCCTGCGCGGCTACGTCCTCGCGAGCTTCGAGACGGCAGGCCTGCCGCCGGAAGCGGTCCCGTTCGTGCTCGAGGAGCTCGAGACCGGCCAGAATGCCTACACCGTCGCCGCTGCGGCGCGAGCGCTCCGCGGCGCGCCGGACCTTCCCGACGACGCCCCCGCGCTCCTCGTCGCCGCGATCGAACGGTTGCGCGGATCCGACGACGTCGTCTCGTTCGAGCGACTCGAGCCGGATTCAGACCGCGGCGAGACCGTCACCGCTCTGACCGAGCTGGCCCGGACGTTGGCCCTGCTCGGACCGCGCGCGAGGCAGGCGTGCGCACAGCTCGAGGCGCTCGTCGGCAGCGACGGTGAAATGTTCTCGCCGGTCGTCCGCGCCGAGCTCGTACAGGCTCTCGAGGCCGTCGCAGGTGCGGACGACTCCCCGCCGTCGTGCTGCTCTGCTCACGATGCCACCGAAGCAACGGCCCGGAGCGTCGCGCGGCCCGCGCGCAGCGACCTCCGCGGGCTCGCTCTCGAGGATCAGGACGGTAGGCGCGTCACCTTCGACGCCGCATTCGCCGGGCGCCCGAGCGCGATCGCGTTCTTCTACACCCGCTGCATGAATCCGCAGAAGTGCTCGCTCACGGTCACACGTCTGGCGCGACTGGCCGGCCGGCTCGTGACCGCGAAGCTCGATGCGAACGTCGCCGGGATCACGTACGACCCGGAGTTCGACCGTCCCCCACGCCTGAAGGCGTACGGTCTGGACCGCGGGATGGTCTTCTCGACGCGCAGCGCGCTCTTACGCACCGTCGGCCCGTTCGATCCGCTGAGGGACGCGTTCGATCTCGGCGTCGGCTTCGGACCGGTCACGGTCAACCGTCACCGGCTCGATCTCGTCGTGCTCGACGCAGCTCTTCGCGTCACCGAGACGTTCGAGCGCCGCCTCTGGCACGAGCAAGCAGTGCTCGACGCGCTACGCGCGACGACGACTTCGGCGTAGCTGACTAAGGCGTCTGGGCCACGAAGACCGCGATGGCCACGTATTGGCAGGCGACCGCGAAGATCGTCAACGCGTGGAACACCTCGTGGTAGCCGAACACCGCCGGGAACGGATCGGGGCGGCATGCGGCATAGACGAGAGCGCCGACCGTGTACGCAATCCCCCCGATCACAAGCAGCGCCATGGCGGCCGGGGGGATCCCGACGACGAGTTGCGGCAGAGCCACGACCGCAACCCAACCGAGAGCGAGTCCGATCGCCGCTGCCACCCACTTCGGAGCATCGACCCACGCGAACTTGACGACGATCGCCACCAAAGCGCCACCCCAGACAATCGCGAGAATCGCTTCGCGCCACATGCCATGAAGACCAAGTAGCGCGACCGGCGTGTAGGTCCCCGCGATCAAGAGATAGACGCCGGCATGGTCCAGCCGCCGCATCCAACGACGCGCGGTGGGATTCCACGACACGCGGTGATACAGGGCACTCGCGCCGAAGCACGCTGCCACTGACGTCGCGAAAACGGCAACACCCGCCCGAGCGAGCCGCCCATCGGCGCCGACGATTGCGAAAGGTGCGACAACGAGTGCCACCACGAACGCGATGTGATGGAGCACGCCGCGAAGCCGTGGCTTGGTGAGCTCGCCTACGACGGTGGCAGCCATATCCGCAGATTTTAAGGGCCGAGGCCGCGTTCCACCAACCCGCCGGGGCTCTCGGCTTAGCACGCTTGGGTCATAGCGCAGTTGCTATGTCTGGGCGAGACTGTTGTACCACGAGGTCCGTTACTGCGGGCCCGCGAGCACAGGAGATTCCATGAAGAAGTTTCTAGGCACAGTCCTGATGACGATGCTGCTCTTGCTCGGCGTGAGCGCTAGCCTCGCCGTTGCCGGTAATGGCAACGGAAACGGGAACGGCAATGGCGGCAACGACAAGGGCGGCACGAACACGTGCCAGCCCGGCTTCCACGACGAGAGCGGTAGCTGCGTTCACAACGGCGACGGCGCCGGCAACTGCGGCCAAAACCAGTCGGGCGATACCGGCAACGGCAACGGCTCCAACGCCGGAAATGGCGGCGACAAGGGGTACGGCAACGGCGACGGTTGCGGCGCCGGGGCCCCGCCGCCGGAGACGACCACGACAACCCAGACGACTACGACGACGCCCGAGACGACCACCGCGTCGACGACAACCGATTCCGTGATCACGACGACGGTCGCGACGACAACGCAGACGCACCCGACGGAAACGACGCCGAGTGAGGGCACGACCACGACGGAGACGCGCACGCCGCCCGCGGCCGACAAGCCGGGGACGCCGACGGAGACAAACCGCTCCGAGCCGCCGCCGCTGCCGCCTTCGCAGATCGGCACGACGACGGAGGTGCCGAAGCCGCACGCGCAGCCGGCGCGTAACAGCGTCAAGCCGGCGTCGACCACGCGCAAGCCACACGGATCCCGCAAGGTACGGCCTGCCTCGAACGGCGTCGCTGCGCTGCTCGCTACGGCGACCGCGCCGCGCAAGGCTCCGTTCACCAAGTAACTGTGCACAGGGTCAGCCTCATCACGGTGGCAGTCGTGCTGGGGCTGGCCTTCGCGCTGCCCTCGTCCGCAGCGGGATCGCGCTCGGGGAAAAAGCAATCGATCACGATTCCCAGGCTGGCGATCACCGCCACGATTGGCACCAGCCTCGGGCGCGGCGCGATCTACTGGGACCGCGTCGGCCGGCCTGGCCAAGGCACAACCGTCGCCCTCGCCGCGCACGATGTCACTCCGGTACCGGGATTCCACGGCCACGGCCCTTTCCACGACATCGACCAGCTCCGCAAAGGCGACCTCATCGCCGTCACGCGGGCAGGCAAGCACTACGCCTACCGCGTCACGGGACATCGAGTGATGTCGAGCGCCAACATGCACATCGCCGACCTCACGCGGTACGAACGCCTGCTGCTCACGACCTGCTGGCCGCGTGGCTCCAGCCGCTACCGGCTCGTCGTCTACGCCCGGCCCGCGAAGCTCTAGCGCGAGTCTTCTCGAGCGCGGACGACGAATCCGAGCTCGAGCATCTCACGGACGACAGCGATTGCGCCGCGCGTGAACGTCTCTACGTCGTCATCGCGCAGCCCGAGCACTTCCGCAGCTGCGTCGATCGTTTCGCGCAGTGGCCGACCGCCGTCGAGCAACGGCACCAACACAGCAGTTCGCTGATCGATTCCTGCTCGGAAACCGAGCCCTTCGTCGAGCACGAGCGTCATCGAGTCGACGACGAAGCCGCCGTCGCGACAATGCAGCTCCTGCTCGATACGAACTGTGTCGACGAGGGTCAAGCGCTCGTCGAGGAAGGCCGTTTCGTCCTCGAGACCCGTGAGGTAATCGCGGCTCTCGAACACGCGTAGAACGTGGTCGGACGCGGGAGCCGGTTGCGCCGCAGGTACTCGGTCCGCTCGAAACCAGTTCCGAGCGCCTTCGCGACGACGCAGGATTGCCGCACCCTCGAGAACGGCTTTGGCACCCAGGCTGCTCAGGTACCCGACCCATCGATCCAAGGTGTCCGCGTAACACGTCCGATCGCGTTTCAGCTCGTCGTTCCAGACAGCCGCGTGCGTGAGCGGCTCGCGCTCCGCTCCGAGCAGCAGCCAGCAGTCACAGTGACTGCCGTCGACCCACTTCCTCGGCCTCGACGGCCAATCCTCATCGACGAGCAGCCAGCTGATCAGTAGGTGCGCGAAGCCACCCTCCTCGAGGTGGTCGGACGACTCCCTGACGAGCTGCTCGGAGAAAGCGTCGGATGAAAATCCGCCGTCGCGATACGCGTATCGCGTGTCAGGTGACACGACGTACGGCGCGTTGGAGACGATCAGATCGAAGCATTCGCCGGCGACTGGCTCGAAGAGGCTTCCTTGCCGAAACTCGACGTTGTCGATGCCGTTCAAGCGCGCGTTGAATGCGGCGAGATTGAGCGCTCGCGGATTGACGTCCACGGCGACGACCGACTCACAGTGGCGCGCCGCCCATAACGCCTGGACGCCGGAGCCCGTGCCGACATCCAGTGCCCTACGCACTGGGTCGCGCGAGGTGAGCGTCGCGAGGATGGCAGACGGTGCCGTCACTGTTGCGACGTAATCGCCCGGCATGCCGTCGGGACCGTCGCTCGGGTAACGGTTGCCCGCGAGCAGCAGCTCCGCGTGCGGAACGAGCCGAACGGTCGCGAGCACCGGCGACTCGGCGTTGTCGACCAGCCCCAGCCGGTGCAAGTCGGTACCGGTGAGCGGGGCGAGCGCATGGTCGGCTTCCGCCCGTTCGACTGGAAGGCCGAGAAAGAACAGCTTGATCGCCGTCTCGAGTGGCGTCCCCAGGCGCAGCCGCCGCACATGCACCGGCACGTCCGCGGCGCGGCTTTGGTACGCACCGTCCCCGAGCAGCCCGCGAACCGCTTCGCCCGTGTACCCGAGCCGTGTGAGGACGACGCGGAGCTCGTCGATGAGATCGACCTGATCGAGCGCTATCGGGCCCGATCCCACCCGTCTCACTCTAGGCGCTTGTAGAGCCCCGAATGACCGAGTACAGTCGGGTCTCCTCGCCTACGCGTGCGCGTGGGCAGCCAATCGATTTCGAGGGGCCGCATGGCAGTCGACTACTTCCTCAAGATTGACGGTATCGAGGGCGAGAGCCAGGACGCCGGGCACAAGGGCGAGATCGACGTGGAAGCCTGGTCGTGGGGGGAAACGCAGGCCCATCCCGCGGGAGTCGGCGGAGGCGGCGGCGCCGGCAAGGTGAGCATGAGCGACTTCAGCTTCACGACGAGGCTGAGCAAGGCGTCCCCCACGCTCTTCCTTACCTGCGCCAGCGGCGCTCACATCAAGGCGGCGTGGCTAACCGGGCAGCGCGCAGGGGGCAAGCACAGCGACTACTTCCTCAAGTGGACGTTCTCCGATCTGCTCATCTCCTCGTACCAGGCCGGCGCCGCCGAAGACGTCCCTGTGGACAACGTCTCTTTCAGCTTTGCCAAGATCGAAGTCGAGTACAAGCAGCTGAAAGCAGACGGCACGCTCGGCGGCAGCTTCAAAGCCGGTTGGGATCTGAAGAAGAACCAAAAGATCTGACAGAGGCGACGGCCGGCTCCATCTCGGCGAGACGGGCTGCCGCATCGCGCCGGCGCCGTTCGAGCCGAAGGATGAGGTCCATGAATCCGCTGTCCCCGAGGACATACAGCTCCTCGATCGCGGTGTCGTAAACCTCCAGCAGCGCTAGAAGCGGCTGGCGCTGGTCCATCCGTATCCGCATGCCCCTCACCCGTGCGACTGCAAACACTCATCGCCGTCCGTCCGGTCGTAAAGGTCCTTGGGCTATGCGCCGGCCTGATCGATGACGCCGAGCACAACAGCTTCCTCGGGCACAGCGGCCGTTGAAGCGATCAGCTCGTACGTCTCGCGGATGGTTCCGCGCTCAGTCTCGACCTCCTTGTAAAGCAGGCAGATGGAAACGAGCTCGCCGGAGCCCGGGACCGCGAGCTCTTGAGGTCTGCAAACCAGGATCTCGCGCCCCTGTGGGTCCAGCGCGAACCCGGGCTCGACGGTGATCTTCCCTTTCGGATCGGCAACGACACTGAGGCCGGACACGACGCCAGGGCCTCGGAGCATCCGGTTCAGCAGCCACCGCTTCTCGATGTTGTACCGCTGCTCCAGCTCGAAGTCTTCGGCTGTGAGCAGTTGGCCGGCGAAATAACGCGGTCTCTCGAATTCAGTCATCGCAGCGCCTCGCCGTGAGTATCTCCGGCGGCAGACCGATGTCAACTACGTGCGACAGAAGATGGTCCACGCGCATGCGCGGATATCACACGAGTGTGAGGAATGGAATGGCCAGGCGTGGATTCTGTGTGCGTCTTTTCGCGCTCACGGCGCTGGCCTTTTCGGCGGTGGCTTGCGGCCCGAGCGAGGCAGAGAGGGTCGAGCGTGCAGCGAAGGCTCGCTGGCACGCGCAGTCAGCCTCGTGCAGGAAGCGTTCGTCTGCGGTGCTGTTCCACCGACGAGGGGTTCTCTACGGGTGCGTGTTGCGCGGCGCGACGATCCCGATTCGCTCTCGGTTCACCGATGACTTCATGTCTCCGGCGCAGCACCGCTGCTTCTTCTACGGCAACGCGGGCGTCACCGACGTTTCGCGGACCGAACGCGGTTACGACTGCGCCCTCGGCCGTTAGCCGGCGCGTTGTTGGCCTTGATCCGCGCTAACCTGAAGCTGACCGAGGGCGACTCGCTGCGATAGGGCTTTCCCCCGGCCGGTTCCGTCCGGCGAGACGAGAGGGGGCTCATGGCCACAGCAGAGCGAGAACTGCGCGCGGCGCAAAATCAGCTGTTGTTTCGCTCGGTCAACGACCGCATCAAGGAGCTCGGCGAGAAAGCCCTCAACCCCATCGCGGAGTTGGACTTTGCGTGCGAGTGCGACAAGCCCGACTGCCACGAGCCGATCACCTTGGCGATCGAGGAGTTCGCCGCGGTCGAGCGGGCCGGTAAAAACAGGTTCATCGTCCTCGCCGGGCACGAGGACGACGACGTTGAAGACGTCATCGCGCGGAACGAGCGCTACTTCATCGTCGCAAAGCGCGGAGCGGGAGCCGAGTTCATCCGACAGAACGCCTAGCCGGCTTCGCGGGCGGCGAGCGCGGCGACAACCTCGTCGCGGTGCACCGTGATCCTGGCGATCAGCCTCTCGACGGCGGGATCACGCATGGTGCGAAGCTCGGCGAGCGCAGTGTCGTACGTCCGTAGGAGGCCGTGCAGGGTCTGGGCGGAGAGCGGCTTCATTCGCCTGGCTTACGTTTGCCCCGAAGGCCGCTCAGTCGAAACGCCGTCCGCGGCGGTTTCATTCACGCTCAGCTAGCTTGGCTCTGTGGCCGAGCCGACGTTCCTAGCCGGCGTCTACCGCGCGGTCGTAACGACGGCTGCCGATCCCGTGCATCGAGGGCGCGTTGAAATCGAGGTTCCCGCGGTCGGCCTGGCCCGGACGTGGGCGCCGATGATCACGCACACACGCGAGAGCTTCTCGACTCCGCAACCTGGTGATGAGGTGCTCGTCGCATTCGAAGCAGGCGATATCGCGAGCCCGTTCGTTCTCGGGATGCTGTGGAGCTCGTCGCGCCCGCCAACCGGCAACGGCTCAGAACAGTGACTCAGATCCCCGCAGAGGCCAGAGGCGAGCCGCCGTGTAGCTCCCAATGTCGGTTCAGCGCGCCCTGCACCTTCACGAACCAGACGATCGCGGGAATGAGGAAGATCCCGAACGGCACGAGCCACAGACCTGTCCAACCGGTTACCGGAGGAGCGTGACCCTCCGTCGAATACATCTTGCCGATCTCCGAGGGAATCACGAAAGCGCTCACGAAGTTGAGCAGGATCCAAACAACGAGGCCCACGACGCCGCCGAGTCCGTCACCGGAGTGCCGCTTGATCTCCTCGTGAGTCTGGTAAGCCCAGTACCAACTGTAGAAACCGAGCGTGATGACGAACAGCAAAATGCACAGCCCGATACCCCGAGGCTGACCGACCGGTCGCGTGGTGTCCGCAGTGTTCATCACTGCTCCGTGCCGCTGAGCAGCCGCCGGAAGCGAGCGTATTGCCCCGCCTTGCCGACGGTGACGAGCGTGTCCCCACGCTCGATTGTGTCGTTCGGTTGGGCGCCGGTGACCGGCTCCGGCTGGCGCAGGATCGCGATGACGGTGATGCCGACCTTCGCACGGAACCCGCATTCGGCGAGTGTCTTACCGATCCAGGGGCTGTCATCGGGAACGGCGATCCACTCGATCTGCAACTCACCCAGCGCCATCTCGAGGTCTTCCACGATCTGCGGCCGCTCGTATGCCCCGCCGATGACGGCGCCGAGCTGCCGCGCCTCGTCGTCGTCGAGCGTGATCACCGCGCTGGGCTCGTCGTCATCGGGGCGACGGAAGAAGTAGAGCTCGCGCTTGCCGTCGTTGTGAAGGATGATCGCTAGCCGGCCGCCGGCATCTAGCCGAAGGGTGAACTTCGAGCCGATGCCGGGCAGGCGCGTCTCCTGAAGATCGATTGGCACGTCAGCCTCCTTCGGCCAGTCTAGGGCCCCGAAGCAGTCGTCTTCCGATTGCCTTTGATTCCTTCATCAGCGCAATGCCGAGCGTCGCGGTGATCAGTACATAGAGACCCGCGAAGGCGACGAGCTTGTGCTGGGTCGGCGCCGAGATCTGCGCGTTGTCGCTTGCGACTTGGGCGAGGATGATCGTGAACTCGCCGTGCGCGATCAGCGCGACGCCCGCGTTGAAGCTCTGCCTGCGCGTCAGACCACCGAGGAGACCCGCGACGTAGCCGCCACCGATCTTGCCGACGACCGCGACCGCAACGCCTGCCGGGAGCATCCAGGCGACGCTGCCGATCTCCCCCACGTCGATCGAGAGGCCGAACGCGAAGAAGAACAGCGCCGCGAACACGTCGCGAAAGCTGAAGAAGCGCTCCTCGATCTCCGCCCGCACGCTCGTCTCAGCGAGGACGACGCCCGCCATCAGCGCGCCGACGGCCTCCGAGAGCCCGACTTCCTTCGCGAGCGCGCCTGCGCCCATCAGCAGCGCGAACACCGCCAGCAGGAAGAACTCGCGCGGGAGCCAGTCCAGGAACCGGTCAATGAACCGCGTGAGCCATTTCGAGGCAGCGAGCGCAACCGCGACGAAAGCGATCGCCTTGGCGACGAGCCCCAGCGTTTCCGCTGAGCCGCCGCCGCCGCCCGACGCGAAACCGAGCACGAGGCCGATCGCGAGGTCCTCGGCGACGAGGATCGCGAGCACGAGGTCCGTCTCGTCGTCGGCCAGCCGGCGGAAGTCGATCAGGCCCTTGACGGTGATCGCACTCGAGGAGACATAGATGGCGGCACCGAGCACAAGCGCACCGAAGCTCAGGCCGAACGCCGCGACACCGACGATCAGGCCGAGCCCGGCGTTCGTGACGAGGTCGATTGCCCCGCCGACGATCGCGTGCCGCCTGCTTCGCGAAAGCCGTCCGAGCGTGAACTCCAGGCCGAGGAAGAAGAGCAAGAAGACGAGTCCCACCTCGGCGACGAAATCCGTCACCTCGGAGGGCTGGATCAGGCTGAGCACCTTCGGCTCGTTCGGCCCGAGCAGCAGCCCTGCGAGCAGGTACGCCGGGATTGCCGAAAGGCCGACCCGGCTCGCTATCAACCCGAGCGTGGCGAGCAGTGCGACGGTGATCGAGAGCTGCGCGAGGGTCATCGTCGGAAATCAGAAAGGTTCGGAAGGCGGTGTGAGGATGACCCTCAGCGTCACTCAGGTTCAGGCTCTCTGTGGAATGCCGGAATCACGAGGGTGAGCTCACCGCCAGCCGTTCCTCTGCGACTTTCCTGCCGGCAGCGTGTGCGGCGCCGTGGCCGGTCACCGCTGCTAGGAAATGATCGCGCTGCAGCGTGTAGAGAGACGAGTCGACGAGCGCCGTCACCGTCGCGGTACGGGGGACGTCGTGCAGCAAGGCGATCTCGCCGAAGTAGTCGGCTTCGTGAACGGTCGAGTGCCGACCATCGGCGTCGATGTCGAGCTCCCCCGCCCCGATGATGTAGAAGCGATCGCCTTCGTCGCCGGCGCGAATCACGAGCTCCCCTGCAGCGACCGACAGCGGCACGAGGCTCGCTGCGACGCGTTCCTTCGTCGCGATCGAAAGAGGTGCGAACATCGGTACCTCATCGACGAGGTCAAGCCCGGCAGCCGGGGCGAGCTCTCGGTCTATCTCGGCGAGCCGACGGTACGTGAGCAGCGCCAAGAGGGGCAGGATCGCCCCGACGACAACGAAGCACGCTCGCGGTCCCATCGCTCGGACGAGGACTGGTGCGGCCACTGAACCGAGCGCGACGCCGCCCATTGCAAGCCCCCAAACCAGCCCCAGCACGCGCGTGAGCATCTCGTTGGGAATGATCCGTTGGAGAAGCGTGAAGACCGCGACGTCTTCGACGCTGTTGGCCGCGCCTACGATCGCCAGTAAGAACATCGCCGCCGCGAGGTCGGGCTGCGGCGCGATCAGCACAATCGGGATGCCCCACGCGACAAGCGACAATCCAAAAGGCACCGCGAGCCGCGTGCCGCCCAGGGTCATCGCACCGAGCGCGCCAAACAGGCCGCCCACTCCTATGGCGGCAGTCAAGTAACCAACTTCGGCTCCCCCACCGTCGAGCACGCTGAAGGCTGCGACAACGATCAGAACGTTCAAGCAGCCGCGGACGAAGGTCTGCGCCACGATCAACCCCACAAGAAGACTCGCCCTCGGCGTCCGCACGACAGTCTCGAATCCGCCCGCGATCATGCGCCTTATGCTCGCCCGGTCGCGTTCGTCGGTGAGCTCGATCCGACTCTCGACCCTCAACTGCGAGAGCAGCACAGCGCCCGCTACTAGAACGCCTGCGGCAACGGCGAAGACGGCGCCGACATCGCCAACGGCGACGAGCAGGCCTGCGCACAGCGGGCCGATGAGCGTGCCGATGCTCTCGATCGTCGAGGTGGCGCAGTTCGATGCGATCAGCTCCTCGGCAGTGCGCGCCAGTGACGGCAGCAATGCCTGCAACGCGGGCCTCGTGAGCGTGGCGGACACGCCCACAACTGCGCCGAACGCGAAAACCAAAGCCCGACTGTCCGCCCAGGCCGCTGCAGCCGATCCAGCCAGAGCAATTGCGCCGACGAGTGCCAGCGTCAAGAGGAAGCGCTCGCGGCGGAAACGGTCGCCGAACGACGCGGCGAAAGGAGCAACAACGGCAGCGGGGAGCAGCCGGATGAGTCCGGCAATGCCGACCGCGGAAGTGCCGCCCTGCTGATAGGCGAAAACTCCGAGCGCGACGAAATGCGCCCACTCCGCGCCGATCGCAGCGCCCCACGCTAGTTCGACTCGGCGGATGTTCTCGTTGCGAACGGCGGCGCCGAGGGCTGAGACCACCTGACGTGGTCGAGCCATACCTCATTGAAACCCTTCTCGCTGGTTCCCACAAGCCGCGCTCTCGTCAACTCCGAGCGCGGGTTGTGCGCCCCCTTAGCAGACATCGCAGCAGGCGTCGCCTCGCCAACTCGCGCGCCCCTCCTTTAGCGCTACGCCTGCGATCACGAAAGCGGCCGCGGGATCCGTCCACCACCACCCGAGCAGCGCGTTCAAGCCGAGCCCGACGAGCAGCGCTACGGACAGATACGCGCAGATCATGTTCTGACTGGCCTCGCTCACAGTGGCGGACGAATTCAACCTCTCCCCCACCCGCCGCTTTGCGCGCGCGAGCAACGGCATCGTCGGCGCAGTGAACGCAGCCAGAGCGATACCGACCCAGCTCGCGTCAGGCTGATCGCCGGCGATCAGCGTCCGCGTCGACTCGACGGCCACGTAGACCGCAAGAACGAAGTAGCTCGCTGCCACCAGCTGCTGCGCGCGCCGCTCCGCGTCGTCCGAGTGTCGCCGCGTCGCAGCGAAGCGCCAGAGGATGACGAAGCCCGCGAGCGCCTCGATCAGGCTGTCGAACCCGAACGCGATCAGCGCGATCGACGAAGCCGCGACGCCAGCGCCGACGGCGATCGCGAACTCCACGAAGTGCCAGCCGTTTCCCAGCCACGCCAGCAACCGCACCCGCCGAACGAGACGGTCGCGCTCACCAGTCGAAAGCGGCGAAAGCCTTGGGACTGCCTCCACGATTGGCAGCTCAGTCAGGTGCACGCTCGGGCCCGACACAGTCGACTTCGCAGAGATCGAGTGGCAAGACCTTCTCAGGTGCTGGCTGAGACGTCTTCACAGTCTTGAAGATAACGGCGCCTTTCGCAGGCTGGCAACGTCGTCGCAGCCGCGCTCGCGGCGTCGTTCGTGTACGGGTTGGAGCCGCACCGACAACACCGAGCGCGGCGACAGAGCAGATCACGATCGTTGTCAGTCCCGACCGCCCAAGTCGGCATGATTCTACGCGCGTGCGACAAAGATTCGACGCTGAGTGACAAGCGATCACATCGACCCGGCAGAGCGGTTCGGGGAGTACGCACAGGCCGCGCTCGACTCGCTCCCGTCGAATCTCCGCGGTTACATGTCGAACGTAGACATCGTGGTCGAAGACGAACCACCCCCCGGGCAACCGCTCCTCGGTCTCTACCAGGGCGTACCGCTCACCAGACGCGGCAGCCACTACGGAGGCGCGCTCCCAGACAAGATCACGCTCTACCGCGGCCCGCTCATGCGTCTCTATGGGCACGACGCGCAATTGCTTCGCAGAGAGGTGCGACGGGTCGTCCTGCACGAGATCGCCCACCACTTCGGAATCAGCGACGAGCGCCTACTCGAGATCGACCGCTACTGAGCTCCGCTCGAGCTCGCGAAGCTCGATGCGGCGAATCTTCCCGGTCAGTGTCTTGGGCAGATCGTCGACGAACTCGACTCGCCGGGGGTAGGCGTACGCCG
>JBJMJL010000153.1:0-28563 GCA_045806365.1 Gaiellaceae bacterium
CGCGACGGCGACGAGCAATGCGCGCGGGTCGGCATTGCCGATGTCCTCGGACGCGAGCACGATCATCCGCCGCGCGATGTAGCGAGCGTCCTCGCCGCTCTCCAGCATGGCCGCGAGGTAGTAGACGCTCGCGTGTGGGTCCGAGCCGCGCATCGACTTGATGAACGCCGAGATGAAGTCGTAGTGCGCGTCGGCTGCCTTGTCGTAGACGAGCGGGCGCTTGCGCGCGGCATCCTCGACGTGCGCTTCCGCCAAGGGCTCCGCGGCGGCGTCTGCCGTCTGCCAGGCGAGCTCGAGGATGTTGTGCGCGGAGCGCGCGTCGCCGCCGGCGCGCGTCGCGATCAGGTGCACGAGCTCGTCAGGGACGTCCGCGCCGAGCTCCGCGGCGCCGCGCCGCACGATCGTCTCGAGCTCCTCCGTCGTCAGCGGCTCGAGCTCGTACACCTGCGATCGCGACAGCAACGCGGAGTTGACCTCGAAGTACGGGTTCTCCGTCGTCGCGCCGATCAGCGTGATCACGCCCTCCTCGACCCCCGGCAGCAGCGCATCCTGCTGCGCCTTGTTGAAGCGGTGGATCTCGTCGAGGAAGAGGATCGTGCGCCGGCCGTTCGCGCCGAGCCGCTCGCGCGCGCGCGCGAGGACCTCTCGTACCTGGGCGACCGTCGCGGAGACAGCCGACAGCTCGTCGAAGGCGGCGCCGGTGACACCGGCGATGATCCGGGCGAGCGTGGTCTTGCCGCTCCCCGGCGGGCCGTAGAAGATCGCCGAGCGAACCCGGTCCTCCTCGATCGCGGTCCGGAGCGCCGAGCCCTCCGCGAGCACGTGCTCCTGCCCGACGAACTCCTCCAGCGTCTGCGGCCGCATGCGCAGCGCCAGCGGCGCGACCTCCGGCAGCCGCTGCTTGGCCGCGTCTGAGAAGAGGTCGCTCATTGCAGGGGAAGTATGCTCCCGCGGCGCCCTTGGCCACCGAAACGCACGAAGATTTCTCCGAGCCGATCCTGCCCGGGAAGGGGGCGTCGGACTACGAGCGGTATCTCCGCACCGACGACCTGCTCGGGTTGCAGAAGCCGCCCGAGGAGCAGTCGCATCCAGACGAGCTGCTCTTCCAGACCGTGCACCAGTCGTCGGAGCTGTGGTTGAAGCTCGGGACGTCCGAGGTTGCGCGGGCGACCGGGCACGTGCGCGCAGGTGAGCTCGGCGCCGCGCTCCGCCTGTTGCGCCGCGCGTCGCTGTGCCTGCAGTTCGTCACGCGCCAGCTCGACATGCTCGAGCAGATGTCGCCGTGGGAGTACCAGACCATCCGCCGGGTGCTCGGACACGGCAGCGGCTTCGACTCTCCCGGCTTCCGCGAGGTTCGTCGCGTGACGCCGCCGCTCGGGCAGGCGTTCGAGGCAGCGGTCGCCGAGGCTGGGCTCGACATCGTCGAGGTGTACGTGCAGGGACGCGAGCGCGAGGACCTCTACCAGCTCGCGGAAGCGCTGATCGAGTGGGACGAGCGGATCACGATGTGGCGCATCCGCCACTACAAAGTCGTCGCGCGCATCATCGGCGACCAGGTCGTGGGCACGCAGGGAACGCCTGTCGAAGTGCTCGGGAAGATGATCCACCACAACTTCTTCCCGGCGTTGTGGCGCGCGCGTAACCAGCTGACTGCGCGCGCGAAAGACGAGGAAGCCGACGAAGCGGAGGTGCCCGGACATGGCCGTTGAGGTTGCGACGCTGCGCCAGGAAGTGACGGAGCTCCTGCAGGAGCTGATTCGCGTCGATACGACGAACCCGCCCGGCAACGAGACGGCGGCGGCGGAGCTCCTGCGTGACTACCTCGAGGACAGCGGGGTCTCGTGCGAGCTCTACGCGAAGATCCCCGAGCGCGCGAACCTGGTGGCACGCATTCCGGGTCGCAGCGACGGTCCGCGCCTCCTCTTCCTTTCGCACACCGACGTCGTTCTCGCCGATGCGTCGGAATGGTCGGCACATCCGTTCGGCGGCGAGCTGCGAGACGGAGAGGTCTGGGGCCGTGGCGCACTCGACATGAAGGGGCAGGTCGCGGCGAGCGCAGTCGCTATCGCCTCGCTGGCGCGCGAGGGCTTCGAGCCCGCCGGCGACCTGATCTTCGCCGCCACAGCCGACGAGGAGGTCGGGGCCGGCTTCGGTGCGCAGTGGCTGTGCGCGGAGCACCCCGACGCGGTGCGGTGCGACTACTGCATCAACGAGGGCTCAGGCGATCGCGTCGCGCTCGGCGGCAACGCGTTCTTCCTGTGCTCGGTCGCGGAGAAGATGAGCGCGCCGTTCCGGTTGCGCGTGCTCGGCCGCAGCGGGCATGCGTCGATGCCCGGGATCGCTGACAACGCGCTCGTCAAGGCCGCGCCCCTGATCACCGCGCTCGGGCGGTATACGCCCGAGAAGCGGTTGACGCCGGAGCTGGAGGCGCTGCTCGAGACGGTGAGCGGCGAAAAGCCGACCTCGCCCGAGGCCGTGCTCGAGCTCGCACGGACTGTTTCACCCCTGCTCGCCGAGATGGTCGAGCCGCTGTTGTCGCTGACGCTGTCGCCGACGATGGCGATTGCGTCGCAGAAGCGGAACGTCGTACCGGCTGTCTGCGACATCACCGTCGACAGCCGCCTCCTGCCGGGCACGACGATCGACGAGCAGCAGGCGATCGTGCGCGGGATCCTGGGTGAGGGCGACTACGAGCTCACGTCCCTCGAGGCGCACGGCGGGACTCGCTCGCCGATCCAGACGCCGTTGTGGGAAGCCGTGTCCTCGTGGGTCGAGACGGTCGAGCCCGGCGCGCGTCCCGCGCCGGTCTGCGTCGCGGGCTTCACCGACAGCCACTGGTTCCGCGAGGCGTTCGGCACCGTTGCCTACGGGTTCTTCCCGTCGCGCGTGATGCCGATCGAAACCGCGGCGCGGCTGATCCATTCGGCCGACGAACGCGTGCCCGTCGCGGACCTCGAGCTCGGCGTGAGCTTCCTGCGCCATGCGGCTCAAGGGCTTCTCTGAGCGACTCGTCGCGGCGTCAGACGCCAAGGGTGTGGCCGAGTCGGCCGACCGGCAAAGCCGATCGGCCTTTGAGCGGCGCCGTCGAGTCGGCGCCGTGGCTAGTCTCGACCTGAGATGAGCGAAGAGAAGATCCGCCTCGGCGGGATGGCGCTCGCCAACGGCGTGCTCGTCCACGGACCGACGGCCTGGGCGTGCGCCGTGCGCACCGACGACGGCGACCTGAAGGTCGTCGCACGGCGTAAGCGATTCAGCGGCGCGAAGGTCGAGAGCCCGCTGCTGCGCGGTCCCGCGCGCCTCGCGGATGCGATCTCGATCGTTCCGCAGATTCGGCGCGCGCTGCCGGAAGCGCGGCTGCCGTTCCAGCGGCCGGGCGTCCTCGCTGCGATGCTCGGGAGCGCCGTCGCCGTCAGGCTCGTCCGCACGTCGCGCTCGCTCGGGCCGGCCGCACAGGAGCTCGCGAGCGGGCTGCTCTCCGTCGCGCCGGCCGCGCTCGCGCTGCGTGGCGACGACGTCGCGGCGTACCACGGCGCGGAGCACATCACGATCGGGACGTACGAGCACGGCACGCGCGCGGAGCGCGAGCACGAGCGCTGCGGCTCGCACTTGCTGGGGCCCCTGCTCGCGACGACCGCAATCGCCAACACGCTCGCGGCGCGAGCGCCGCTGCACATGCGCACTGCCGCGCGGGTCGGCGGCCAGCTGGCGGCCGTGGCTGCGTCGACCGAGATCTTCGGGTGGATGGTTCGGAACCCGGAGAAGCCGCTGGCGAAGGCGCTCGCGAAGCCCGGGCACGAGCTGCAGCACCGCGTCGCGACCGCCGAGCCGACGCCGGAGCAGATCGCGGTCGCCGAAGCTGCGCTCGCCGCGTGCCTCGAGCTCGAGGAGGGTTGATCCTGGCAATCGACGAACGCACGCGGGAGCGATTGTCGCCCGAGGTCTTCGACCTCCCCGTCGAGAAGATGCGCGAGGGGTACTACACCGACGCCTACTTCAACCACGCACGCGCGACGCTGCTGAACGACGAGCGCCGCCCGCGCGTCGTCATGCAGGCGTTCCAGAAGAAACATGCGTACCTCGGCGGGATGGACGAGGCGATTGCGATCCTCAAGCTCTGCTCGCACGACTGGGACGCGCTGACCGTGCACGCGCTGTACGACGGCGACCGCATCGAGCCGTGGGAGACGGTGATGACGATCGAGGGCGACTACACGCTCTTCGCGCACCTCGAGACGCTGTATCTCGGCGTCCTCGCGCGGCGCACGCTGATCACGACCAACACCGTCCGAGTACTCGAGGCGGCGAACGGCAAGCCGATCATCTTCATGCCGGCGCGGCACGACCACCACCGCGTGCAGACGGGCGACGGCTACGCCGCGTACGTCGCCGGACGGATCGTGGGTGCACCTGTGGGCGTCACGACCGACGAGCAGGCGTCCTGGTGGGGCGGTCGCGGCATCGGCACCGTGCCGCACGCGCTGATCGCGTCGTATGGAGGGAACACCGTCCTGGCGGCGACGAAGTTCGCGGAGTGGGCGTCGGGGGACATCAACATCACCGTTCTCGTCGACTTCGAGAACAACTCGGTCGAGACGGCGCTGGAGGTGGCGCGCACGCTCGGCCCGCGGCTCTGGGGTGTGCGGCTCGACACGTCGGAGTCGCTGGTCGACAGCTCGCTGTGGCAGGAGCTGGGGGACTTCAAGCCAACGGGGGTGAACGAGCGGCTGGTGCGCAAGGTGCGCGACGCGCTCGACCAGGACGGGTTCGAGCAGGTCAAGATCGTCGCGTCCGGCGGCTTCACGATCGAGAAGATTCGCGAGTTCGAGCAGAAGAGCGTCCCCGTCGACGCCTACGGCGTCGGCTCGTCGCTGATCCGCGGCTCGAACGACTTCACAGCCGACATCGTGCTCACGGACGGACGGCCGTCGGCGAAGGTGGGGCGAGGCTACAAACCGAATCCGCGCCTCCAGCTCGTCGAGTGATCATCTGGGACGTCGACACGCAGGTCGACTTCATGCTTCCGGCCGGGAAGCTGTACGTGCGTGGTGCCGAGCAGACGATTCCGGCGATGGAGCGACTCGTCGCGGCCGCGCGGGCGGCGGGCGTCGTCCACGTCGCGTCCGCCGACGACCACGAGCTCACCGACTCGGAGATCTCCGACACGCCGGACTTCGAGACGACCTATCCGCCGCACTGCCTGCGCGGCACGCGCGGGGCGCGCAAGATCCCGGAGACCGAGCAGGAAGACCCGGTTCCGATCACGCTCGAGGCGCTGCCGCAGAAGTACCTTGCCGGCCGTGAGTTCCTGCTGCTGAAGAAGAACTTCGACGTCTTCACGAACCCGAACGCCGAGCGGCTGCTCGAGCACCTCGATCCGGACGAGATTGTCGTCTTCGGCGTCGCGACCGACGTGTGTAACGACGCCGCCATCCGCGGCTTCCTCCAGCGCGGTCGCAGGGTCCGGTTCGTGGAGGACGCGGCGCGGGGCCTCGACGAGGCGCGGACGACCGCATGCACGGCCGCCTGGCGCGAGGGTGGCGTCGAGTTCACCTCGGTGGACGACGTCGCTACCGCCCTGAGCTGAGGCGCCGGAGGATCAGCGCTCCCTGAGTTAAGGGATCCGCTGGAAGTGCCGATGGAGCCTGCGTGCTGGGCTCCTCGTGGATTCACCTGATCCCGGCCTACGTCGCAGAGTGGCTGCCGCTGCTGTTCGCCTTCTGCATGGTCGCGATCGTCTACCTGCTGTGGCGGACGCTGCAGGTGATGCCGCGCGTCAAGCCGACGCACGTCGAGCCCGGCTCGCGCGAGTCGGTCAGCCTGTCGGATGTCGCCGGCGTCGTCGAGGCGAAGGCGGAGCTGCAGGAGGTCGTCGACTTCCTGCGCCACCCGAAGCGCTTCGAGCAGCTCGGCGCGAAGGTGCCGAAGGGCATCCTCCTCTACGGCCCGCCCGGAACCGGGAAGACGCTGCTCGCCAAGGGCGTCGCCGGCGAGTCGGGCGCGAAGTTCTACTCCGCGAGTGCGTCGGCGTTCGTCGAGATGTTCGTCGGTCTCGGCGCCGCGCGCATGCGCAAGCTCTTCGACGAGGCGCGCAAAAACGCGCCGTCGATCATCTTCATCGACGAGCTCGACGCCGTCGGTGCCACGCGCACGGGACAGGGATTCAGCCGCGAGCAGGACCAGACGCTGAATCAGCTGCTCGTCGAGCTCGACGGCTTCGGCGCTCGCGACCAGGTCGTCGTCATGGGCGCGTCGAACCGGCTGCAGGATCTCGACCCGGCGCTGCTGCGTCCGGGACGTTTCGACCGCCAGATGATGGTGGGCCCACCCGACCTCGCCGGCCGTGAGGCGATCCTCAACGTGCACACGCGCAACAAGCCGCTGGCGGCCGACGTCGACCTCGGCACGATCGCGCGCCAGACGTCGGGCCTGACGGGGGCCGATCTCGCCAACATCGCGAACGAGGCGGCGATCTTCGCCGGCCGCCGCGACGCGCAGTACATCGCCGCGCACGACTTCGACTCCGCGATCGAGCGTGTCGTCGCCGGGCTGCAGCAGCGCAAGGTGCTGACGCCGAAGGAGCGGCGCATCCTGGCGACGCACGAGGCCGGACACGCCCTGATGTCGTTTCTCATGGGCGACGTTGCGCCGGTTCAGAAGGTGACCATCGTCTCGCGCGGGTCGGCCCTCGGCTACACCCTCAACCTGCCGGCCGAGGATCGCTACATGGAGACGCGCGAGGAGCTGATCGACCTGCTGAAGATCGCGCTCGCCGGCCGCGCCGCCGAGCAGGTCGTCTTCGGGCGCGTCACGAACGGCGCGGCAAACGACCTCGAGAAGGTGACGGCCATCGCCCGCTCGATGGTGTTCGAGTGGGGCATGTCCGAGATCGTCACGTCGCGCACGCTGCGCGCCGACAACTACGCGCTGTCGGAGGAGACGAAGCGGCTCCGCGACAAGGAGCAGGCGCGCTTGACCGACGACGCGTACGCCGAGGCGTTGCGGTTGGTGGAGAAGCATCGCGCGCCGCTCGACCGCCTGACCAAGGCGCTGCTCGAGAAGGAGACCCTCGGACGCGAGGAGATCGAGGAGCTGCTCGTCGACGTCGGGTCCGAGTCACGCGCATCCGAGCTGGTCGGGATGCCACGCGTCCTCTCGCTCCCGGCCGAGGGCGAGTAAGGGCCCGCGCGTGCGGCTGGGGATGTCGTCCCTGGCGGTCGCCGCTGCCGCCCTGTGTCTCGCCGGCGTCACGTCGGCGTCGGGTGCGGCAACGTTCGCGGATCCCGCAGGCGACGCGCAGTCACAGGCGCCGGACGTCACTGACGTCACCGTGTCGAATGACGACCGTGGGCTGATCACCTTTCGCGTGACGGTGTCGAACCGCTCGGCCCTCGGACCGGATGACGTCGTTGCGATCCCGTTCGCGACCAACACGCCCGGCCGCGCCGGCGTGCGGGATGACGGGGTCGGTTTCGTAATCGGCCTGGACGGCGCGAACGGACCATTTCTGCTTCGCTGGAACGGCGCGGACATGATCGAGCCCAGGCCGCGGCCGCGGTCGGTGAGCGGCTCCTTCGCGGGCGGTGTCGCGACGATCAGCGTCCGGCAAGACGATCTCGCGCCGGGCTTCCCGGCCCGGGCGCTGCCGACCAAGGTCGTGTTCTACGTGTTGGGGATCCTCTTCGGCGGCTCCGACGTCGTCGCAGAGGACGAGGCGCCGAACGGCAGCGACGAGGCCTGGAGCTACGACGTCGTGCAACCGCGTCGTCTCGTCGTCTCGTACTTCCGCACGTCCGCGACGGTGAAAGCCGGCGCGACGCTGACGGCGGAACTCGGCGGCGCCTGGAGCGATGACGGTCGAGCTGCCAAGCCGTCGAGACTGAGCTGTCGCGCGGTAGTCGGCGGTCGTGCCTTGAAGGTGACGGTCAGAGGCTCAGCCTGCACGTGGGCGGTCCCGGCGAATGCTCGCGGCAAGATCGTCAGCGGCCGAGTCACGGTCACGAACGGGTCGTTCTCCGTCACCCGGTCTTTCACGGCGCGCGTTCGGTAGCCTCGCCTGCGTGCGGCCGCAGGGAATTCACCACCTCGGCGTCGCCGTCGAGGACCTCGACGTCGCGCTGGAGACCTACGCGAGGCTCTTTGGCGCCGAGGTCGAGCACAGCGCTACCGTGGATGACCAGGGCGTGCGGGCGGCCTCGCTCAGGATCGGCGACGGGCGGGTCGAGCTGCTCGAGCCCGTCGGCGGAGACACTCCCGTCGGCCGCTTCCTGGCCAAGCGCGGACCGGGGATGCATCACGTCGCGTACGAGGTCAGCGATCTGCGCGCGACGCTCGCCGAGCTCGAGGACGCGGGGGCCGACCTGATCGACGAGGCGCCGCGCGAGGGTCTGTTCGGGCTCGAGGTGGCGTTCGTCCATCCAGATTCCGTCCACGGGGTGCTCTCGGAGGTGGTGTCGCGTGGCTAGTGCCGAGCGTGTGCGAATCGAGATCGCCTTCGACGGCGGCCAGATCATGGGCGCACTCATCTCGCCTGCGAGCGCGGATGCCTTGGAGCAGGCGCTCGGCGCCGCAGACGTCCGCGCGGGAACGGGCGATGCAGCCCTCGCGCTCGAGGCCGAGGACGGCCGCTATACCATCGCGCTTCAGCGCGTCGTCTACGTCAAGCGCTTCGCTCGCGAGAGCCGCGTGGGCTTCGGCTCCGCCACGCCGAGTTAGCGCCGGTGCGGCGCGGGGCATCCGGGGGTTGATGCGGCAGGCGGACGACTCAACCGCGAACGTCCGGCGGCTCGTCGAGCGCGGGCAGCAGGGCGATCGCGAAGCGCTCGAGGAGCTCTACCTCCTCCACTTCGACCGCATCTACAGCTACCTGCACATGAGCGTCGGCAACCGCCACGACGCCGAGGACCTCACCACGCAGACCTTCCTGAAGATGCTCGAGTCGATCAAGCGGTTCCGCTGGCAGTCGGCGCCTTTCTCGGCATGGCTGTTCCGCATCGCGCACAACTTGGCGATGGATCACTTCCGCGCGACGCGGCGCTGGCAGCCGGAGGACGAAGTACCGGAACCGGCCGGTGAGATGGAGCCGTCCGCCGAGGCGGCGGCGTTTCAGTCCATCGGCCGCCAGAGCATGCTCGAGCTGATCGAGGGGCTGTCGCAGGAGCAGAAGCAGGTGCTTACGCTCAAGTTCGTGTTCAACCTGCCGAATGCGGAAGTCGCAACGATCCTGGGCAAGACCGAAGGCGCGATCAAGTCGCTGCAGCATCGCGCGCTCGTATCGCTGCAGAAGCAGATCTCGACGGCGTCCTCCTAATGGCCTTGGAGGTCGGGATCGTCGGGCTCCCGAGCTCCGGAAAGTCGACGCTCTTCCACGCGTTGACCGGTTCGCGCGCGACGGGCGACGTCGGCATGGCGGCGATTCCCGATCCACGCCTGACGCAGATCGCGGAGGTGATCGAGCCGCGCAAGGTGACGCCGGCGGCGATCCGCGTCGTCGAGGTGCGGGGTACCGGGCCCGAGTTGCTCGGGAACCTTCGCCAGGTCGACGCGCTGCTCGTCGTGCTCGACGGCTTCTCCGGCACGCGGGTCCCGGGGGACGACGTCGAGACGCTGCGGCTCGAGCTGCTCGTCGCCGACCGGGATCACGTCGAACGGCGGCTGGAACGCGTTGCGAAGCAGGCGAAGTCGGGCGAGCTGAAGCTCAAGCAGGAGGTTGCGGAGCTCGAGCGCGTGCTCGCACACGTCGATGCCGGCGGGACGCTTGCGGACTGGGCGGGCGAGCTGCCGGCCGCGCTCGAACCGCTCACGACGAAGCCGTTGCTTCCCGTGGAAAACGGGCCCAACGGCGTCGACCTCAAGCTCGAGGCGGAGCTGGCCGAGCTGGGGCACGAGGCGGCGGACTTCCGCGAGGGGGCGTCGGCGCTCGAGGAGGTCGTCCGGCGCCTCAGCGACGAGCTCGGCCTGATCACCTTCTTCACGGCCGGCGACAAAGAGACGCGCGCATGGACACTGCGCCGCGGCCAGACGGCGCTGGAGGCCGCCGCCACGGTCCACTCGGACATCGCTCGCGGCTTCATCCGCTGCGAGGTGATCCGCTGGGACGACCTCGTTCAGGCGGGCTCACACGCGGAGGCCGCACGTCGCGGCTTGCAGCGGTTGGAGGGGAAGACCTACGTCGTCGAGGACGGCGACGTCCTCAACGTGCGCTTCAACGTCTAGTCGTCCCGTCGGTCCGGTCGACGCCTTTCGCGGCTTGCACGATCGCGCTGTGCATGCCGTCCGCGACGCGATGCGTGAACGCGACGCTGATGTCTTCGAAGCCGGCATCGCGGAGCCCGCGCTCGTACTCGCCAACCGAAAGCGCCCCCGCTATGCACCCGACAAAGGAGCCGCGCTCGGCGCGCTCCTGCGGTTCGAGCCGATCTTCGGCGACGACGTCTGTGATGCCCATGCGGCCGCCTGCGCGGAGCACGCGGTAGATCTCCCGTAGAACGCGCGGCTTGTCGGTCGAGAGATTGATCACGCAGTTCGAGATCACGACGTCCACGGATTCGTCCGGAAGCGGGATCTGCTCGATCTCGCCCTTGAGGAAGTGAGCGTTCTCGGTTCCGGCTTCGGCGGCGTTACGGCGCGCGAGCTCCAGCATCTCGTCGGTCATGTCGACCCCGTAGGCGAGGCCGCTTGGGCCGACGCGCTTCGCCGAGAGCAGCACGTCGATGCCGCCGCCCGACCCGAGATCGAGCACGACCTCGCCCTCGCGGAGGTCCGCGACCGCCGTGGGATTTCCGCAACCGAGGCTCGCGAGGACTGCGGCCTGCGGTAGGTCGCCCTTCGCCTCGTCGTCGTACAGCGTGGCGCCGAACGCGTCGGGGCCGGCCTCGCCGCAGCAGCCGTTCTCCTCGCAGCACGACGGCCCGCTGCAGCCGCAGCCGCCGGCGGCTCCCCGCGCGGCGGCGGCGTAGCGCTCTCGGATCTCCTCTTTGATCGACATCCTTCGATGTTATAATCGACAGGTGTCGATGAAGTCAATCCCCGTTCTGCCCGCGATCTGCTGTGGGCCCGAGGCGGAGCCGCTCGGCGTCGCCGAGCGCGACCAGCTTGCCGCGCGCTTCAAGGCGCTCGGGGATCCGACGCGCGTGGCGATCGTCAACCAGCTGTCGGCTGCGGACGAGGTCTGCGTGTGCAACCTCACCGCGACGTTCGACCTCTCGCAGCCGACGATCTCGCACCATCTGCGGATCTTGCGCGAGGCCGGTCTGGTCGAGTCGACGCGGCGCGGGACGTGGGCGTACTACCGGCTCGTGCCCGAGGCGATCGACGCGCTCCGAGGCACGCTGGGCGGATGAAGCGCGCGCTCTTCGTCTGCATCGGCAACGCGGGGCGTTCGCAGATGGCCCAGGCGTTCTACGAGCAACTCGGCGGCGAGGCGCGCTCGGCCGGATCTCGACCGGAGTCGAAGCTGCACGCGAGCGTGGTGGAGGCGATGCGCGAGCTCGACATCGACCTGAGCGACCGCCGACCGAAGGGCTTCACGGACGAGGACGTCCAGTGGGCGGATGTCGTCGTCACGATGGGCTGCGGCGACGTTTGTCCGTTCTTCCCGGGCAAGACCTACGTCGACTGGAACCTGGCCGACCCGGCGCGGATGTCGCTCGAGGAGGTTCGCGTGCTGCGCGACGACGTTCGGCGCCGCATCGCCGAGCTAGCCGGCTGAAATCAGGGCGACGCCGGCGAGCGTCAATCCGATGCCGGCTTCCTGCGAACGTGCGACGCGCTCGGCGAGCACGAGGCGCGCGAGGATGACGGTCACGATCGGATACAGCGACGCAAGCACCGAGGTGATGCTGACGAGCCCATGCGTCGACGCGGCGGCGAAGAGAAGGTTGCCGAACATGTCGCCGAGCCCGATCAGCGCGAGCCAGGGCAGCACGCGCGGCGAGACATCGAGCGCCGGCCGTTGCGCAGCGACCGCGAGGAGGATCACGCTCGTCGACGCCATCCGGAAGATCAGCGACGCCCACCAGAAGTCCGCGTTCCCGGCGGCATGCATGAACGGGAAGTAGCCGCCGAAGCCAACGGCCGCGAGCACGGCGAGCCCGACGCCGGCGGCGATTCGAGCCTCTCCTGCGCGTCGGGGCTCGAGCGCTGCGAGAAAGACGCCGACCAGAGCGCAGACGATGCCGACGAGTTGCCACGCCGATGGGCTCTCGCCGCTCGCGATCCCGACGATCACGGGCACGACGGCGGAGACGCCCGCAATCGGAGCCACGATGCTGATCGCGCCGACGGCGATGCCGCGGTAGTACGCGAAGAGCCCCAGCGTCCCCGAGATCGCGGCCGGAATCGCGAGGAGAGCCGCCGCGTCCTCCGGGCCGGCGGCGCGAACCGCGACGATGACGGCGATACCGATCAGCCCGCCGATCTGCACGTACACGAGCGCGCGCAGCGCGCCGAGCTTGCGGCCCTGCAGCGGACCGAAGAAATCGGCGAGCCCCCATGACAGGCTCGCGCCGAGCGCAAGGACGATCGCCTCCATCAGGCGACGCTAGTTACTCAGGTACGGGGCGTGTCGCGGCGACTGCGTCGAGCTGGTTCGCGTGGTAGAGGACGGCGGCCTCGGCCGTTCGGGCGGCGCGCATGTCGTGATGAGAGGCGATTGCATGCAGCAGCTCGGCGCGCACGTCGGTCTCGAGCGCGGCTGCGCGCGCCTCGACGAGCCGCAGGCCGAGGTGCACGTGACCGAGCAGTCGGCCCTCGTCCGTCTGCCGGAACGTCGGCCCGGCCGTCAGCTCCGTCGTCCGTCCGACGTCGTGCAGAAGCGCCGCGGCGAGCAAGAGATCCGCGCGGAGACGCGGATGTAGCTGCGCCGTCTCACGGCAGATCGTCGTGACGCCGACCGTGTGCTCGAGCAGGCCGCCCGCATAGGAATGGTGGGTCTCGGCTGCAGGCAGCCGGCGCAGCGCCGCGCGGATGGTCTTCTCGTCGAGGAAGCGAAGCACCGTCGCCCGCAAGCCTGGATGTGCGATTTCGGCCGCGAGGAACTCGAGGAAGCCCTCCAGCTCGTCGGCGTCGCGCCGAATCGTCGGCGCCAGCTCGGCGGGATCGGCGTCGGGCGCGGCTTCGAGCGTCCGCACGTCGAGCTGGAGGCGGTTGCGGAACTTCTCGACGCGTCCGAGCACGCGCACCGCATCTCCCTCCGTGAAGCGCGTGTCCAACAGCTCGACGTCGTGCCATACGCGCGCGTCGATGCGTCCGCTCGGATCGACGAGCTCCAGCGCGAGATAGGGTGCGCCCCCCTTCGTCCGCAGCCGCTGCTTGCGTGCGACCGCGTAGACGCCTTCGACGACCCGCTCTTCCGCCAGCTCCGCGATCGCGCTCAACCTTGGTAGCTTGACCGGCGTGGCGGATGTCCGGCCCTTCCGCGCGGAGCGGTACGACGAGGCGTCGGCCGGCCCACTCGAGCAGCTGGTGGCGCCGCCGTACGACGTCATCTCGGCGGAGCAGCGCGGCGACTATCTCGCGCGCAGTCCATACAACGTCGTCCACCTGACGCTGCCCGAAGACGAGGAGCAGGCGGGGCGCGAGCTCGCCGAGTGGCGGCAGAGCGGCGTCGTCGTGCGCGACGCCCAGCCGAGCCACTGGTTCCTGTCACAGGACTACACGGGGCCGGACGGCGTCAGCCGCACGCGCTCGGGGCTCCTCGCGTCGCTGCGCGCCGAGCCGTACGACCGCGGCGTCGTCCTTCCACACGAACGCACGCACAGCGGGCCGAAGGAAGGCCGGCTGCGACTGCTCCGCGCGACGCGCACGCAGCTCGAGCCGATCTTCCTGCTCTACGAGGGGGATCCGCTCGCAGCGCCCCGGCGCGAGCCGGATCTCCAGAGCGGCGGCGACCGCCTCTGGCGGATCGACGCTGCGCCCGACTTCGGCGCCACGCAGTTGCTGATCGCCGACGGCCATCATCGCTACGAGACTGCGCTCGCGTACGCCGCCGAGGGAGGCTCGCCGTATCTGATGGTCGTCCTCGTGCCGACGCGCCAGGAGGGGCTGACGATCTTTCCGACGCACCGCGTCGCACAGCACGTGAACGGCGCGAGCGGGACGCCGATCGACGAGCCCGGCGAGGAGCTTCCCGGCGTCGTCCTCTATCGCGCCGGCCGCTACGAGCTGCTCGAGAGCGACGCGCTCGACGTGGAGGTCGTCGACGGTCTCGCACCGCACGGCGTGACGTACACGCCGCAGCGCGAGGAGGCGGTGGCGACCGTCGACCGCGGCGACGCCGAAGCGGCCTTCCTGCTGCGGCCGACACGCATCGAGGACGTCTGGGCCGTTGCGCGCCGCGGCGAGACGATGCCGCAGAAGAGCACCTACTTCTATCCGAAGCTGACGTCGGGCCTGCTCTTCCACCCGCTTGACTGACTGGCTCGCGCTCTGCCGCGACGCCGTCGTCGACGTTCGCCGCGTGCTCGCTGAGCTGCCGACTCGCGCCGACCGCGAGCCCGTCGTCGGCGCCGGTGAGGGCGGCGACGAGACGACCGCGATCGACCGAGCGGCGGAGCGCGTCGTGCTCGCCCGCTTCGAGGGCGTCGACGACGTGACGCTCGTCTCGGAGGAGATCGGCCGGGTCGGCGACGGGGACACGTATGTGATCGTCGATCCGATCGACGGCTCGCTCAACGCGAAGCGCGGCATCGGCTTCTTCTCGCTGTCGATCGCGGTTGCGTCCGGTCCGACGATGGGCGACGTCGAGTTCGGGTTCGTCCACGACTTCGGCACCGAAGAGGAGTGGACGGCGACGCGCGGCGAAGGTGCGCGCCTCGGCGGGCAGCTGCTCGACAGCGAGCGCCCCAAGGACCGCATCGAGATCCTTTCCTTCGAGGCGACGCGCACCGCGTCGGTGGCCGAGAAGGCGGCGGCCGTCGTCGACCTTGCCTACCGGCTGCGCATCATGGGGTCGCTCGCGCTCTCGCTCTGCCATCTCGCCGCCGGTCGGGTCGACGCCGTGTGCTCGCTGAAGCCTGCGCGCGCCGTTGACATCGCGGCGGCGCAGCTGCTCGTGCGCGAGCGCGGGCTCGCGATCGACCTGTTCGAGGCACCGCCGTTCGACGCGGCGCCGCTCGACGTCCAGGGGCGTTCACGCGTCGTCGCAGCGGGAACGCCCGAGCTATGTCAGAGGTTGGCCCACGCGTTGTCCGCATAGGCTGCTCAGGCTGGAACTACAAGTCCTGGAAAGACGAGTTCTACGAGGGGAAGCCTCCGCGCCTGTGGCTGCAGCACTATGCGCAGCACTTCGAGACGGTCGAGGTCAACAACACCTTCTACCGCCTCCCGCTCGCGTCGTCGGTCGCCAGATGGGTCGCCGAGACGCCGCCGCACTTCCTGTTCACGATCAAGGCGAGCCGCTACCTGACGCACATCAAGCGGTTGACCGATCTGCGCGGCGGCATCACGCGCTTCTACGAGCGCGTCGAGCCGCTCGTGCGCTCGCCCAAGCTCGGCCCGGTGCTCTGGCAGTTGCCGCCGACGTTCAAGCGAGACGACGACCGGCTCGCGAGTGCGCTCGCCGCATTCCCGCCCGGTCGGCACTGCTTCGAGTTCCGGCACGCGAGCTGGTTCGCGGAACCGGTCTACGAGATCCTGCGCGCGCACGGCGCGGCGCTCGTGATCGGCGATCGGCCGGAGGTGCAGGAGTTCCAGACACACGAGCTCACCACGGACTGGACGTTCGTGCGCTTCCACTACGGTTCGCGCGGCCGCCGGGGGAATTACAGCGAGAGCGAACTGGAGGAGTGGGCGCGCCGGTTCGAGGAGTGGAGCCGCGATTTCGAGGTGCTCGCGTACTTCAACAATGATTGGGAAGTGTTCGCCGTCCGCAACGCGTTGTGGCTGAAACGAAGACTGTCAAACTGACTTCGCCGGACCGCGTCCTCTATCCGGAGGACGGGGTCACGAAGGGCGACCTCTTCGCGTACTACGAGCGCGTCGCGCCGACGCTCGTCCCGCACCTGCGCGACCGGCCGTTCACGATGAAGCGCTACCCGCACGGCATCACGGGCGAGGTCTTCTTCCAGAAGCAGGCGCCCAAGCATTTGCCGAGCTGGATCCCGACGCGGCAGTTTCGGACGTGGCCGCGCGAGGGGGGCTCGCGCCTCGTCGACTTTGCGCTCGTCAACTCGACCGAAGCGGTTCTGTTCATGGTGCAGAACAACTGCATCGACATGAACGCGTGGTACTCGCGCGTGGACAAGCCGCACCGCCCCGACTTCGTGCTCTTCGACCTCGATCCGCCCGACGGCGGCTTCGAGCTTGCGATCGAGGTCGCGCATCTGATCCGCGAGCTGCTCGACGACGTCGGGTTGCCCGGCTACGTGAAGACGAGCGGCGCCGACGGGATCCACGTCGTCGCGCCGATCGTCCGTCGCGCGACATTCGAGCAGACCTACGCGTTCGCGGAGCGCGCGTCACGGCTGCTCGAGCAGCGCCACCCGGGCAAGGTCACGACCGAGTGGCTGAAGAAGAAGCGGCAAGGCGTCCTCGTCGACCATCGGCAGAACGGCTGGGGCAAGACGATCGCCTCCGTGTACAGCGTTCGCCCGAAGCCGGCTGCGCCCGTCTCGACGCCGCTGCGCTGGGAAGAGCTGACGCCGGACGTGCGACCGCAGGGCTTCACGATGGCGGTCGCGCTCGAGCGGATCGAGCGCCACGGCGACCTGTTCGAGCCGGTGCTCGAAGATCCGCGCCCGCTCGGCGCGGCTGCGCAGAGGTTGGAGCGGCTAGGCTCAGAGCCGTGAGCGAGCCGAACCGCGACGACATCCTGCGCGCGCTCGAGCGCGTGATCGACCCCGAGCTGCGCCGTCCCGTCACGGAGCTCGACATGGTGCGCGGCGTCGACATCGACGGCGGCGACGTCCGTGTGACGATTGCTCTGACGGTTGCGGGCTGTCCGCTGCGCGACTCGTTTCAGCAGCAGGTCGCCGACGCCCTGAAGGACGTTCCCGGCGTGGAGCGCGTCGCACTCGGCTTCGACGTGATGACGCCGGAGGAGCGCCAAACCCTGACGGCGAAGCTGCGCGCCGGCTTCAAAGGACAGGGCAAGGGACTGTCCCTGGAGGCGTCCACCCGGGTCCTGGCCGTCTGCAGCGGAAAGGGCGGCGTCGGCAAGTCGACGCTCGCCGCCAACCTCGCCGTCGCGCTCGCGCAGGAGGGCAAGGAGGTCGGGATCCTCGACGCGGACATCTACGGGCACTCGATCCCGCACCTGCTCGGCATCCAGCAGAAGCCGGTGCTCGTCGACCAGATGATCGTGCCGCCGGTGAACCACGATCTCAAGCTGATGTCGATCGGGTTCTTCCTGGACGAGAACAAGCCCGTGATGTGGCGCGGGCCGATGCTGCACCGCGCGCTCGAGCAGTTCCTCTCGGATGTGCACTGGGGCGAGCTCGACGTGCTCGTCGTCGACATGCCGCCCGGGACGGGCGACGTCGCGATCTCGCTCGGACAGCTCCTACCGCGTGCCGAGACGCTCGTCGTGACGACGCCGCAGCCGGCGGCGCAGGAGGTCGCATCGCGCGCCGGAGCGATGGCGAAGAACACGGGCATGCGTCTCGTCGGCGTCGTGGAGAACATGAGCGGCGAGGTCTTCGGCTCGGGCGGGGGCGACAGGCTAGCCGCGGAGCTCGGCGTGCCGATGCTCGGCCGCGTTCCGCTCGATCCGCTGCTGCGCGAGACGGGGGACGCGGGTGCGCCGTTGCTGGCGACCGCGCCTGATTCGGAGACGGCACAGGAGCTGCGCCGCATCGCCGAGGCCGTGCTCTCGCTCGAGCGCGGCGCGATCGTCAAGCCGCTGCCCGTCCTCTCCTGACCGACGACCCGATCGGCCGCCTGCGCGCGCTCGGCCTGGCCGAGCGGGATGCGCAGACGCTTGCGGATCACTTCCTCGATGCGGAGCGGCGCGGCAAGAAGGGCCACGGCCTCACACGCATCGCGTGGCTCGAGACGCTCGAGGGCTTCGATCCGCACGCGCAGCCGGAATGCGTGGTCGACGAGCCTGGCTTCCAGCGCTGGGAGGGCCGCGGCGCGCTCGGCTATCTCACCCTCGCGGCGATCTGCGCTGCGCAGGTCGCCGATCCGCCCGCGCCTGCCCGCGTCGTCGTCGCGCACGAGTGCTTCCCGACCGGGATGCTCGGGCACTACGTGCGGCGTCTGGCGGAGAGCGGTCTGGTCGCGGTCCTGACCTCGACGTCGCCGCCGCGCCTCGGGCATCCGGACGGCGGGCCGAAGCTCGCGAGCACGAGCCCGCTGGCGATCGCGATCCCGAGCTCCGACGGCAAGCCGATCGTCAGCGACGTCTCGATGGGGCGCGTGACGTACGGCGACGTGCTCGCGGGGAAGGCGACCGAAGACGAGCTCGTTCCGTTCGGCGGCGAACAAGCGCACAAGGCGTTTGCGCTCGCGCTGGGCCTGCAGCTGCTCGTCGACGCGCTGGTGGTGGACGGCTACGGCGCGGTCCTGGTCGTCGCGCGAGCTGCGGCCGATCCTGTTCCGGCGCTCCGCGCGCGCGTCCCCGGGATGCGCCTACCCGGCGACGCGTGATGCTCGCGCTGCCGCCCGCGATCGTCGCCGGCGAGATCGTGCGGCTACAGACGCGACAGCATGTGGTCGCGCTGACGTTCGACGGCGGCGGCAATGCGGACGGCGCGCAGCGCGTGCTCAAGGTGCTGCGCCGCGAAAACGTGCGTGGGACGTTCTTCCTGACGGGCCACTTCGTTCGGAGCTTCCCGGCGCTCGCGCGCGCGATCGGCCGGCGCTATCCGGTCGGCAACCACACCGTGGATCACCTCGACATGCTTCGACTTTCACCGGCAGGAGCGCGACGCGAGGTGACCCGTGCGGCGGTGACGATCCAGCGCGCGACGGGACGGGACACGCACCCGTACTTCCGGTTTCCGTACGGCTCGCGTGACGCGCGAGCGCTGCGCATGGTGAACGACCTCGGCTACGCGTCCGTCCGCTGGACGGTCGACACGTGGGGATGGATGGGGCGCTCGCAGCAGAGCGTCGCCGGCGCCGTGCGGCGCGTGCGCGAGAACCTCGTCCCGGGCGAGATCGTGCTGATGCATCTCGGCTCGTCGCGCGACCACAGCACGATCGACTCGGACGCCCTGCCGGCCGTGATCCGGCTCGTCCGCGGCCGCGGCTACCGCTTTGTCACTCTCGCCGGGATTCGAGCGCCGCACTGAATCGCGGGTCGGTCCGCAGCGAGTCGAGATCGCTGTCGTCGCGCGCGTGCTCGCGCATCCGTGCGTCTGCGAATGCCTGCTCGAGGTGGTCGAGCGCAGCATCCCGGTCGCCGCTCAGCGCTTCGACGCAGGCGAGGTCGTAGACGAGGCCCAGGTTTCCGGGATATCGCTCCAAGCCCTCGAGCAGCAGCGCCTTCGCCTCGTCATAGCGCTTCGCCTGCTGTGCGGGGATGCCCGCGAAGGCGAACTCCCACGGTGAGACCTGGAAAGGCTCACCGCGGGCGCCGCCGATCGCGAGGACCGTCGTCCCGTCTTCGGTTGCGCGAGCGCCCCGCCGCTCCTCGGGGTCGCCGAGGAAGACGCACGTCCCGATCGGCGCGTCGATCTCGTTGCCGTCGACAGTGAACGTCGCGTGGCCGGTGACGACGACGTACAGCTCCTCGTGGTGTCCTGCGCCGTCGCCGGTCTCGTCGTGCTCCTCGACCACGAGCTCGCCCCTGTTCGCCGTGTATGCGTTGATGCCGAACGCGCCGATGCCGAGGGCCCGGCGCAGCGGGCGCCAGTGCAGCTCTCCGCCGACCACCGCGATCGGCTCGACCTCGTCGATGCGGACGACCTTCAACCGCTCGCGCGCCGCAACGCCTCCAGCACGATCGGATCGACTCGCGCGGCGCCCTCGACGCGTTCTTCGAGGTTCGCGCTGCCTGCCCACTCCGTGAACGCATGCTCGACGTCGCCGTCGTAGCCGAGCCGGTCGAGTCGCTCGCGCAGCTCGTTGCGCAGCGTGTCGTCGACGTCGACCCAGTCCTCCGGCGGCGTCGCGCCGAAGAGCTCCTGATGCAATGCGAACAGCCGGCGCAGCTCCGCGATCGGCCGCTCGTGATCGTCGACGCGCAGGTCGGCGACGGTGTCGGACAGCTTGGCGTACCCCGCGTCCTTCTCGACGACCAGCAGTGATGCCGACTGCTGCCCGCGGCGGTCACCGCCGGCCGCCTGCGCGGCTGCGAGGCACTCGATCAGGCGCTCCGCCAGGGAGAGATGCGCATTCGACTCGAACGTCGCCGCGAGGGCGTCGACCGTTGCGGCCGAGACGAGGATGTTGCCCTGCGCTGCGTAGCAATCGCCCGTGCGCCCGCCGGCCCAGTCGTGACACTCGTCGCCCGTGAAGGTCGCCGCGCGTCCGCCGCTGTCGACGACGCCGACTTGGCGCTGCGCGCGCCGCTCGTCGGCCGCGGTCAGCGCTTGGACGACCTCTTCCGCGCTGCGCCCCTCGCGGAGCAGCGCGAGCCCGTCCGGGCCGTAGCGCGGGTTCGCGTACGACTGCGTCGCGATCGCGCCGACGTGCGGCTCTGCCCACGGCACGACCGAGCCGACGGCGAGGAACTTCGACTGGACGGCGACGCCCCACTGGGCGCCGCCGAGATCGCATGCGACGATCGAGTACGTCGCGACGGGGAGCTCAAGGGCCATATGTGAGCTCGCGCAGGTCGACCTTCAGCAGGTCGGACCGGTCGGCAGGGACGAGCGCCGTGGCCACCTCGGGATGCGAGAGGGCGAGCTTGATCTCCTCCGGGCTCGACGCGCGCACGACGATCGGCCGTCCCGAGTCGTGCGCCTCTTGCAGGCGTTTCGCATCCGACACGTCGTCCAGAACGAGCGCGTCGTCGAGCTCGAGCTCGCCTTCCACGGCGATCTCCGGCACGCGGCGACCGGTTGCGCCGAACCACCGCTCTCTCACAACGAGACCGACTCGCCCGGCTCAACTGCGTGCACCTCGACGCCGGGTGCCTGCTGCCTGAGCTCGTCCGGGGTGCCCGCCAGCAGCGGGAACGTCCCGTAATGACACGGCACGACGCGCTTGACGCCGAGCAGCTCGCACGCGACTCCCGCTTCGCGCGGATCCATCGTGAAATGGCCGCCGATCGGGAGCACGGCGACGTCGGGCGAGTAGAGCCGGGCGATCAGCTGCATGTCGCCGAAGACGCACGTGTCGCCGGCGAAGTAGACCTTCTTGCCGTCCCCGAGCTCGACGATGATGCCGGCCGCCTCGCCGAGATAGGCGCCGTCGTCGGAGGAGCTCGAATGGAACGCGTTCGTCAGCGTGAACTTGGAGCCGGCGGCTTCGACGGTGCCGCCCTTGTTCGCTCCCGGGACGTCGTCCGTCTGCGCGCCCTGGCCCTTGAGCCACCCCTTCAGCTCGACGTTCGCGACGATGGGCAGCGGGCCGAACTTCTTGCTCAGGTCCACGACCGAGCCGACGTGGTCGCCATGACCATGCGTGAGGGCGATGGCGTCGCAACGGTCCGGCTCCTTCTCGGAGTCTGGGCACTTCGGGTTGTCGAACCACGGATCGACGTAGATCCGCTTCCCGTCAGCGGTGTCGAGACGGAAAGAGGCATGTCCAAGCCAGGTCAGCGACGCGTCAGCCATCGATCTCCTTTCCGGTACTGGGCGCGGCAGGAACGCGTCCCGGGCTTGCCCGTACGCCCGATTTAACTAACAGCCGCACGTCGCCGCCGTCGGAAGTGCCTCGAGACAGGAACGTCCGGCGCGAGGGCGAAGCTTGGCCGGGATGGCCCGCCGAGCGCTTCCGGCCCTGCTCGCGCTGATCGCCCTCGTCGCCGACCTCAACGGCCGGCACGGCGTGGCGCTCGGCTTCGTCCTCCTCGCGATACCGGCCGCCTGGGTGCTCGCCCTCGACTGCTACGGCGACGTGCTGGAGGCGCGCTGCGGCGGGCTGCGCCCACTCTCGGCGGCTTTGGGGCTCGGACTGCTCGTCCTCAGCGCGGCGCTGCGCAGCCCGGCGCTCGTCGGCGGCGTGCCGCGGCTGGCGATCTCCGCGGTCGTCCTCACGCTGCTCCTCTATTTCGGCGCTTTCGTCGGCGCTCTGGCTCCGCGACGCCCAGTGGTGCGGTTAACCGCACCCCAGGACGCCGGGGAACCGATCACCTAGCGCTCGCCGCGGCAGGCACACTCACGCGCAGTGCTCGCCCGTCTCGCGCACATCGTCTATCGCCGCCGCAAGAGCGTCATCGCGCTGTGGATCCTCCTGACCCTCTTCGGCGTCTTCGCGACGGCCAAGGTGTCGAACCGGTGGTTCGAGTCCTTCTCGATCCCCGGTTACTCCGGTTATGAGGCCAACCAGCGGACGCTGAAGACCTTCGGCGTCGGGGAGCAGTCGCCGCTCGTGGCCGTCTTCCGAAGCGACGGCGACGTGACCAAGGCGGCGGGCATCAAGAACGCCATCGCCGCAGGCGCGACGGTCAACCCGGGCTCGCTCGTCTCGTCGTACTGGTCGACCGGGAGCCGCGCCTACGTCTCGAAGGACGGGCACACGACGTTCGCCGAGATCTATCCGCCGGGCACTCCGGGTTTCAGCTCGACCACGCACATCGACCAGGTGCGCGCGAAGGTCAAGGCCGCGACGCCGGCCGGCGTTCAAGCGCACTTGACCGGTCGCGATCCGATCTACGAGGACTCCACCGGCGGCGAGAGCGGCGGCCCGAGCGTTCTCACGGAGGCGCTGATCGGCGGTCTCGGGTGTCTGGTGATCCTCTTCTTCGTCTTCGGCACGCTGCCCGCCGTCTTCATGCCGATCGTCGTCGCCATGGCCTCGATCCTGAACACGTTCACGCTCATCTGGGCGCTGACGTACGTCGCGAACGTCTCGATCATCGTGCAATTCCTGATCGCGCTCGTCGGCCTCGGCGTCGCGATCGACTACGCGCTGCTGATGATCTTCCGCTTCCGGGACGAGCTGCGCGAGGGCGAGGACGTCGAGACTGCGCTGACCGAGACCATGACGCACGCAGGGCGGTCGGTGATCGTCTCCGGCTCGACGGTCGCAGTCGGCCTCCTCAGCATGGTCATCCTGCCGCTTCCTTTCATCCGCTCGATCGGCATCGGCGGCATGCTCATCCCCGCCGTGTCCGTGGTGACGGCGATCACGCTGTTGCCGGCGCTGCTGTCGGTACTCGGCAAGAGAATCAACAGCGTCCGCCTCCTGCCGAAGCGGTTCGTCGACAGCGGCCATCCCGAAGACGGGTGGTGGGGCCGCTGGGCGTCCCTCGTGATGCGCCGGCCCGTTCCCGTCGCCGCCGTCGGTCTCCTCATCACCGGCGTGCTCGTCTTCTACGGGCTGCAGCTGAACCCGAGCGACGCGCAGATGAAGGACTACCCCGGACGCGGCGATGCGATCAGCGGGCGCGACGCGCTCACTGCCGCCGGAATCTCCGCCGGGGTGCACAAGCCCTTCGTCGTCGTGGTCGAGCACGGCGCCGAACGAGCGCCGATCGTCGACAAGCTCGAGCAGACTCCCGGCGTCGTCGCCGCAGTCGCGCCGCCGCAGTGGCGGAACGGCTCGATGAGCCTGATCGAGGCATGGCCCGCGGTCGACGGCGCGAGCAAGGAAGGCAAGCAGACGATCGATCGCGTTCGCTCGGAGCTCGACGGGACCGACGCGACCCTCGGCGGCGTCGCCGCGGAGGAACGCGACTTCATCAGCGCCGTCTACTCGAACTTCCCGTACGTCCTCGCGTTCGTCGTGCTGCTCACGTTCATCCTGCTGGCGCGGGCGTTCCGCTCGCTGCTGCTCCCGCTCAAGGCCGTGATCCTGAATCTCGTCTCGCTCGCGGCCGCATTCGGGATCATCGTCTTCATCTTCCAGGACGGCCACGGCTCGGAGGCGATCTGGGGCGTGCAGGCGACCGACGCGATCATCTCCTGGATCCCGGTGATGATCTTCGCGTTCCTGTACGGCCTGTCGATGGACTACGAGGTCTTCATGCTGACGCGCATGCGCGAGGCCTACGACGAGACGGGTGACACGCAGCAGGCGATCAGCCTTGGGCTCGCGCGCACGGGGAAGCTCGTGACGAGCGCGGCGCTGGTCCTGATGATGGCGTTCTTCGTCCTCTCGACGAGCCCCGGAGTCGACGTGAAGCAGTTCGGGATCGGGCTCGCGGCGGGGATCATCTTCGACGCGACGGTGATCCGGACGCTGCTCGTCCCGTCCCTGATGCGGTTGATGGGACGCTGGAACTGGTGGCTGCCGACGTGGGCGGCCAAGCCGCTACGGACGCGCCCGAGCGAACCGGCTATCGAGTCGGCTTGACGGCGAACGCTTCGACCGGCGAGGCCTTGCCCTTCAGCTCAAGGGGGCCGAGTGGGGCAAGGCCGGCCCGGTCGGGCAACGCATCCGCCGTCGCGCGCGAGACGACGACCTGACCCGGCGCTGCCGCCGTCTGTAGCCGGGCTGCCAGGTTCGTCGTGTCGCCGATCGCGGCAAAGCTGCGCTGCTCCTCGGTGCCCACGTTCCCGACGACGGCGCGACCCGTGTTCACTCCCGCACGGAACCGCGGCCAGTCGGGACGTCCCTTCCGCGTGTCTTCCGTCGCGCGCTGCATGCCCAGCGCCGCGGCGACCGCGCGTCGCGCGTGGTCGGGCTGGTCGCCGACGGCATTGAAGACGACCATGACGGCGTCACCCGCGAAACGCTCGATCAGGCCGCCGTGCTCGCGCACCACGACCGGCACCGCCACGGCCCAGTAGGCGTTCAGCATCCCGATCACGTCCGCGGGAGCGGCCTGCTCGGAGAAGCTCGTGAAGCCCTGCAGGTCGGCGAACAGCACGCTGATCTCGCGCTCCTTGCCGCCGAGCTCCGCGGCGCTCGGGTCGTGCTGCAGGCGCTCCGCGAGACCCGTTGGGACGTACGGCCGGTACAGGCGGTCGACGTCGCGTAGCTGCGCGGCCGCGCGTTCGAGCAGCGGGATCTGGTCCCGCGGGAGGCCGAAGCGCGCGGCGACCTCCGTCGGGAGCTCGCGTCCGGCGCTCAGCTCGGCGAGCGCGCGTGCATACGCCTCGTCGACGCGCGCGATCGTGTGCTCGAGATACAGGCCGCCGAGCGCGGCCGCGATCGAGCCGCCGCGGCGGTATTCGCGCCGCACCGCGCCGGCGACGAGGAGGAAAGCGGCCGCCATGAGCACGTGCCACTCCCACCACGTCGCGTGCCAGTTGCGCGCGAGTGCGACGGCGATCAGCGCCTCCGTCAGCAGCGCCCAGGCGACGATGATCGACACGACCAGGAAGCTCGGCCGGCGCCGGTGCAGCTGCAGGTAGCGCCACGCCGCGAACGCGTATAGCGCGCCGCCGGCGATCGCGAAGCCGAGGAGCGGCCCGGTCGCGTCGCCTGGCGGCAGCGGCGCGTCCAACGGCGGCAGCGACGCGAGCGACCACACGGCCCAGCCGGCCATCACGAGCAGCAGCGCCAGGCGGATCGCCCGCTCGTGGCGGACGATCGCGATGCTGCGCGTGCTGCCGATCTCGAGGCCCGACACGGCCGCGAAGCAGCCGCCGAGGAAGAGCCCGACCGGAGTCGCGACGACGAAACCGGTGTTCTTCCCGCTCAGCAGGATGCCCGGAGTGGCGAGAGCGTGCAGCGCCAGGAAGCCGCCCGTCGCGAGGAACGCGAGCCCCACGAAGAACACACGAGCGTCGTCCCGGCGCCGGGCGACCTCGCTCATCGCCAGTCCGATGATCGCGTTCACCACCGCGACCACGAACACGAGCCAGAAGTGCGCACGGTGGTTCTCCCAGTGGATGTCCCAGGCGTCGTGTGCGAGCAGCACGAAGAAGCCCGCGAGCGGGATCAGCAGCGCGAGCGCCCAGCGTGCCTTTAGAACGGCAGGCTGTGCGCCGCGTGCGTGGCCAGGTCGATCAGCGGCTGCACCGCGAAGAACGATCCCACGGTGACCGCGAGGCACGCAAGCACGGCCGACTGCAGCAGCGCCTCGCGCGGCGGCGAGCCGCCGATCGGCGCGAGCTGCAAGTCCTCGGTCCGGCGCATGAACATCGCGCGGATCAGGCCGAGGTAGTAGTAGAGGCTCACGAGCGTCGCGAGCACGCCGACGATCACGAGCCACGTCCAGCCGTGCTCGTATGCGGCGGCGAAGACGTAGAACTTGCCGACGAACCCGCCGGTGAGGGGAAAACCGGCAAATCCGAGCAGGAACGCCCACATCGAGAGGCCGAGCAGCGGGCGCTCCCAGCCGAAGCCCGCCATGTTCTCGAACGTCACCGGCACGCCCAGCTCGCGCTCGCGCGCGGCGACGACGGCGAACGAGCCGAGTGACATCGCAGCGTAGGGGACGAGGTAGAAGAGCAGCGCCTTCGCGCCGAGCTCCGAGTTCGCCGAGACGGCGATGAGCATGAAGCCGGCATGCGAGATGGACGAGTACGCGAGCATCCGCTTCACGTTTCGCTGCACGAGCGCGGCGAAGTTTCCGACGACGAGCGAGCACACGGAGATGACGGCGATCGCGACCGTCCAGAGCTGCTCGTTCGCCGGGAACGCGGTCACGAGGACGCGCAGCGTCACGACGAGCGCGGCGGCTTTCGTCGCTGCCGACATGAAGGCCGTCACCGGCGTGGGCGCTCCTTCGTACACGTCGGGCGTCCACATGTGGAACGGCGCCGCCGACGCCTTGAAACCGAGGCCGGCGATGATCATCGCGAGCCCGAAGACGAGCAGGCTGTCGTGCTCCGCCCCGGCCGCCGCGATCCCCGGAAAGTCGAGTTTCTCCGTCGCGCCGTAGACGAGCGCCGACCCGAACAGCAGCACGGCCGAGCCGAAGCCGCCGATGACGAGGTACTTGAGGGCGGCCTCGAGGCCGCCGAGCCGGTCGCGGTCGATCGCGCAGAGGATGTACAGGCAGATCGAGAACCACTCGAGCGCAAGGAAGAGCGTCATCAGGTTGTTCGCGCCGACGAAGAACGCCATCCCCGCGCCGGCGGCCGCCAGCAGCGCGTAGTACTCCCCGACGTGGTCCTCGCTTGCGCGCTCGCGATACGAGATGCCGATCGCGAGCAGGCCGCTGCCGGCGACGAGCAGGGTTGCGAAAGCGGCGAGCCGATCACGATGGAACGCGTCCGCGACGACACCGTGTCCATGTGCCGAGCGCACGTAAAGCGCGACGGCGAATCCGAATGCGACCGCATACCCGAGCGCACAGAGCGTCGCCGCGACCCTTCTCCGCCACTCGCGCGGCACGAGCACGGCGCTGAGCAATGCGAGCGCCATCGCCAGCAGCAATGCGGTGACAGGCGCGAGCGCGAACCAATCGACGTGCGGGCGGTCGATCACTTGAACTGCGCCGCCACGTCGGCGCTCCCGTCGTCCCCGCGAAAGGAGTGCTGCGTGATCGCCGCCGGCCAGGCCGACAGCACCAGCAGGCACGCGATCAGGGGGACGGTGACGCCGAGCTCCGCGGGCCGTAGGTCGAGCGCCGAGTCGGACACCGCCGGACCGACCTCACGATGCAGCACGGCCGAGATCAGCCGCAGCACGTACATCGCGGCGAGCACGATCGCGACGGCGCCGACGACCGCCCAGCCCCAGCCGCGCTGAAAAACGCCGGCGAGGATGAGGAACTCGCCTGCGAAGGCGGACGAGAGCGGCACCGCGAGCGCGATCACCCCCGTCGTCATGAGCACCGTCGCCAGCGCCGGCCGACCGCGCGCCATTCCCCCGAGCCGGCCGAGCTCGCCGGTCAGCGCACGCCGCTCGACCATCCCGGCCAGCAGGAACAGCGTCGCCGAGATGAGCCCGTGGTTGACCATCTGCAGAACTGACCCGTCGAGCCCGAGGTCGTTGACGGCGAACACGCCCATCGTGATCAGCCCCATCTGGGCAAGCGACGAGTAGGCGATCACGCCTCGTAGGTCGGGCGCGCGGAACGCGAGCAGCGACCCGTAGATCAGACCGACCGCGGCGAGGGCGAGGATCGGCGCGCGGAAGTCGTGCGCCGGCTGCGGGAACTTCGTCACCGCGATGCGCAGAAACCCGTACGCCGCCGCTTTCGACACGACGCCGGAGAGCACGGCTGCCACTTCGGGCGACGACTCGCGGTAGGCGTCCGGCAGCCAGCCGTGCAGCGGGAACAGCGGCGCCTTGATCGCAAATGCCGCGACGAAGCCGAGGAAGACCCATTGGCTCGAGCTCTGTCCGAGCTTGAGCAGGTCGAAGGTGTGCTCCGAGAGCCCGTAGACGACGATCGCCGCGAGCATCAGCAGCGAGCCGGCCATGGTGTAGAGCACGAACTTCAGCGTCGCGCCCATCCGTCCCGGGCCGCCCCACACACCGACGAGCACGTACAGCGGGATCAGCATCGCCTCGAAGAACGCGTAGAAGAGGAGGAGATCCTGCGCGACGAACACGCCGACGATCGCGCCCGTCAGGAACAGCATCAGTCCCATGTAGGCGCGCGTCCGTTCCTGGCCGGCCCAGAATGCGTACGCGATCGCGGCCGCCATCACGACGACCGTCAGCCCGATC
>JBJMJL010000154.1:0-17605 GCA_045806365.1 Gaiellaceae bacterium
AGGCACGTGTGACGTCGCTCGCGTCGTGTCGCGTTAGGGTCTGAGCGCGCGCCAGTTGTGCGCCAGTCGGTACCGCGAGCCAGCGGATTCAGGCGGGCTTAAACGGATCACGGAGAGCACGTCGTTTGCGAGCCGAATCCCGCTGGCTAAGCGGCGTTCAGCCTGGTTAAGCGGAGGGGGAGGGATTTGAACCCTCGATCCGCCTAACGACGGATAACGGTTTTCGAGACCGCCGCATTCGACCGCTCTGCCACCCCTCCGACGAACAGCACAGGGTAGCTACGAAACCGTGACGTCGACCTTCATGCCGGCCTGCTCGTGACCGGGGACGCTGCAGTAGAAGTGTTGCTTGCCGGGCTCGAGCGTCACGCTGAGCTTCGCGGTGCCGCCGGACTGGATGAGCTTCGTCTTCGGGCCGCCTTTGACGGCGAAGTCGTGCGGGATCTTGCCCTTGTTCGTCACGACGAACGTGACGGGGCCGGCTTTTGCGTCGTAGCCGCGCAACGCGATCTGGAACTCCGTCTCCGTCACCTTGACGACATGCGGGGGCTGCGACTGCGTCGTCGTCGCCTGGGTCGTCGTCGGCTGCGGCTGCGATGGCTGCTGTTGCGTCGTCGTTCGCTGCACCGTCGTCGGCTGCTCGGCGCCCGTCTCGGCAACGTGCTCTTCGCCACCCCCTTCAGCGCTCTCGGCGCCGAAAACCTCGACCGCCGTGAGCATCCCGAAGAAGAAGACGAACGACACGACGACGAACGCGAGCAGCCCGTTGCCCGGGTAGTTCGGCCGATACCGCGGGAACAGGAAGGACGACGCGAGCGCAAAGAGGATGAAGACAGCCGCGGTGACGGCGAGGCCGACCTGATGTCCCGTCGACAGGGCGATCACGGCCGGGATCCTATGCGGCGAGCAGCCTCCGCTCTTCCCTTCTCCGGTACGCCCGCAGCCCGAGCGCGCCGGCGAGGGCGAGCACGATCAGCGGGCTGAGCACGATCAGCAGGAACAAAGCGACCGCGCCCGCGCCGGCGAGGAACGAGCCCGCTTCGCGCACGGCGCGCTGGAAGCGACCCGAGCTGCTCTTCGCCACCGGCGTCTCTCCCTTCTGCGTCGTCACCGTCAACGAGATCCGCGACAGCGCGGCCTCCCGCAGCGTCGCTTTGTTGGCGCCAGTTGACTGCGCCAGAGCGGCCCGCGCGTCCTGCAGCTGCAGTTGGAGACGCAGGCGAACGTCCGCAGGCAGATCACCCTGCAACTGCTCCGTCGCGCGCGCGATGAACACCTTCAGCCGGACGATCCGCTCCCGCTGCTGTCGCAGCACGGCTTCCAGGTCGACGATCGAAAGCTGACGGTCGAGCACGGTGCCGAGCTCGCTCAGCTGGACAAGCGCCTGCTCGACGTGCGCCACGGGGACTCGCAGCACGAGATCCGACTCACCGGGCGCACCCGCCGGCGTCGACTGCGTCACGGAGGCAACGAAGCCGCCGTACGTCTTGACGATCCGCATCGCCTCGTTCGTGCGATCCGTCAGCGCGTCGAGGTCCTTCACGCGCAACCGGATCGACGCCTCGTAGTCCTGATGCCGGCCAGACGCAGGTGGAACCAGCGGCGACGCAAGCGCACCGGCATCCTTCACCTCAGTGCTCGGGTTGAGACGCGCTTCGGCGCCCCCCGCCGCTTCCCAGTGCGTGAGCGCCTGCTGCTTCGGCGCACCGGACTCGAGCACGCCGTGAACGGCGGCTGCGGCGAAGAGTGCGAACAGGCACGCCGGGGCGAGCACCAGGAAGGACTTGCGCCAGGGAATCGTCCGCCGCTCCACCGGCTCGCCGAGTGCGCGCGCGCGTTCGCGAACCGAGCCGGGTGCAGCCGTCGGCAGTGCCCGCAGCTCCCGCACGAGCTCCGCGAACTCGCGTTCGAAGTCGATGTCAGTCGCGGGCATCTCGCATCATCTCCTCGAGTCGTTTCAGGGCTCTGCTCAGGCGCGTCGAGCATGCGGTTGGACTGATCCCGAGCACGCGCGCGGCCGTCGGGCCGTCGAGCTCGAGCAGAACGCGCAGCGCGACGACTTCACGCTCCGCCGGCGAGAGCTGCGCGAGCGCCGCCTCCAGCGCACTCGATCCCAGCTCGCCGTCGTCGACGGTCGCAGCTCCGTGCGCGTACCGCTCCTCGCGCCGTCGGCGGCGCTCCTCCGAGCGAAAGTGGTCGAGCGCGGCGCTGCGCGCGATCCGGCAGAGCCACGCGCGTGGCGTCCCGCGCCGTGGGTCGAACCGGCGCCAGGCGCGAAACGCCTTCTCGAACGTCTCGCCGGTCAGGTCCTCGGCGACCGTGCGGTTTCCGGTGAGGAAGAGGAGGTAGCGATGTACGGCGTCGAGCTCCGAATCGACGACGGCCGCGAAAGACGGCCGGTCGACGTGCAGGCCCGGCCACGACGTCGTCACCGCGTTCACGGCCTTCATACGCCGCCGCCACCCCGAAGTGTCACATCGAGATTGTCCCTAGCAGGGACCGGCGCTGACGGCGCCGCCGGGGCCGACCACGTGCTCGACCTGCCCGCCGGCGCGAGCCTGCATGCAATAGGAGGTCGGGTCGGTGCGCACGAGCGTGACGCCGTACGCCGGAGGAAGCGTCGCGCCGACGAACGTGGCGTTCTCCTGGAAGAAGAGCTCGAGGTCGCGCCCTGCCGAGCTGAAGTTGAGCTGGTTGACCGCCGCGCTCGCGTCGTGGCGCGCCTGCCGCACGCGCCCGGACGTCGGGCCGGTGCTGCTCATGCTCTGCGACCAGAGCAGTCCGACCAGCGCCAGCGCCGCGAGGAGCGAGATGAGACCCACGCCACGGCTCATAGCCGGGGATATCGGGCTATGAGCCGCAGCGCTTGAGCATGACGCCTAGATCACTGCTCGGCCCAGCTGGCGTCTTCGGCCCAGCTGGCGTCTTCCACCCAGCTGGCGATGATGCTCCCGACGGCAACGGGTGCCGCCGCCGGAGACGTCTTCTTTGCCGAAGCCGCAGCCGCAGTGCCAGGGCCGACCAATGCAGCAAGGGCCGCAATCACCGCGATGATCGCGGCGCCCCGCCTGACTGAACTTTTCCTTGCCATCTCCCCTTCCCTCTCGCTCAGCACCTTCGCGCTCGAACCGCAGTCACGAACACCTGAGTGGACTGTGTGGCGGCTGCGCGGGGCATGCCTCCCCCTTCCGGGGGAGCCGGCGGCGCGATTCCCTCGTTCGAGTGACCAGCGCCGCGCGCGCCATGCCCTCAAACGAGGGGCTTGCTTTGTTCACCAGGGAAGGTCGCGCCGGAGCAGCTCCGCGAGTCGCGCGTTCGGCGCGGCGAAGGAGCCTTCGAGCCGCACGCGCGTGGCGGCGTCCATCTGCTCGTAGGCGCGCTCGAAGATGCGCGGATACGAGGAGAGGGCGTGCTGGTCAACACCCAGGAAGTCGAGGACGCGGCGATACGCGGCCGGCGTGTCCTGTGCGAGCTCTTCCGTGAGCAGGACGAGCAGCTGCTCGCGCGGGAACGCCTCGAACCAGCGCGCGAGCTGCTCGGCATAGCGCCCGCGCGCGACATACGTGTAGTTCCACCACGGCTCGCTGAAGTAGGCAGGGTCGGCGAGCATGCGCTCGAGCTCGCCGCGCATGCGCGTCTCCTCGCGTTCGATCGCCTGCTCGAAGGTCAGCGGCTCGCGCCCGAGCGACACCTCGTGCTGGTAATGCGAGAACGCGCGATCGACGGGATTGCGCAGCAGCGCGATCAGCCGCGCGTTCGGCAGCAGTTGCGCGACGCGCTGCGGCGCGAGCGGATGGAAGAGATAGCTCGGGCTGGCCTCGCCGACGAACGGTCGCCGCCGCGCCGGCATGTGTGCGCGGTACCAGCGCTCGCCGCGCGCGTAGTGGCGGTCGAAGAAGCTGACCTCCTTGAACGACGGCCCCGTGATCTGCGGGTGCCAGCGCAGGTACGCATACAGCGCCGTCGTGCCGGCCTTCTGCGCGCCGAGGATCAGGAAGTTGGGCAGCGGCCGCGCCGCGGCGGTCGCGCGGCCGTAGCCGCGGTACGCGCCGCGCAGCACCTTCCGCGCGGGTGCGGGCACCTTCGGCACGAGCTCGGCCGGCAGCCGGAAGAGCTGCGGCACCGCGCTAGTGCCCGGTCGACGAGAAGTGCATGTAGTCCTTCGTGTTGCCGGCCCAGGCACCGCCCCAGCCCCAGCCCGCCGACGCAAAGGCTTTCACGACCGCAGGCGTGACCATCCCGGGCCGGATCCGCGATCGGTTCAGGTACGGGATGCTCGTGCGATGACTCGTCCTGCCGCACCCGACGTACGGGTTCTCGATCGGGTTGAGGTCGACCGCGAGACCGTAGGCGTGCATCGACCAGGTGCCGGTTCCTTTGCCGCCGGAGCACGGCGACGGCACGGCCTGGCGACACTCGAACGAACCGGAGATGTCGTCGTCCACGGGACGGCCGGCCTTCGGGCCGTACGCGTCGTCGAGCTGTAGATGGCGGATCCGGAAACGCAGCTCGTAGAGGCGGCGGAAGACTTTCGCCAGCGGCGCCGTGGCTCTGCGGTTGACTATGAGTTGGCCGTCGTACACGTGGCCGTCGAACCCCCAGTGCGTCACGGTCAACACGCGCAGGTTCGACAGCGAGACCGGGCACGCGGCGCGCCAGAACGGGCCGTTCAGCTCCGCGCGCACTTGCGGCGACAGCGGCGCAGCCGAGGAATGGAACGGCTGGATCGCCAGGAGCAGGACGGCAAGGCGGATCACGTTGACGGCAACTTAGCGGCCTTAGAGTTCGCGCCGTGGCGACGCTGCTCGACGGGAAGCTCCACGTGCACTACGGGCAGGCGTACGTGTTCAGCGGCGACACGTACGAGATGGGCGACATGCACGTGTGCTTTCGCGGTCAGACCAACGGTCTGCTCGGCGCTGCGCACCCTGGGATGCTGTTGCTGATCACAGGTCTGCACACGGGTCAGGTCCGCTTCAAGTTGGACGTTCTCGACGAAGAGCCTGCACTCGACGCGTCCTGGGAGGAGTGCGTCGAGGTGACGTTCACTCCTGCGGCTGACGGCGCGCAGCTCGTCGACTGGGATGGGACGCTCGTGTGCGAGCTTCCGCTGGCGACCGAGCCGTATCGCGTGCGCTACCAGGCACGAGGGATGGATGCGGCGCGCGAGGCCGACACGGTGCTCGAGGACGAAGAGCCGATCGACGCGTACGCCGTGTCGTTCTGGCCGGCGCCTCCGTCACCGGACGCCGTCGTCAGGCAGAAGTCAGAGATCGCCGCCTACTGGCACGGCTGGGCGCAGCAGTTGACGGCCTAGGCGGCAGCCGCGCGGTCGGCCACGTCGCCGATGATCTTCGCCAGCTCCTGCGGCCGCGACCACATCGGCCAATGGCTCGTGGGTAGGTCGACCCACGTGACGTCGCGCAAGTCGGCGAAGCCGCCGAGCCACGTCTGGCCCTCCGCCACGGCAGCCTTGTACTGCTCGGATGTGAACGCCGTGCAGATGGCCGTCGTCGGGATGTCGAGCCGCGCATCATTCCCGAGCTGCGCTCCCTCACGCATCGCACCGGCCGGCTCGGGCACAGCGCGTTCCCGGAACGCTCGGAGCTGCTGCTCGCTGATGCCGTCGAGGTTCTCGTCGAGCTCTTCCCACGACGGCAGTGGGAACTCGTCGCCTTCGAAGTCGGGCTGCAACGGCGCCGTGGCGGGACCGGAGTCGACGTACACCATGTGCGCGATCTTGTCCGGCACGCGGTCACTGGCCGCATAGCCGGAGGCGCCGGCGCCGCTGTGCACGGCGAGAACGACGGGAGCCGCCGCCGCATTCACCGCGTCGCAAATCGCGTCGACGTGGTCGGACAGCGTGATGCTCGCGCGATCCGCATCCGCCGACTCGAGCCCTGGGAGCGTGACTGCGCTGACGTCGTGTCCGTCCGCGCGGAGTGCCGCGGCGACGTCGTCCCACGCCCACGCGCCGAGCCAGAAGCCGGGCACCAGGATGATCGGCGGGGACGCCATCAAGCGAGACTATCCCGAGCGCGACACACGGACGGACTCGCCGTCTGCGTGCCCGCCTAATACCCCTTCTGCTGCCACTCAGCGATCGCCCGATCGAGTTCCTTGCCACCTTTCGAGTCGCCGAGTCGACCCAGGAGCGCCTGCGCCTTGCGCGGTGACTCGAGCAGCGACAGCCGAGGCAGCAGCGCACGAATCTCGTCCGCGACATCGTGGGAACCGCGCACGAAGAGGTCGTTCGCAGCCTCCGCCCGCTTGGGCGGCTTCAGAGCGGCAACCTCGTCGCCGATGCGGTCATGAGCACGAGCCAGTTGGGCCAGCGCCCGAACCATCTCCTCGACGCTACGCGCTTTGACGACGGTCGCCTCCGCGCGACCCTCGGTCTTGCTGACTTCGCCGTTGATCTCGTGGAGCTTGGCGCGGTACGCATCCGCCGAAAGACGGTTCGATCCGCCGCAGCCGGTCACGAGGATCACGGCACCGGCGGCGATCGCTAGCAACGACCTCATGGCGCGATCGTATGAAGCGCGCGCTGCTCGGTCAAAGCTAGAGCCGCGTGGCGAGGACGATGGGCGCACCTGGGATCGAACCAGGGACCTCCCGCGTGTGAAGCGGGCGCTCTCCCGCTGAGCTATGCGCCCGAGAGGCACTGACTAAGCGGCTCGTAGCTTAGCCAGGCATCACCCCGTTGGACGTTGTCCAGTGCGAGGCGAGGCGGGCCACGGAGGTCCAAGACACCGGCCACCCGTACTGAGAATCGTGGTGTTAGCACGCGAATCTTGCTCGCCGTCCCTGCGAGGGTCGAGAGGTCAACCTAAGGAGAGAATCGAAGTGTCTGTAAATCCAACGGAGCGGCGCGGCGCACCCCGGCGTGTCGCCCTCATCGTCCTGGGGAGCATCGTGGGCTTGATCGCCCTCGCGTCGCTTGCCGCGGGAGGCACTGTGCTCTGGGCTGACCAGACGCAGCGCGACTCCTCCGGGCTCTTCACTCAAGCCGGCCACCGTGTCGCGACTGACTCGTACGCGGTCACGCAGGACGGGGTGAGCGTTCACCACGTGCCAGCCTTCGCCGACGACGGGAAGCTGCTGCGAGTCAGAATCGATGCCCGCAGCGAGACAGGCCGCCCGCTCTTCGTCGGAGTCGCACGCGACCGCGACGTAGCTGCATATCTCGCGAACGTCGCGCACTCGAAGCTCCGCGACTACACCGTTGCGACGTCGGATCAGGAGTACGACTCCTTTGCCGGAGCGAAGCGACCCACCCCACCGGTCACCGCAGGAATCTGGGCGGCCTCTACGACGGGCTCCGCGCCACTCACCTGGAAAGTCCGGGACGGCGATTGGACGGTCGTGCTCATGAACGCCGATGGCTCGAGGCACGTCGCTGCCGACGTGAAACTCGGATTCGGCGTTAGCTACCTCGGCCGATTCACAGCCGGACTACTCGCGTTCGGTGCAGCGATGCTCGCACTCGCCGTGTTCCTGATTGTGCGGGGCGGACGCCGGCGCGACGGAAACGCGCCCGTCGGCGCAGACGCGCAGAAGGCGGAGACCTCGCTCCCGACCACCGGGGCGGCTGGTACGTATCCGGCGGTCCTGACGGCACGGCTCGACGAACCGCTCAGTCGCGGCTTGTGGCTCGTCAAGTGGCTGCTCGCAATCCCGCACCTGATCGTGCTCGCGCTGCTTTGGGCTGCATTCGTGGTCATGACGGTCGTCGCGTGGTTCGCCGTTCTGATCACAGGCCGCTACCCACGTTCGATCTTCGAGTTCAATCTCGGAGTCCTTCGCTGGACGTGGCGCGTTTCGTACTACTCGTACGGCGCGTTGGGGACGGATCGGTACCCACCGTTCTCGCTCGATGCGGAGCCCGACTACCCAGCAACCCTGGACGTGACGTATCCCGGTGAGCAATCTCGGCTCACTGCGTTCGCACGGCTCGTGCTCGCGTTTCCGCACTTGCTGATCATCGGCGTGTTCGTCGGCGGCGGTGCCTACTGGATAGACCAGATCGGGATGTGGCATTTCACGTCGCCGTGGTCTGGGCTGATCGGATTGCTCACCCTGGTCGCCGCCGTGGCCCTGCTTTTCACCGGGCGCTATCCGCGCGGGTTGTTCGACTTCATCGTCGGCTTGAACCGCTGGGTACTGCGCGTAGTCGCATACGCAGCGTTGATGACAGACGAGTATCCGCCGTTCCGGTTCGACGGCGGAGGCGACGAGCCTCAACACGCACCGACAGCTCCCGCTTCGCTACACGTCTGAGGGAGCGATGGCGAGGCCGCCTTTCGGGGCGGCCTCCCTCGCCGTTGCACGCCTTGCGGGAGATAAACCGCGGCGCCTGGAAGGAATGCTTAGCGCTGCTGCCTCCCGGCCCTGACGCGGTTCACACACTCCCACCGCCGCGGCCGGACGATGGTACCGGTCCAAAGCGGCGTTTTCGGCCGGGCGCGCTCGGCAAACACTCCCGGGATGCGCTTCCGACGCAACGCACCGCTCGACACCGGGCAGGTCACCGACCTGCGCGGCCGCCGCATGGGCGCACCCGGCGGCGTCGCGCTGGGCGGCGGCGGGCTCGGAATCGTCGCGATCATCGTCTGGGTCCTGCTCTCCGTCCTCTCCAACGGCGGCGGCGGCCTCGGCCAGCTCGCGCCGCTCGATCAGCAGCAGGTCGGCCAGGGCGACACACCCACCGACGTCTCGGCGGAGTGCAAGACGGGCCAGGACGCGAACGAGCGCGACGATTGCCGCGTCGTCGCCGTCGTCAACTCCGTGCAGAAATTCTGGGACGGCGTCTTTCAGCGCAGCAACCGTCAGTACCAGTACGTCGACACGGTCTTCTTCACCGACCAGGCGCAGACCGGCTGCGGCTTCGCGAGCTCGCAGGTCGGGCCGTTCTACTGCCCCGAGGACGACCTCGTCTACATCGACCTCGGCTTCTTCGACGAGCTGCAGTCGCGCTTCGGCGTCGAGGTCACGCCGTTCGTGCAGGCGTACGTGCTCGCCCACGAGTACGGACACCACGTGCAGGACCAGCTCGGCGTGCTCGATCAGATTCGTGGGGAACAGCAAGGCCCCGAGAGCAACGCCGTGCGATCCGAGCTGCAGGCGGATTGCTACGCCGGCGTCTGGGCGAAGCACGCGGTCGAGACGGGGCTCGTCGAAGAACTGACCCAAGCTGACATCAACAGCGGTCTCGATGCCGCCGCAGCGATCGGCGACGACCGCATCCAGCAGACGACGCAGGGGCAGGTCAACCCGGAGACCTGGACACACGGGTCGTCCGAGCAACGCCGGCGCTGGTTCTCGCGCGGCTACGAGAACGGCAAGCCCGCAGCCTGCGACACGTTCAGCGGCTCCGTCTAGCGCGCGGTTTGACATAGCGAGTAAGGCGCCGGACCGGCCAGTAAGATCGCTCGGAGTGGCCGCGCTCTACCGGAAGTACCGTCCGCAGGACTTCGACGACGTCGTCGGACAGGAAGCGATCGTGCGCACGCTGAAGAACGCGATCTCTTCCGGCCAGGTCCGCCAGGCGTATCTGTTCGCAGGCCCCCGCGGCACCGGCAAGACGTCGCTCGCGCGCATCCTCGCGAAAGGCCTCAACTGCGTGCAGGGCCCCACGCCGAGCCCGGACAAGGTCTGCAACCCGTGCGTGACGATCGCCAGCGGCACGTCGCTCGACGTGATCGAGATGGATGCGGCCTCACAGCGCGGCATCGACGACATCCGCGAGATCCGCGAACGAGTCGTCCTGCAGCCGGCGGAGGGGCGCTACAAGGTCTACATCCTCGACGAGGCGCACCAGCTGACCGATGCGGCGTGGAATGCACTGTTGAAGCTGATCGAGGAGCCGCCGCCGCACCTCGTCTTCGTCTTCTGCACGACCGACCTCTCGAAGGTGCTCCCGACCGTGCGGTCGCGCTGCCAGACATTCGTGTTCGCACGGCCGCGCCTGCCGGAGCTCGTGCGTTATCTGCGCCGCGTCGCCGACGGCGAGGGAATTCAGGCGCCGGATCAGGCGCTCGCGCTCGTCGCGCGCGGTGCGCGCGGGTCGTTCCGCGACGCGGTCTCGACGCTCGACCAGCTCGCGTCGGCGACGGAGAACGACGTCAGCGTGCAGTCGGTGCTGCAGCTGCTCGGCGCGGTCGAGGAGGACGCGCTGTTTCGCATCTGCGACCTCGTCGTGGATCGCGACACCGCAGGCGCGCTGACGTTCCTCGAGGAGCTCGCCGAGCAGGGACAGGACCTCGGGCGGCTCGTGCTCGACCTGCTCGAGCACCTGCGCCACCTGATGCTGGTGCAGCACATGGGCGAGGTGCCGGACACCCTTCCCGTCACCCAGGAGACACGGGAACGGCTGCGTGCTCAGGCGAACCAGCTCGGCGAGGCGACGGTGATCCGCCTGATCGACCTGCTCGCGGTCGCGGTCGAGGACATGCGGCAGGGCGGCGACCCGCGGCTGCCGCTCGAGCTCGCGCTCGTGAGGGTGACGCGCCCCGGCGCCGACCTGTCACGCGAGTCGCTCTCGTACCGGCTGGAGCAGCTCGAAACACGCGGCCATGTCCAACCGGTGCATGAGCCGGTGCCGGGCACGGAACCGGAAGTGCAGCGAAAGCGTGACGAAAGCCTCGCGGCGCCACCGTCGCTCGAGCTCGAGCAGTTGCAGGAGGCGTGGCAACGCACGATCTTGCCGGCGGTCGAGGAGCGGTCGATTCCTGCCGCGTCGGTGCTGCGCGAGGCGCATCCAGCCGGGCTTGCCGACGACACGCTGACGGTGGAGTTCCCGGCGACCGCGTCGTTCCACCGGCAGCTCGCCGAGGAGCCGAAGAACGCAACGCTGCTCGAGGAGGCGTTGTACGAGGTGACCGGTCGCCACCTCGGCCTCGCGTTCGCCGAGGGCGAAGCGCGCGCGGAAGACGCCGAAGAGGCGGACGAGCCGGCCGGCGAGGAGAAGATTCTCGAACTGGTGAAGGACACATTCGACGCGCGCGAACGAGAGGACTGACATGGGCATGGACATGAACAAGCTCCTGCAGCAGATGGGACAGATGCAGGAGGACATGCAGAAGGCGCAGAGCGAGCTCGAGAACGAGACGGTGGAGTCGAGCGCCGGCGGCGGGATGGTCACCGTGACGGCCAACGGCGCGGGCGAGATCAAGCAGATCAAGATCGACCCGAAGGCCATCGATCCAGACGATCCCGACCTGCTCGCCGACATGGTGCTCGCAGCCGTCAACGAGGCGATCCGCTCCGCGAAGAGCCTGCAGGAGGCGAAGCTCGGCGGGCTCGCCGGCGGCGCGCTCGGCGGGCTCGGCCTCCCCGGCCTCGGTCAGTGACTTGAACGAGCGGCTGCGGGCGGTTCCGCTGTTCGCCGACCTCGACGACGACGAGATCGACCTCCTTGCATCGTCTACGAGCGAATTCGGCGCACCCGCCGGGCAGGCGCTGATCGAGCGCGGGCGTCCCGGATCAGGCCTCTTCGTCCTCGAGGAAGGCCAGGCGATCGTCGAGGCGCCCGAGGGGCGGCGCGAGCTCGGGCCCGGCGACGTCTTCGGCGAGCGCTCGCTGCTCGGCGGCGAAGGAGAACGCACTGCTCGCGTGCGCGCGCTCACCGACGTGCGCTGCCTGGCGATTGCGCGCACGGACCTCGAGCGCGTGATCGCCGACCACCCGAGCGTGGGCGAGCGCCTGCGTCAGCTCTCGGGCTGAAGCTCGAGCGCGCGGCCGTCCGGGTCGCGCACGTACGCCGACCGTCCCCAGTAGAACTCGCGCGGCCCGACCACTTCGGCGCCGCCTTCGCGTGCCCGTTCGGCCGCCGCGTCCTGGTCGAGCGCGAACGCGACGTGGTCCTCGTTCGGAGCGCCTTCGACGCCGTCGCCTGCGACGTGGATGAAAAGCACGGTGCCCTCGAGGTCGAAGCTCGCATGGGCGTGGGAGCGGCTGTCGGCGGGCCGGCCGAGCAGACGCTCGTAGAAGTCGGCCAGCCGCGAGACGTCGGCCGTGAAGAGCGCGACTTCGCTGATGCGGGACATATCGCGGCGGCTTTCGACGGGACCGTCCACAGGACCTTCAACAGTCCCTGTGAACCGGCTGCTCGAGCTGTGGACGGCCGGCGGAAGTTCGCGCAATTTGCAGGGTTGGGGAGTTGAAGTTCGAAAAAGGCTTGCGTACGTTCCGGACGCTCGCGATGGTGGCCGCACTGCCGCGAGAGGTGCACCTTCTCGGAGCCGGCGCGGCAACGCTTCCCCGCGTGCCGCGCCCGCCCGACCCTACGACCCGGCGGGAGTGGCAGTCCGGGCCATGTCGGCACAATGGGTCCGTGCTCAGCCCTGCCGTGGAAAACCTCGTCGCTCAGCTCTCCCGCCTGCCGGGTGTGGGCACGCGGACGGCGCACCGCCTCGCGTTCCACCTGCTACAGCGTCCGAAGGAGGAGGCACTGGCGCTCGCCGAAGCGATCGAGACGGTCAAGGAGCGCGTGCGGTTCTGCAACGTCTGCGGCAACCTCACCGAGGAAGAGGTCTGCGCGATCTGCCGCGACGCCCGGCGTGACCACACGACGATTTGCGTGGTCGAGCAGCCGGTCGACCTGATCTCCGTCGAGCGAACGAGCGAGTTTCGAGGCCTCTACCACGTCCTCGGAGGCGCGCTCTCGCCGCTGGACGGCGTCGAGCCCGAGCATCTGCGCATCGACGAGCTGATCGGACGCGTCGAACGCAACGGCGTTCAGGAGGTCGTCCTCGCCACCAACCCGAACATGACCGGCGAAGCGACGGCCGGGTACCTCGCCGACCGGCTCCGCGGCCGCGTCCGCGTGACGCGCCTCGCCAGCGGGCTGCCCGTCGGCGGCGACCTCGAGTACGCCGACGAGGTCACCCTCGGCCGGGCCCTGGCCGGTCGGCGGGAGATGTAGCAAGACCCTCACCGATCGAGGGATTGAACTGCCCCGGTCGCCTGTGTAAACCTCCCCGGGCGAGGCCTGCGGCGATTCCGGCCTCGCACTTGCGGCCATGAAGATCCTGTTGAGCAACTCCGAACCGATCGGCGACCTCGTCGCCTACCTCCGGCGCTGCGGCTGTCAGGCCGACGTCTACGGCCATGCCGTCGTCGAGGCCACGCCGCCGGAGCGGCCGCACGTCGACTTTGCCTATTTGCGGATGGAGCTCGACGCCTACCTCCGCGTCTGGCGCGAGATGCATCCGGACGTGGGCGCGGTTCTCGTCGACTCCGCGCCTGCGGCGGAGGCCCGGTGATTCGCCGCTGCGCCACGCCCGGATGCGGCACGCTCACGCTCAGCGAGAGGTGCCTTGCATGTGACCAGCAAAAGCAGGTGAAGACACCGGTCTTCCCACGCGGACGGCCGTTCGTGGCCGAGCCGCAGCCCGTTCGGGTCGGCACGTCGTCGCGCCGCACGTAGCTTCCCCCGCCGCAGCCGTCCCTAGACTGTCGACGTGTCCACGACGGACTTCGAGCCCGTCCCTGCAATCGCCCACGGCACGGTCGCAGCGGAGGCCGGCACCGTCGTCATGAAGTTCGGCGGCACGTCGGTCGCCGACTCGGAGAAGCTGAAGAACGTCGCGCGGCGGCTCGTCGCCGCGCGTGAACGCGGCGCCCGCGTCGTCGCCGTCCTCTCCGCGATGGGCAGCACGACCGACGAGCTCCTCGACCTCGCCCGCCAGGTCTCCGCTCGACCGGAGCCCCGGGAGCTGGACATGCTGATCTCGGTCGGCGAGCGGATCTCGTGCGCGCTCGCGGCAATGGCGATCCACGACCTCGGGCAGGAGGCGATCTCGCTGACGGGGTCCCAGGCGGGCATCGTCACGGACACGGTCCACGGGAAGGCCAAGATCGTCGACGTCCGCGCCCGGCGGATCCACGAGGCGCTCGATCAGGGCAGGATCGTCCTCGTCGCCGGCTTTCAGGGCGTCTCGGCCGACTCGTTCGACGTCACCACGCTCGGCCGCGGGGGCTCGGACACGACGGCGGTCGCGCTCGCCGCGGCCCTCGGCGCAGACGTTTGCGAGGTGTACACGGACGTCGACGGCGTCTACACCGCAGACCCGCGGCTCGTCGCCGGCGCGCGCAAGCTCGACGTGCTCAGCTACGAGGAGATGCTCGAGATGGCCTCCTCCGGCGCGCGTGTCATGGCGACCCGCTCGATCGAGGTCGCGCGCAGCCACAATGTGCGACTGCACGTCCGCTCGGCCTTCAACGATGCGGACGGGACGTGGATCCGCGAAGAGGACGAGACGATGCTCGAGAAGGCGCTGATCTCAGGAGTCGTGCACCAGCGGGAGGAGACGGTCTACCGCGTCGCGGGCGCGAAGCCCGCGCAGCTCTTCGGCGCGCTGGCCGAGGCCAGCATCAACGTCGACACGATCGTGCAGACGGGCGACGAGATCGTCTTCTCTGCTCCGGTGGAGGATCGTCCCGACGCCGAGCGCGCGCTCGACCGTCTCGGCGTCGAGTGGTCGGCACGCGACGACCTCGGCAAGGTCTCCCTCGTCGGCGCCGGCATGAAGAGCCACCCCGGCGTCGCCGCCAAGACGTTCGCCACGCTCGAGGCGGCGGGCATCGAAGCGCCCGTCATCTCGACCTCGCCGGTCAAGATCGCGTGCCACGTCCCCAGCGCCGACGTCGACCGCGCTGTGCAGGCGCTGCACGAGGCGTTCGAGCTTGGATAGATCGGCCCGTATCGGAGTTGTCTGCGCGACGGGGGCGGTCGGGCCGGTGACGCTCGCGTTGCTGCGCGAGCGCGGCTACACCAACATCCGCGCCTTCGCCTCGGCGCGGTCGGCCGGGGCCGACCTCGACGGCGTCCGCGTCGAAGAGGCGACACCCGATGTCCTCGCCGCCGGCGAGCTCGACGTCTGCCTCTTCTCCGTCGGCACGTCGCTTTCGCGGGAGCTCGTCCCCCAGGCGGTACGCGGCGGCGCGGTCGCCGTCGACAAGTCGTCCGCGTATCGGCTTCAGGACGGCGTGCCGCTCGTCGTGCCCGAGGTCAACGGCGAGCGTGCGACCGAGCACAGCGGGGTGATCGCGAACCCCAACTGCTGCACGATCCCGCTGACGATGGCGCTCAAGCCGCTCTACGAGGCAGCGGGCCTTGCCCGTGTGCGCATGAGCACGTACCAGTCGATGTCGGGCGCCGGTGCGCATCGCATGGACGAGCTGCGCGCGACGCAGCCTGCCGAGGCGCACCTCGACATGGACTGGGACTTCGACGGCGTCGACTTCGAGGAGGAAGCCAAGCTCCGCGCCGAGACGCGCAAGATCCTCGAGCTTCCCCAGCTGCCCATCTCCGTGACCTGCGTGCGCGTGCCGGTGCTGATCGGCCATACGGAGGCGGTCTGGGTGGAGACCGAGGAAGCGCTTTCAGTGGACGACGCGCGTCGCGTGCTGGACGCCGCCCCGGGTGTCCGTCTCGAAGACGTCCCACGCCCGTCCGACGCGGTCGGGATCGACGACGTGCTCGTCGGGCGCGTACGCAAGGACGAGACAGCTGCGAACGGGCTCGTGCTCTTCATCGCCTGCGACAACCTCCGCAAGGGTGCGGCGCTCAACGCCGTCCAGATCGCCGAACGCGTGCTGTCCCGGCACAGTGTCGCGGCCTGACGCCAGGCTTCCTGCCTAAACGGCCAGTAGGTTCGCGCGCGCCGAAGGCGTAGCGTTGGCAGAGCGACGGGTGGCCGCAACCCGTTGCGGCCCGGTCGCGACACCGGGCGTCGTGCTCGGTCCCTTTCGACTGGGCGCGGGGCGGGCACCTCGAAGGCCAAACGAGGCTGCCCGCCCCGTTGACTTGCCGCTCGCTCCGAGTCCCCCTTTCGAGGGGTGAACAGCGCTCGCCGGCGTAGAACAATCCGGAGAGAGCGGCCGCCTCCGATTGGTCGGGAGACGGCCGCCGATCCTCTAGGTCGACTAGGCCGCCGACTGCGCGGGCGTCTCGACCAACAGGCCGTGCCGCTGCGCCCACCGACTCGCCTCGGTCCTGTTCGCGACGTCGAGCTTCCGGTAGATGTTCGACAGATGGAACTTCACCGTTTGTTCCGTGACCCACAGCATCTGCGCCAGCTGCGAGTTCGAGTGTCCCTCGGCTACGAGCCGCAGGATCTCGATCTCCCGCTTCGTCAGCGCCGGCGCAGGCTCGGAAGCGACGGCGATGACGGTCGGCTCGGACCGCCGACGAACACCGGCGTGGTAGATCGACCGCTGAAAGGCCTGGCGAATGGCTGACGCCAGGTCCTCGGTGGCTGCGGTCTTGACGCAGTACATGGACGCTCCGGCCACGAACGCATCTTCGATGCGGGCCGGATCGTCGTGCGTGGCGAGCACGACGGAGTACAGGTCCGCGTCGCGCGAGCCCGCCTGCCGGAGCAGTCCAAGTCCTTCGTCGGACCGTTCCAGCGCGTCGTACTCTGCGATGAAGAGGGCAGGCTCGTGCTCGGCGATCAGATCGAGCGCCTCGACAGGCGAGGCCGTCGCCCCCACCACCTTGACTTTCAACTCGGTCAACAGACGCGTGAGCGCCTCGACCCACAATGGGTGGCCATCAAGGATGACCGCCGTTCTATCCTCTAATTCCCTCATCGAAAGGGCCGCCTTTCGTCCGCTTGGAGGGTGGTGCCGCACAGGAGTTGTATCGCACCTAGCCTGCTGGTGCAAATAATGGGAGATTCTCGCTGTACTTTCGGTTAAAACCTACTGAAATCTGCATCGGGACGGCGCTTGTGCTGCTCGCCTTCGGGGGAGGGCTGGGCTCCGCCTCCGGCGCGCTGCCGAACCGAGGTGCGGCGACGCACCGGCCGGCCCTGCGGTATGTCTTCAATTCAGGCGACAGCCAGGCCGCGGCCGCGGCGGCCGGCTGGAACCTTCTGGACGTCAGCTCGAAGGAAGAAGCCGACGCGCTGCCGCGCCGCACACGCGGCTTGATGTGGCTCGGCGATTACGACAACTCCAGCTGCGCGTGGGAACGATCCGACTCCGAGCTCGCGCAACTGCTCGCGGGCACGGCACGCGACCCGCGCATCTATGGCTTTCTCTTCTCCGACGAGGCCGATCCGTTCGCCTGCCCGGGCGCGCCCGCGCAACACCGCGCAAGGAAGGAGCTGATCCACAGGCTGAGCCCCGGCAAGGTGACCGTCATGGTCGTCGACTCGAACTCCGACGCGGCGACCCTCAAGCAGATTCCGCTGTGGCGCGGGGCGGCAGATCGTCTTGCGTTCGATCCGTACCCGTGCTATCGCGCGCGCGCATGTAACTACGCATGGGTACGACGCGTCGTGCGCGCCGCCAACGCCGCGCGCGTGCCCTACTGGGGAGTCGTGCAGGCATTCGCCGACCGGACCTGGCGCTGGCCGACGGTCGCGGAAGAGCGCCGCCTGCTTTCGATCTGGACCGCGTCGCGGGCGTCGGCACTCATGACGTTCGCGTGGGAGTGGTCCGGGAACGAGCTGCCGGACCGTCCGGCGTTGCTCGCAACGCTACGGCGCTTCAACAAGGCGGCCGCAGCGCGCACGACAGCGGCCGTCGGCTCCGCCTCCGAAGTGCACTACACGTTCAACGGGCCGACCGCGGTCACGCTCGACTGGCGCGG
>JBJMJL010000155.1:0-16382 GCA_045806365.1 Gaiellaceae bacterium
GCTCCCGCGGCGCACTTCCGGCCGGGAAGCCCCCGGCAGATGACTGGGGCGCCAGGATTCGAACCTGGGATCGCGGGACCAAAACCCGCTCGGCGGCCGCAAGTGCGGCACGCTTACGCGGCGCACTTCCGGCCGGGAAACCCACGGCAGATGACCGGGGCGCCAGGATTCGAACCTGGGATCGCGGGACCAAAACCCGCTCTGCGGCCGCAAGTGCGGCACGCTTACGCGGCGCACTTCCGGCCGGGAAGCCCACGGCAGATGACTGGGGCGCCAGGATTCGAACCTGGGATCGCGGGACCAAAACCCGCTGCCTTACCACTTGGCTACGCCCCACCGAACGGAAGGGTACGTCCCACGACGGGTACGTCCCACGACGGGAAACCTCAGGCGCGCTTGTGATCCGAGAAGAGGTAGATGAGCGCGAAGATCGCGAGGCCCACGATCGCCGCGATCGCGATCCACTCGAAGATGAAGAAGAAGATCACGACGAGAATCGCCATGGCTTGCGACGCGGCCGCCAGCCACGAGAGATGGCGTCCCACGTCCCAGCTCATGTTCCGTCCTGCGAGCACGTAGAACGCGAGCACGATGACGCCGATGACGAGCACCGTCCACCGCGAGAGGTCGGGCGTCGCGGCGACGACGATGCCTTCGATCACCGCCACCCAAAGCGCGATTCGTAGGCGCCGTTGGCGCAACCAGCGGCCACCGCGCGTGCTGCCGGCTTCGATCATCGGCTGCGTGGTGGCCACGACTCAACGGTACCAAGCGGGCGCCGTCAGCCACGTGCGCCCTTTAGGGGAAATTCGGCGTTGAGCCGCGCGCGCCGCTGAACCGTGTAGGAAGAGCCCGTATACGGTCGGGCCCGCACCCGTAACGTCTGCGCGGAAGGCGCCGAGCCGCAGCAGCTCGTCTGCGAGCGGCGAGCTCGCAAGGTCGTTCGGCGGCAGCGCAGCGAGGTCGCGCGGTCGCTTGACGGTTTCGAGTGCAGTGAGCAGCTGTGCACGCCGTTCCTCGTATCCCTGCTCGCCGCGTCGAGCGTCGAACGCCGCGAAGACGTCGCCGGTCGACGACTTTTCCGCGGAGTGCGGCAGGACGAGGACGATCCAATAGTCCTGAGGCAGCTCGAGCGGCGTGAGGTCAGTGCCGTCGCCGCCGCCGAGCTGTGGGCCGTCGACCAGGAAGTACGGGATGTCTGCGCCAAGGTCGCGTGCGAGCGTGTGCAGCTCGTCGGCGCTGAGCTCCTCGTCGCGCAGCTCGTTTGCGAGTCGGAGCGCCGTCGCCGCGTCGGAGCTGCCGCCGCCGAGACCGGCTGCAACTGGGATCCGTTTGCGGATGTGCGCGCTGAAGCTCGAACCGTCTGACAGCGCCTCGAGTGCGTTCCGGACGAGGGTGTCGCCGCTGAAGCCCTCGACGTACAGCGTCGGCGACCGGTCGACGGCGAGCCGATCGCTGAGTGCAACCCGCTGGTAGACCGTGACGAGCTCGTGCCGGCCGTCGCCGCGCTGCGGCCCGACGACTAGCGCGAGATTGATCTTCGCGGCCGCCGGCGCGCGCTTCACCGCAGCCGTTCCGCCAACTCGAGGAATTGCTCCGGCGCGAGCTCTTCCGCACGCACGTCGGGCACGTCGACACCGGAAACGTCCACGCCCGAGAGCTGGAGCGAGTTCGCGAGCTTCTTCCGGCGGTGCGCGAACGACGCCTCGACGATGCTCTTCACATATGCGAAGTCCGGCGGCAGCCCGGTGCGACGAAACGCGACGATCGCCGAGTCGACGTTCGGCCGCGGCCGGAAGACGTTCGGAGACACGGGATGAAAACCGACACGCTCGGCGACGAGCTGGATCAAGACCGAAACGGCCCCGTACGCCTTCGTCGACGGCTTGGCGAAGAAGCGCTCGGCGACCTCCCGCTGCACCATCACGCACCACAGCTCGATCTGCGGCAGGCCGTCGAGGCTCTCCACGACCAGCGGCGTCGCGACGTTGTACGGCAGATTTGCGACGAGCTTCGTCGCTCCGGGCGCGGCCTGTCCAAGGTCGACCCTCAACGCGTCCCCGAAGACCAGCTCGACGTTCGGGCGAGCGTCCAGCTCGGCGAGCTGCGGCCGGAGCGACTGATCCAGCTCGACGGCGTGCACCCTCAGCACCCGGTCGGCGAGATACGTCGTCAGAACACCGAGCCCGGGACCCACTTCGAGCACGACGTCGTCGCTACGCAGCTCAGCGAGACGTCCGATGACGCCCAGGATGTTCTCGTCGACGAGGAAGTGCTGCCCGAGCTCCTTCTTCGCGCGAACGCTCACGACAGCCCGAACGCGGCCGCGGCGTTTGCGTCGATGCGGCGCGCGAGCTCGTCGATGGCTTCGCCGCGGGTCTCGGCCAGAGTCGCGACCGTGTGAATGACGTACGCCGGCTCGTTCCGCTTTCCGCGCACCGGTTGCGGCGCGAGGTACGGACAGTCGGTCTCAGCGAGGATCCGGTCGGCAGGGACCTGCGCCGCGGCGTCACGCAGCTCCGTCGCCTTCGGATACGTGACGTTGCCCGCGAACGAGACGTAGTAGTCCCGCTCGAGCGCGACGGGCAGCAGCTCGGGCGACGAGAAGCAGTGCATGACGACCGTGCCATCGAAGTCCGTGAGCAGCGCAGCCGTCTCGTCGGCCGCTTCGCGGGTGTGGATGATCACCGGCTTGCCGAGCTCGCGCGCGAGACCAAGCTGATCGGTGAAGACGGTGCGCTGCGCCTCGCGCGGCGCGTAGTCGCGGTAGAAGTCGAGCCCGATCTCGCCGATCGCGACGAGCTTGCCGTCGGCGAGGGCGGCGAGCTCGTCGACGGACTCGCCGTCGGCTGCCTGATGCGGATGCACCCCGGCCGCAACGGACACGCCGTCCTCGCCGCCGGCGATTGCGAGCGTCGCGCGCGTGGACCTGATGCCGGAGCCGATCGCGATGATCCGCTCGACGCCGGCTTCGCGCGCGCGCAGGATCGCGCCCGCCGGATCGTCGAGGGCGTCGAGGTGCGCGTGCGTGTCGATCACGCCGCGGCGGTCGGCGCGTCGACACGCGGGAACAACGGCGCGGCCGGCTCGACGCCGTCGGCGGGCGCGGTGCGCCCTGCCTCGACGTTGGTCCATGAGAGGTCCGCCGGCTGCCGGAGCGCCTCGAGAATCTGCGGCGCAGTCTTCGGCAGGTAGGCCGCGAGCGCGATCGTTGCGACACGGAGCCCGTCCGCCAACTCGTACAGGACCTGGTCGAGGTCGGCCGACCGAGTGTCGTCCTTGGCGAGATCCCACGGTCGCGTTTGCTCGACGTGGCGGTTCAGCGCCCGCACGAGCTGCCAGATCACGTCGACGGCACCGCTCACGTCGAAGAGATCCAGGCGCGCAGGAACCTCGCGCCGAACGGCGTCGAGCTGCGGAGCGAGCGCCGACTCGCCGCGCGCTTCCGGAATACGACCGTCGCGGTAGCGAGCGATCATCGCGGTCGTTCGCGAGACGAGGTTGCCCAGCTCGTTCGCGAGCTCGCGGTCATAGCGTTCGTGCAGGCTGTCGAGCGTGACGTTGCCGTCCTGGCCGAACGACACGGCGCGCACTGCCCAGAAACGGACGGCGTCGCTCCCGTAGAGGTCGACGAGATCGAGCGGATCGATCACGTTGCCGAGCGACTTCGAGATCTTCAGATCGTCCAGCTGCAGGTACCCGTGAACGAACAGCTGCTTCGGCACGTCGTAACCGGCCGCGAGCAGCAACGCGGGCCAGAAGACGCAGTGGAAGCGCAAGATGTCCTTCGCCAGCAAGTGGCGGACGTCGGGCCAGAACTGTTCGCGCAGATCCTCGCCCTCTTGCGCGTACGTAAGCGCGCTCAGATAGTTGATCAGCGCATCGACCCAGACGTAGACGACCTGCTCCTCGTCCCACGGGATCGGCACCCCCCAGCGCTGGCCCGCACGGCTGAGGCTGAAGTCCTGGAGCCCGCCCTCGATGAACGAGCGCGCCTCGTTGTAGCGGAACTTCGGCAGAACGAAGTCGGGACGGGCGTCATAGAGCTCCGACAGCGGCTGCTGGAAGGCCGAGAGCCGGAAGAAGTAGTTCGTCTCTTCGATCCACTCCGGCTCGATGCCGTGGTCGGGACACTTGCCGTCGACGAGCTCGGCCTCCGTCTTGAACGCCTCGCAGCCGACGCAGTAGAGCCCCGCGTAGACGTCCTGGTAGATGTGGCCGTTGTCGTAGATCCGCTGGATGAAGTCCTGAACGAACCGCTTGTGGCCCTCATCGGTCGTGCGGATGAAGAAGTCGTACTCCGCATCGACGATCCTAGGCAGCTCTTTCCAGGACTCGGCGATCGCGTCGACGTACGTCTTCGCGTCGAGCCCCTGTTCCTCGGCCGCCCGGTAGACCTTCGAGCCGTGCTCGTCCGTGCCGGTCAGGAAGAACGTCTCGTCGCCGCGCTGCTTGTGATGGCGCGTGAGCACGTCGGCCGCGATCGTCGTGTACGCGTGGCCGATGTGCGGCGTCGAGTTGACGTAGTAGATCGGTGTCGTGATGTAGAAGTTGCTCACCTCCAGCCATGATAGGTCGGGCGTCGACCGCATCCCGGCGCCGCAGGAGGCACAGGAGCAGCACAAGCGCCGCGACCGCAGCAACGGCCGCACCGGGCGCCAGCCACGCGCCCGAGTGGGACCGAGCCGTCGTCTCGTGCACCGCTTGCCGCGTCGCGAATGGAGCCGGCTGATCGAGGAGCTGGCGCCCCGCCGCGGCGTGCTCGGGCGTGGCTGACGAACGACGAGCAACCGCGCTCGACCCACTGTTCAACCGGCGTGCCGACGAATCGCCTGCTCCGCGCACGTCGGCGTGCCGAGCGGTCCCGTCGAGCACCCGCGCCACGGGCTCGACGTCGGCCGGGGCGAGCGGCGCCTCGACTGACGCGGAAACGCCCTTGTCCCCGGCCACCGGCGCCTGGACGGCTGCGACCTGGGCCTCGGGGACCGCGCCTCCACGTGATGCAAGACCTGATCGTTGCTGCTCGCCCAGCGCCACCGTGCGCGCGGGGGGCTCGGCGGCCGGTGTCGACTCCGACGCAGGCGCCGGCTCGACTGCCGGCGCAGCTTGCGCGACGACGGGCGTCACGGCCCTGGGCGCATCGGCCGCGGGCCGCGGCGTTGCCTGCACAGACCGGACGGGCAGGAAGCTCAGCGGGTCGACGTAGCCCTGGTCGTCGCTCGTGAGGCGAACGCCGAAGTAGACGAAGGGCTCGGCGACGTCCACGACGCCGCTCGGGCCGACCGTGCCGACGACCGCGCCCTCCGTAACGACGGCACCGCGCTTGACGCCGATCGTCCCGAGGTGGACGAGTGTCGCGGTGTAGCCAAGCTGCGTCTGAATCGACACGGTCTTGCCGCCGTTCGGGACGGCTCCAGCGAACGAGACGACGCCGTCGACCGGGGCGATGACATCCGCTCCAGCGGGCGCGCCGACGTCGATGCCGCGGTGTTGCCCGGCGGCGTACGGATGGGCGCGGTCGAAGGCGAACGGGCGGAGGATCGGCCCGTCGACCGGCCACGTCCACGCCTGCGCGGCCGAGATGGGCAGTGCAAGCGCGCACAGGATGAGCACAGCGGTTCGCCGGAACACAAAAGCCTCCTTGTTGCCAGATTTGAGAACTCTCGGACCGTAGCAAGCCGGTCGCTTCGTTGTCAATACTGGCTACAAAGTACGGCGGTAGAGGAGGTTGCGCGCAACGCCGGTCAAGCGCGCGACGACGTCCGCGGCCTGTCGACGTGGGATTCCCGCCGCGACGAGCTCGGCGACGGCGGCGACCGCGTCGTCGTCGTCCCGCCCGACGCGCGCCGCAGCAGGCCCGAGCACGAGTGTGATCTCGCCTTTCGGCGGCGCGCTGAAGTGCGCCGCCAGCTCGGCCGCGGTTCCGCGCACGACCTCCTCGAACTTCTTCGTCAGCTCGCGACACACGCCGACCGGGCGGTCCGGGTCGGCCTCCGCCAGCGAGCGCAGCGTCGCAGGCAGGCGTTGCGGCGAATCGAACGCGACGACTGGATAGGGCCACGCGCGCAACTCGTCCCACACGGCCTGCAGCGCCTTCGCACTGCGCGGCAAGAACCCGACGAATTGATACCGCTCGGCCGCGAAACCGCTCGAGACAAGCGCCGTATCGACTGCAGAAGCGCCCGGCAGCACGGTGACCGGAAGGCCGGCGTCGAGCGCCTCGCGCACGAGCCGTACGCCCGGATCGCTCACACCCGGCAAGCCGGCGTCGCTCACGAGCGCGACGCGCTCGCCGGCCTGCAGCCGAGGCAGGACCTCCGCGGTCCGCTTCGCCTCATTGTGCTCGTGGTAGGACAGGAGCCGCGCCGAGATCCCGTGCCGCTCCAGTAACACGCGCGTGTGACGCGTGTCTTCGCAGAGCACCACGTCCGCGGCGCGCAGCTCTTCCAGCACGCGCAGCGTGACGTCGTCCAGATTGCCGATCGGCGTCGCGCAGACCGCGAGCGGCATCTACACGATCGCGTCGAACGCGACGAGCCCGGCGCCGATCAGGCCCGCTGCGGTCCCGAGCTCCGCGCGCACGATTCGCACCCGTCGGCCGGCGCCGGCCAGACCCTCGCGCGCGACGATCTCGCGCGCCGGGTCGAGGACGAAGTCACCCGCCGCGGCGAAGCCACCGCCGATGACGACGAGCTCCGGATTGAAGATGTTGACCAGGCTGCCGATGCCCGCGCCCAAGCGGCGCCCGACCCCGTCCAGGATCTCGACCGCGCGCGGCTCGCCCTCCTGCGCAAGCCGTACCAGGCGGTGCGAGTCGACCGCCGGCCCGAATTCGTCCTGTGCGAGCTTCGTCGCAGCGAGACCCGTCACGTACGCCTCCAGATGGCCACGTCCGCTACATGTCCCCTGGCAGGGAATGCCGTCGAACTCGATCACGATGTGGCCGAACTCCGCCCAGCCGCGGTAGAGCTCGCCGTCGAGGACCGCGCCGCCGCCGCAACCCGTCCCCAGCGTGAGCATCACCATGGTGTCGGCGTCGCGCGCGGCACCGAAGTGAAACTCCGCATAGGTCGCGGCGTTTGCGTCGTTCTCGATGCCGACCGGCAGCTTGAACCGCTCCCCCATCCGTCCCCGAAAGCCGACGGACGAGTCGAGCGGGATGTTGACGGCCTGCTGCGCGCGTCCGGCGTGCTGGTCGATCGGCGACGGCAAACCGAAGCCGAGCGCGACGATCTCGTCGTCGAGCAGCTCCTCGACGGCCTCGTCGAGGGCCGCGAGCAGCTCGTCCTGTGTCGCAACCGGCGTCGCATGCTCACGCCGGTGCTCGACCTGACCATCACGATCGACGACGCCCGCGAGGATCTTGGTGCCGCCGAGGTCGACGCCGATGACGCGTTTTCCGTCCAAACCGCGCGGCTACCCTACTGGCTTCATGGCGACGGGAGAGAAGCCTTACCGCGTCTATCGGGGCGGACGCGTGAAGGGCCGCGTTCCGCTCGAACGGCCGCCCCAGAAGCGGCCCGAGCGCGACGGACGCGCCCCGCGGCAGCCGCGCGTGCGCAGGCCGCGCCGCCGCTGGAGCTGGAAGCGCCGCATCGGCGTCGGGCTCCTCGTCGTCCTCATTCTGCTCGTCATCTGGTCGATCGCGGGCTACCTCTCGTTCCGTAGCGGCGTCGGAGACGCAAACGACCGCCTCGAGAAGACGTCGCCGGAAATCCACAGCGTGCTCGCGTCACAGGAGGGCGCGCTGCTCACGCATCCGACCAGCATCGTCCTGCTCGGCCGCGACTTCGCCAACACCGACGAGCGCGTCACGCTCAACCACTCTGACTCGATCATGGTCCTGCACACCGATCCGGGGCACCACCGACTCGCGTACCTGTCGATCCCGCGCGACCTCCGCGTCGCGATCCCGGGCCACGGCGAGCAGAAGATCAACGCGGCGATGCAGATCGGCGGGCCGGCCCTCGTCGTGCAGACGATCGAAGGGCTGACCGGCGACGCGCTGCGCCTCAACCACGTGATGATCGTCGACTTCACCCAGTTCAAGGACCTGATCGACAACATCGGCGGTGTCGACATCACCGTCCCCGCGCCGATCCTGTCCAACAAGTTCGACTGCCCGTATGACGCCGCCGGCTGCGCGCGCTGGAGAGGCTGGCGCTTCGCGAAAGGACGTCAGCACATGGACGGCCGCCGCGCGCTGATCTACTCGCGCATCCGCGAGAACCAGCTCGACCCGCGCGACACCGACATCAGCCGAGGGGGACGCCAGCAGGCGGTCCTGAATGCGGCGTTGCACAAGCTGCTCGGCGCCGGGACGTTCGCGAAGCTGCCGTTCAACGGCAAGACGTTGCTGCGTCCGCTGACGACGGATCTGTCGCCTTGGCAGTTCGTCGAGCTCGGCTGGGTGCTGAAGCGCGCCAACGACGCCGACGCGCTGCACTGCCGCCTCGGCGGAACTGCGGCAGGCGGCGACATCATCGGCAGCGAGGACAACATCGCCGTGATCGGGATGGTCACCGGGGCTTCGGCGCCGCAGCCGCCCCGCCCGGGAGAGGGTCTGTTCGCGCCCGGCTGCATCGTCGGCAACCGGGCCTTCGCCCCCTAGGCCTCGGCGGCCTTCTTCTCGGGCGGCGTGTCCTTCTTCTCGGTCGCCGTGGAGTCGCTGGTGTCCTTCGCGGGATCCTTCTTCCGGCCGCCGCGACCGTAGTCGGTCGAGTAGAAACCGGACCCGCGGAAATGGACCGGCACCGGATACAGCACCGTTTCGACCGGCGAGGCGCCGCAGACCGCGCATTCCTCCGGCGCAGGGTCGGCGATGCGCTTGAAGACTTCGAAGAGGTGCCCCTTCGGACACTTGTATTCATACGTAGGCACGGGAATGAAAGACGCTAGCAGCGTCATCGGCCTGGAAGCCACGGCGCTGAAGCTCGACGCGTTCTGGGCGGCGACGTGCGCGCTCACCGCGACCGTCGCCGGGGTGCTCTTTGCGCTGGTACGGGTGTGGCCGCCGCACGAGGACGAGGCGCTCGCGCTCTTCGTCGGACGGGGCTCGCCGGGGGACGTCCTGCATACCGTCGTCGCCGAGCGCGGCGGCGCGCCGCTGCACTTCCTCCTCGCCTGGGGAGTCGTCCACCTCGGCGGCGGGCTGACGGCCCTGCGCGTCGTGTCGCTCGCGTTCGCCGTCGCGAGCGTGCCGCTCATCGCGCTCCTCGGGCGACGGCTCGCCGATCCCGCGACCGGGGTCCTCGCCGCGGCATTCGCCGCCGCGAGCTGGGTCTTCCTCTTCCACGCGGTGTTCGGCCGGATGTACAGCCTCTTCCTCTTCACGAGCCTGCTGTCGTTCCTGACGCTGCTGGCACGGAGGTATGTCTGGTGGGGCATCGCGCTCCTCCTGCTCCTCGCGAGCCACCCGTATGCGCTGCTCGTCGTCGCCATACAGGCGCTGTGGGTGGTCGCGGAGCGGCGCGACCTGCGCAAGTCCTTCACGACGCTCGGCGTGGTCGCGGCCGCCGGCATCCCGTTCTGGTGGGCCGACGCCGTGCTGCGCAACCGGTTCGACGTCGGCATCGGCGGCGGTGGGACCCGGCTCGGCTCGCCGACCGCGGTCCTGCGCTACCTGTGGTCGGTCGCAGGGGACTTCAGCTCGCACGAGCACGTGTGGTCGATCTGCCTGATCGTTCTCGCGGGCGCGGGAGCGGTGCTCCTCGCGCGTCGAAATCCGAGCGGCGCCTTACTGACGCTGTGCGTGATCGGCCTGCCCGCGCTCGCGTTCACGCTGGCGACGTTGCGCTCGACGACGTCCCCCGAGGCCCGTCATCTGATCTTCGCGCTGCCCTTCTTCAGCCTGCTGCTCGCGCTGCCGCTGGTCGCGGCCGCACGTCTGAGCGCCGCGTTCGCCGTCGCTGCGGCTCTGGCAGCGGTCGTCGTCGTCGCCGGCGACGCGCGCTGGGCACACGACAAGACTCCCGAGCTCTTCGACGGCGATCCAGCCGGCGAGGCACACGCGCGCGACGCCGCCGCAGGCTGGCTCGTGTCGAGGGCGCGGCACGACGACGTGCTGTTGGGATACGAGCCTGTCTTCCTGCGGGCCTGGGAGGAGCGACGGTCGTTCTCCGACAACGTCCTGCCGCGCGCCGACCCGGCGTTGTTCGCGGACGCGCTCGAGGGCCTCCCGCGCCCGCTCGGCCGCGGCGTGTGGGTCTTCGACGCGAGCGACACGACGAACGCCGTGCAGCGCGCAACGATTCGCTACGTCCTGCCGAAACCCGCGACCGATTTCGAAGCGCGCGTCTTCGGCCCCTACCTCGTGATCCGCTCGCGGCGGCCGCTGCTCACGCCCGCGCGCTACGTCGCGACGGCGGAAAAGGTCATGCGCGTGGGCCGGTCACTGCACATCAACGACGCGGACGTCAACCTGCGGACGATGCGCGAAGCGGAGTCACGGCTCTAGGCCTTCTCGCTCGCGCTCGACGACTTCGTGGTAGCAGGGTGCTCCCTCGAACGCCTCCAACCCTTGCGGCGTGCGGCGTGTCTGGGGGTCACGGCGCCGGCGTCGTCGTGCGGCGGCCAGCGCGGCGGATGCCCCCACCAGCCCGCCGACGACGAACGAGCTGATACGGCCACGCCTCCGCTCGCCGTCCATGGGACGATCGTAACGGCATGCGCGTCGTCACCCTCGGCGATGTCCTGATGGACGTGATCGTCCGTCTGAACGAGCCGCTCGCGCCCGGAGCGGATGCGAACGCAGCCACGCGGACGTCCGCCGGCGGACAGGCCGCAAATGTTGCGGCCTGGGTGGCGGCGCTCGGGGCCGACGCACGGTGCGTTGCACGGCGGGGCGACGATCTCGCCGGCGCCTCGGTGGCAGAGGAGCTGACGGCGCGTGGGGTCGACGTCGTCGGCCCGTCGGCAGGTCGCACCGGCCTCGTCGTCTCCCTCGTCGGCGTCGACGGCGAGCGGACCATGGCGTCGGACCGAGGCACAGCCACGCTGCTCGAGCCCGACGACCTCGACCCTGCGTGGTTTGCGTGCGACTGTCTGCACATTTCGGGCTACGCCCTCCTCGCCGCGCCGATCGACGCCGCCGCAAAGCGCGCCGCCGAGCTGGCGCGCGCGGGCGGCTCACGCATCAGTGTCGACCTGTCCGCGTCGACACGGATCCGCGCACATGGTGTCGAGCGCTTTCACGGAGAGCTCGAGGCGCTCGCGCCCGACCTCGTCTTCGGGAACGAGGACGAGTGGGACGCGGTCGGCGACGTCGGGACGACGCGCATCGTCAAGCGCGGCCCAGACGGGTTCGACGTGGACACGGCCCGGTGCCAGGCAAGGGACGTGGCCGTTGTCGACACCACGGGAGCGGGCGACGCGCTCGCGGCGGGGTTTCTCGTCGGCGGCCCGGAGCTCGCGGCCGACGCCGCGGCTCGCTGCGTGGGACAGCTCGGGGCGATGCCGTGATCGACGTCGCCGAGGAGGTACGCGAGGCTCGCGTCGTCGTCGCGCTGGAGACGACGCTCGTCGCGCATGGCTTTCCCGCCGGCGAGGGCGCCGCGGTGGGCGCCGAGGCGGAGCAGCGGGTCCGCGCCGGTGGCGCAGTGCCGGCGACGATCGGGATCCTCGACGGCCGCATCCGCGTCGGCCTGGCGCCGGAAGAGCTCGAGCGCTTCGGCGCAAGCGCGCGCAAGGTCGGGCCGCGCGACCTCGCGCTCTGCGTCGCACAGCGCGCCGTCGGCGCGACGACGGTCGGCGGCACGCTCGCGGTCTGCCGCTCCGTCGGCATTCACTTCATGGGCACCGGTGGGATCGGCGGCGTCCACCGCGGGTATCCCCACCCTCCCGACGTCTCGGCCGACGTCGGCGAGCTCGGCCGGTGCCAGACGATGGTCGTGTCCTCGGGGATCAAGTCGCTCCTCGACGTGTCCGCGACGTTGGAGGTGTTGGAGACGATCGGCGTGCCCGTGCTCGGCTTCCGCGCTGAGACGCTGCCGCTCTTCTACTCGGCCAGCGGCGGACCGCCGACGCCGGGACGCGTCGACAGCGCCGACGAGGCGGCGCGTGTCGCGCGCGCACACTGGGCACTCGGCGGCGCCGGCCTGCTGCTCGCGCAGCCGCCGCCGACGAGCCTCGAGGTCGAGCCGCTGACCGAGGCCGCGCTCGCGGAAGCCGGCCGCCGCAACGTGAGCGGACAGGCGGTGACACCGTTCGTCCTCGCATACCTGCACGAGCACAGCGCCGGTCGGACGCTCGCCGCAAACCGCGAGCTCGTCGTCGCGAACGCAGGGCTCGCCGCGGAGGTTGCGGTCGCATGGGCGAGCTGACGTTCGACTTCCCCGGGCTGCGCATCGGCGTCGCCGAGTACGACGAGGGGCCGACGGGCTGCACCCTCTTCCACTTCACCGGCGGCGCAATGGTCGAGCGCGACGTCCGCGGCGGCTCTCCGGGGACGTTCGCCGACCTGGACTGGGTCGACGCGATCTGCCTCGCCGGCGGCTCGCTCTACGGCCTCGAGGCGTGCACCGGCGTTGCGGCGGAGCTGCTCGAGCAACGTGGCGGCGACACCGGGTGGGCGTCGATCGCCGACGTGACGGGCGCGATCATCTACGACTTCGGCCCGCGCGAGAACGCCGTCTACCCCGACAAGGACCTCGGCCGCGAAGCGTTTCGAGCCGCGCGTGAGGGCGTCTTCCCGCTCGGGCAGCGCGGTGCCGGCCGCTCCGCGACCGTGGGCAAGACGTTCGGCTTCGAACTCGCCGAGCCGGGCGGGCAGGGCGGCGCCTTCCGGCTCCTCGGCCCGACGCGCGTCGCGGTCTTCACGGTCGTGAACGCCGTCGGCGCCGTCGTCGATCGCGACGGCACCGTCGTGCGCGGCCACTTCGAACGCCCGACCGGCGCGCGGCGCGAGCTCGTCCGCGGGATCGAGGAACGCGTCGCGGGCGGCAACACGACGCTCACCGTCGTCGCGACGAATCAGAAGCTCGACCGCTGGGTGCTGCGCCAGCTCGGACGGCAGGTGCACACGTCGATGGCGCGCGCGATCCATCCATTCCACGCCCTGACCGACGGCGACGTGCTGTTCGCCGCAACGACGAACGAGGTGGAGAACGACGCCCTCGACAGCGTCACGCTCGGTGTCGTCGCGAGCGAGCTTGCGTGGGACGCCGTGCTCGCCGCGGTACGCTGACGCAATGCCACGCGGCTACGAAGAAGGTCCGGTCGCCGAGGCGGCGGAAGCGCGCCGCGACGCGCTCGAGCGCGGCGAGCCGATCGAGGCGGAGCGCCGCGGCGCCGACCGGCGCGCCGTCTACGGCGCGACCGCCGACCAGCCCGAGACGCACTTCCTCGGTTGGGCAGACGAGGTCGACCCCGACGAGCTGTTCGCGTCGGGCCGCGCGTGGGGCATCACGGTGCAGCGCCGGCCCGGCTAGGCCCGGCCGCACCGCGAAAATAGGCCGACCGGCCCATTGCGCCCGCGCCGCTCGGGCGGCAGGTTGGGCAGATGCCGCACGTCTTCTCCCGCGCCGAGCTGCTCGTCTGGATCGTGGCGCTGCTCTCGCTCGAGATCCTGCACCTGAAGTGGATCTGGCTGTCGGAGTGGAGCTGCCGCCGCTGCGAGCGGACGAACCTCGAATGCGGATGCCCGGGGCGCTGGGCCCGGTACCTCTAGCCGACCGCCGCCAGGAACTCGTCGATCGTCAGCGCCGTCAGCGTGCGGATCTTCGTGCTACCGCGCGCGCCGAGCGCAACCGACACGCGCGCGATCGTCGCCGAGTCCGGCGCCTCCACGATGTTCACGAAGTCGTACTCACCGAGCGTCGCCCACTGGTGGACGACCTTCGCTCCGAGCTCCTCGACGTCCTTGTTGACCTCGCGCAGCCGGTCAGGATTTGCTTTCAACGTCTGCACGCCCTGCGCCGTCAGACTGGAAAGAAGAATGTACGTCGCCATCGCGGCTCCTCCTCGCTCGGGGGCCCGACTCTACTCGCGCCGCCTGGTCGACGTACAACAGGGCGGCGCCGAGCACGAACACGGGCGCCAGCACGACGAACGCGAGAACGGCGGCGACGCGCAACGCCTGCCCGCTCCCTTCGCGGAGCGCGAAGAAGATCACGAGCCCTGTGAGAAAGATCGTGATCGAGAGCGTGGCCAGGGAGCCGAGCGCGTGGACATAGTCCGCCCGCGCGAGCTCGACACCGCGGCGTAGGGCGTCGGCGTAACCGCGGCGCTCGATGAGCGCGGCCGGGACCGCGAGCCCGACGAGTGCCAGCCACGCGAGCGCGATCAGATAAATGCCGGGGAAGATCCACAGGCGCGACACGCAGACGGGGAGGAACGCGACGTAGCCGGCTGCGAGCGCGACGGCGACGAAGCGTCCGGGGGCGATCGGCCGCACGAGCGCGACGGCGCCCGCATACGACGATGCGAGCACGAACGGGCCGGCGCCGAGGACGACACCGGCGCGCGCGCCGCCGTCGAGCTCCGCGGCGGCGATCCCGACCAGCGCCGGTCCGATGCCGAGGGCCAGCGACGGCCAGAATCGCGACCCGTAGAGGCGAATCGACTCAGCGACGAGCTGCCCGACGGTGCGCGTCTCGGGAGGCAGCGGCGGCGGCAGCGTGCTGCGCGGCATCGATCGAGCCTAGCGCGGAAACACCGGCTTTCCGTCGACCCAGTCGAGCTCGATAACGATGCGCGATCGGCGGATGGCTTCGACGTCCGGCAGGTTCTTCACGCTCGCGCTCGGGCCGCGCGCGGCAGCGTGGCGCAGATAAGGCGGCACGTCGTCGGCGCGCAGCGCGCCGACGAGGTTCAGCCCTTCGTCGCGATCGAAGAAGCACGCCGCGCCGTTTGGAAACGCTACGACGTACTGGTGTGTCTCCCCGTCGCTCGGTGCCTTCCACTTCGGGATGCCCGAGACGAAGCAGGGCGGTGTCGCCTCGGTGCTGAAGTAGAACGTCAGCCCGACGACGACCGCGACGGCGGCAAGAGCAAGCGCCCCCGCGCGCAGCCAGTTTCGTCTCGTCACTGCAACGCGGCGAGGAGCCGCGGCAGCGCACTATCGAGCGCAGCGAGCGCGTCGTCGAAGCGCCAGCGCGAACGGTCGGGCTCGTCGATCTCGTTCGAGACCACGCGGACCTCGACTGCGGGAATGCCGGCGCGCTCGGCCGCGCGAAGAACCGCGAACCCTTCCATCGCCTCGACTGTGCAGCGGCGTGTGCCACCGACGTGTGCACTGGTCCCGATCGCCAGGACGTGGGCATCGGGAAGCGCACGTTGCACGGCCGCGAGCAAGGCAGGATCGGGCGCGACGCGTGCGGGCACGAGCGCACCGCCGGCCGCATCCTCGTACACCGATTCCGACCCGATCACCAGCTGTGGAGCGCCGAGCCCACGGGCGCCGGCGATGCCGACGTGCAGGACAGCCGACGGCCTCCGTTCCGCGAGCGCCTGCGCAGTCGCCGCGGCGGCCTCTACCGGCCCAATGCCGCAGACGAGCACGGCGGCTCCGTCGGCCCCCGCGAGCTCCCGTTCCGTCGCTGCGACGACGAGGATCACGGTCGAAACGTAGTCACCCGGACGAGGGAATCCTGCAAGGAATGCGGCCGCGCGGCATCTCACTCCTCAGCCGCAAGGAAAAACCGCCGCTGGCCCGCCGCAGGCCGACGGCGAACAACCGAATAGAGGTCGTCCGCCGCAGGGGCGGCCTCTGCCCGGTCCGTACCCCTTCAGGGGGATTTGTGGCCACGGCTGCAAGATTTGGCCGCCTCGTGCGTCTCACATCTCAACGGAAAGCCGCATCCGGAGGTATGAGATGTACGCCGCACAGATCCAAACGGGGGAGCTGAGGGCGCAAGACCTGCCGACCACCTACGGTGATTGGAGCGACTTCGCACGCTTCGCCGTCACCTTCGCACCGCAGGACCGCGAGGGTTGCCGGGAGTTCGCGACCGCCGCGTTCGCGCGGTGGCGCCGCACCGGCGACGTTCCCCGGACGATGCAGGAGCTTCGCGCGTGCCTCTGGTTCGAGCAGCGCAGGTGGCGTTTCATGGGCCGCGAGCCGGACGCCGAGGGAATGCGTTACGCAGCCGGGTTGATCCGCAGCATGCGCGCGCAGTTCTAATCAGGCGCCGACTCGGCGGCGCGGCATAGAGGTCGCGCGAGCTTGGCTCGCGCGACCGTCTTGACTAACGAACTGGGTGACGCGCCCTTTGCCGCGAACCTGCACGCTCTAGAGACCCCTGGCAAGCACCGCCGCAGTCACCGTGTCGTCGATCGACGACACCGGTGACTCGCGTCCGACCCACGGCTCGCCGCCGAAGTAGCGAATGAAGATCCTCTCCGCCGTCCGCGTGGCCAGCGCCTGCGTCGTCAGCGTCGGGTTG
>JBJMJL010000156.1:0-38475 GCA_045806365.1 Gaiellaceae bacterium
TGCCGACGCGCGTCGAAGAGCCGGAAGAGGTCGTCGAAGAGGGCGAGGAGCTGCCGGAGGGCGAGGTGCCGCCGGAGGAGCAGCCCGAAGGAGCGGCCGAGGGCGCCGCGGAGCCTGCCGCCGACGCGGCTTCGGGCGAGCAGGGCGAGCCCGGCACGACCTCCGGCTAGATGCGTCTGCCCTGGCGCCGAGGCGAACGCGCCTCGTCGCTCGATCTCCTCGTCGTCGGTCTCGGCAATCCCGGCCGCGAGTACGCGCGGCATCGTCACAACGCCGGTTGGATGGTGGTGGACGAGCTGGCGCGGCGGCACGGCGCGTCGTGGAAGGGCAAGTTCCGCGGCCAGCTTGCCGAGCTACGGCTGGACGGTCACCGCGTGGCGCTGCTCAAGCCCGAGACGTACATGAACGAGTCCGGCCGCTCGGTCGCCGAGGCGGCGCGCTTCTACAAGCTCGCGCCCGACGCGATCCTCGTCGTGCACGACGAGGGCGACTTCGACCTCGGACGGCTGCAGGCGCGCAAGGGCGGCGGGCTCGGCGGGCACAACGGCCTGCGCTCGATCGCGCACCACCTCAAGACGCCGGAGTTCATGCGACTGCGTATCGGCGTGGGCCGTCCGGAACGCGGTGATCCGCGCCCGCTGGCCGACTATGTGTTGTCGAATTTCGAGCCCCACGACAACGCGGAGACTCTGGTCTCTCGCGCGGCCGACGCCGTCGAGACGCTCGACGCCGACGGCCTCGACACGACTCAGGCCCGGTTCAACTAGCGCCAGTACCATGACCGTCCCGAACCGCACGGTTCGGCCTTTCGTCATGGACCAGCCGTTGCCGATCCTGCATCCGTTCGTCGAAGCGCTGCGCGCCAGCGACCGCCTGCGCGTGTTCGCCGAGGCATTCCCGGCGTCCGCGCGGGTCTCCGAGCCGGCGCTGCCGCTGCTACTCGCGGCGCTGCACGAGGAGCTCGACCGTCGGCTCGTCGTGCTCGTGCCCGAGGACGCCGACGCACGCGACGCGGCGGAGGCCGTGTCGTGGTTCGTCGGCGAGAGTCGCGTCGCGCTGCTGCCGAGCCGCGGCGTGCACTGGGAGTCCGGGCTCGAACCCGCGCCCCACCTCGTCGGCGAGCGCGCGCGTGCGCTCGACGTGCTCGCCGCGGGCGGGCTCGTCTGCGCGTCCGCGGCGGCGCTCGCCGAGCCGATGCCGCCGCCCGACACGCGGCCCGAGCCGATCCGGATCGCTCCCGCCGAGGAGATCAGCCTCGAGCAGCTCTCCGAATCGCTCGCACTCGCCGGGTACGAGCGCGTCGAGCGGGCGGACGAGCGCGGGCAGTTCGCCGTGCGCGGCGGCCTCGTCGACGTGTTTCCGACCACGGGCCGCGAGCCGCTGCGCATCGAGTTCTGGGGCGACGAGATCGAGCAGATGCGCGCGTTCTCGCCGTTCACCCAGCGCGCGCTGCATCCCGTGGAGTCCGCCGTCGTCTATCCGGCCGCCGAACGACGTCTCGATCTCGTCGATCCCGAGGAAGAAAAGCCGAAGCTCGTGCCCGTGCTGCCGGCCGGGCCAGATCTCGTCTGGCAACTCGACGAAGTGCGCGCGGTCTGGGAGGAGGAGGGGCTGCAGCCGGTGCAATGCAAGCGCGCGGCGCGTCTCGATTCGCTGCCGGCCGGACAGGAGTTTGCGTTCGAGGCCCAGAAGCCGGCGATCGTCGCGCGCGGCCTCGCCGAGGCGGAGAACGAATTGAACGCATTCGTACGCGCCGGGCAGCGTGTCGTCGTCGCGTTCCCGCACCTGGGGGAGGCGCTGCGCCAGCAGAACTTGCTGCGTCGCGCCGATGCGCGGCTGCTCGAACAGGGCGAGGGCCTCCCGAGCGATCCGGAGGTGCTGTTCGCCGTCACGCCAGCGCGGCGCGGCCTCGTCTGGCGCGACCTCGGTCTCGTGCTGCTGCCCGACACGCAGGTCTTCCGCAAGCGCCCGCCGCGCGAGCGGCGCGTCGGCGGCCGCGCGCTGCAGTCGTTCGCCGACCTGCGCACCGGCGATTACGTCGTCCACGAAGACCACGGCATCGGCAAGCTGCTCGGCTTCGAGACGAAGGAGGTTGCGGGCGTCACGCGCGACTACCTCTTCCTCGGCTTCCGCGGCGACGACCGCCTGTACGTCCCGCACGAGCAGCTCGGCAAGGTCTCGCGCTACATCGGTGCCGACACGACCGTGCCTGCCCTCTCGAAGCTCGGCGGCAAAGCGTGGGACAACCTCAAAAACCGCGCGCGCGCGTCCGTCCGCGAGCTCGCAGGCGAGCTGCTCGCGCTGTACGCACAGCGCCAGCAAGCGCCGGGCGTCGCGTACGACCTGCGCCACGAGTGGCTCGAGCGCCTCGAGGCGGAGTTCCCATATCGCGAAACGCCCGACCAGCAGGGCGCGATCGAGGCGGTGAAGGAAGACCTCGAGGCGCCCCGCCCGATGGACCGGCTCGTCTGCGGCGACGTCGGCTTCGGCAAGACCGAGGTCGCCATTCGTGCGGCGTTCGCGGTCGCAGTCAACGGCAAGCAGACGCTGATGCTCGCGCCGACGACGATCCTGGCAGAGCAGCACTGGCACACGTTCCGGGCGCGCTACCGCGACTTCCCCGTGCGCGTCGAGATGGTCTCCCGCTTCCGGCCGCCGCGCGAGGTCAAGCAGGTGCTCGCGGACTTCCAGGCCGGCAAGGTCGAGGCGCTGATCGGAACGCATCGCATCCTCAGCCGCGACGTGATCCCGAAGGAGCTCGGCCTCGTCATCCTCGACGAGGAGCAGCGCTTCGGGGTGGCGCAGAAGGAGCTGCTCCGCTCGCTGCGCCTCGAAGTCGACGTCCTGACGCTGAGCGCGACGCCGATCCCTCGAACGCTGCACATGTCACTGGCCGGGCTGCGCGACATCTCGATCATCGAGACGCCGCCCGAAGGCCGCCGTCCCATCCGCACGACCGTCGGCGAGTACGACGAGGAGCTGATCAAGCTTGCGCTCGAACGCGAGGTCGAGCGCGGGGGGCAGGCGTTCTACCTGCACAACCGCGTCGAGTCGATCGAGGAGGTCGCCGAAAAGCTGAAGCAGCTGTCGCCGGACCTGCGCTTTCTCGTCGCGCACGGCCAGATGCGCGAGCGCGAGCTCGAGGAGAAGATGCACGCGTTCCTGCGTGGCGACGCCGACGTGCTCATCTCGACGACGATCATCGAGTCCGGGCTCGACATCCCGCAGGCCAACACGCTGATCGTCGAGCGCGCAGATCAGCTCGGCCTTTCGCAGCTCTACCAGATCCGCGGTCGCGTCGGGCGATCCGACGTGACCGCGCACGCGTACCTCTTCTATCCCGACATGTCAGAGCTGACGCCCGAAGCGCGCGCACGACTCGCCACGCTCGCCGACCACACCGAGCTCGGCGCCGGCTTCGCGATCGCGATGCGCGACCTCGAGATCCGCGGTGCCGGCAACCTGCTCGGCGACGAGCAGTCGGGTCACGTCGCGGCGCTCGGGTTCGAGCTCTACGTCGAGCTCCTTGCCGAGGCGGTCGCGGAGCTGTCCGGCGAGCGCCGCATCGCCGCGCGTCCGGTGCGCGTCGATGCGCGCGTCGACGCGTACGTTCCCGCCGAGTACATCGCGTCCGAAGCGCTCAAGATCGACCTGCACCGTCGGCTCGCGCTGACGGAGGACGAGGACGAGCTGCGCGAGCTGCAGGCCGCGACGGAGGACCGCTTCGGTCCGCTTCCCGAGCCGGTCGAGAATCTCTTCCTGATTCAGGAGGCGAAGTTGAAGCTCGCGCGTGCCGGCGCCGATTACCTCGTGTTCCGCGGCGGCAAGGCGAGCGTCGGGCAGATGGTGCTCGGGTCGTCCGAGCTACGCGACCTGCGCCGGCGTGTCGACACGGCCGTCTACTCGACCGGCAACCGCGAGGTGACACTGCGCGAGGACGGTTTTCCGCAGGCGCTCAGACTTGTCGATGCTATACTGGCCGCGCGCCAAGCAGCGTGAGTAAAACCGCTGCAAATGGCGCTTTTTCCATGAAACGGCTCCTCCTCTTGGCATCTGCCTCGCTCGCGCTCGTCGCTGCCGGTTGCGGCGGGACGTCGACGGCGAGCCTCAGCTCCGACGACGTCGCGGTCGTCGGCTCGAAGGAGATCACCAAGGAGCAGTTCCAGGCGCTGATGGCGCGCGCGCAGCGAAGTTACGAGGCGCAGAAGCGCGCCTTCCCGAAGGCGGGCTCGACGGAGTACGAGCAGCTGAAGGGACAGGCGATCACCTTCCTCGTCCAGCGCGCCGAGATCGCCGACCAGGCGGACAAAGAGGGCGTCGACGTCAGCGAGGAGAAGGTCGACAAGGAGATCGAGCGCTACAAGAAGCAGCTCTACGGCGGCAGCCAGGAGCGCTACGAGAAGGATCTGAAGCGACAGGGACTGACGGACGAGCAGGCACGCGAAGAGATCAAGCAGCAGCTGGTCTCGCGCGCGCTCTTCGACAAAATCGCCGGCGACGTCAAGGTCGGGGACGCAGAGATCACGTCGTACTACAAGTCACATCAGTCGCAGTACGGGCAGCCGGAGAGCCGCGACGTGCGCCACATCCTCGTGCAGAAGAAGGCCCTCGCCGACAGCCTCTACGCGCAGTTGAAGGCCGGCGCGAACTTTGCCGCGCTCGCGAAGAAGTACTCCAAGGACCCGGGCTCCGCCTCGCAGGGCGGCAAGCTCACCGTCTCGAAGGGCCAGACGGTGCCGGAGTTCGACAAGACCGCGTTCAGCCTCAAGACGGGCCAGATCTCGCAGCCGGTGAAGACGCAGTACGGCTACCACATCATCCAGGCACTCACGGGCGTCAAGGCTGCGACGTTGACCCCATTGAGCAAGGTACGCGCGTCGATCAAGCAGCAGCTCGGGCAGCAGCGCAAGAACGACAAGATGACGAAGTGGCTCGAGGACACCAAGAAGGACTACTGCAGCGGCAACATCAAGTACCAGGTCGGTTATCAGCCGAACCCGGACATTTGCGCCAGCATCACGAGCTCGAGCTCGACGCCGCAATAAGTTGAGCCTCGCCGAGGCGCTCGTCGACCTGCAGGAGCTGAGGCATCGCTTGCGATGCCGGCCATCCGAGGTCGCGCGGGCTCCCCGCGCGACCGTTTTGTGTAGACGCTCCACCAACCCGTAACCGATGCGATGAGCCTCGCTGACGCACTCGTCGACCTGCAGGAGCTGACTGAGCGCTTGCGGCGCGACTGTCCCTGGGACCGCGAGCAGACCGCGCGCACCATCGTCCCGCACACGGTCGAAGAGGCGTACGAGGTTGCCGACGCGGCTGTCGGCGACGACGACGCCAAGCTGGTGGACGAGCTCGGAGATCTGCTCTTCCAGGTGTATTTCCTCGCGCTGCTGTTGCAGGAGAAGGGCACCGCCGACCTCGAGCACGTCGCCCGTGCGGTGCACGAGAAGCTCGTGCGGCGCCATCCGCACGTCTTCGGGCACGCCGAGGCCCGCACCGCGGGGCGCGTGCGCGAGCGCTGGGACGAGATCAAGCGCACCGAGGAGCAGCGCGAGGGCATCTTCCACCACGTCCCGGAGTCGCTCCCGGCCCTGCTGTACGCCCGCAAGGTGCAGCGGCGCGCGGCTGCGATCGGGTTCGAGTATCCGGACACAGCCGGCGCGCTCGCGGATCTGGACGACGAGGTGCGCGAGCTCAAAGAGGCGCTCGGCGAGGCCGGCGAGGTCGCTCCCGAGACGGAGCCGCCGGCGCACGTCTTCGAGGAGATGGGCGACGTCTTCTTCGCGGCGGTGAACGTTTCGCGGCGGCTGAACGTCGATCCGGAGCTCGCGCTGCGGGCGATGACGCGGCGGTTCGTCGAGCGCGTCGAGCGAGCCGAGCAGCACGCTGCTAGGGAGGGCAAGGATTTCGCCGAGCTCGAGCTCGGCGAGCAGGACCGCTACTTCGATCTCGCCAAGGAGGAGTTCCGATAGCCAAGACGGCGATCAAGCGCGTGTACGCGCGCCAGGTGCTCGACTCGCGCGGTAATCCCACCGTCGAAGTCGACGTGACGTTGGAGAACGGCGCCCGCGGGAGCGCAATCGTCCCGTCCGGCGCGTCGACCGGCCGGTTCGAGGCCGTGGAATTGCGCGACGGCGACACGTCTCTGTACGGCGGCAAGAGCGTGCTCAAGGCGGTCGGCAACGTCAACGGCGAGATCGCCACGGCGGTCGTCGGGCTCGACGCAGCGGAGCAGGAGACGCTCGACCGGACGCTGATCGAGCTCGACGGCACGCCGAACAAAGCGCGGCTCGGCGCGAACGCGATCCTGGGCGTCTCGCTGGCGACGGCGAAGGCGGCGGCGGCGCGAACGCGGCTCTACCGCTGGCTCAGCCACGACGACGCGCATGTCCTGCCGGTGCCGATGATGAACCTCGTCAACGGCGGCGCGCATGCGCAGAACTCGTTGGACCTGCAGGAGTTCATGCTCGTTCCTGCGGGGGCCGAGACGTTCGCCGAGGCGCTGCGGATCGGCGCCGAGACCTTCCACGCGCTGAAGAACGTCCTGCACGAGCGGGGGCTCTCCACCGGTGTGGGCGACGAGGGCGGGTTCGCGCCCGAGCTCGACTCGACCGAAGCTGCGGTCGAGGCGGTGCTCGAGGCGGCCGAGCGCGCGGGCCATCGGGAGCGCGTGGCGATCGCCCTCGACCCGGCGTCCACGGAGCTCTATCGCGACGGCGCTTACCGCTTCGATCGCGCCGGTGGGATCGTCCGCAGCGCCGAGGAGATGATCGAGATGTACACAGCGCTCGCCGAGCGCTATCCACTCGTGTCGGTCGAAGACGGTCTCGCGGAGGACGACTGGGCCGGCTGGAAGACGCTGACCGAGCGGCTCGGTGACCGCATGCAGCTCGTCGGCGACGACCTCTTCGTCACGAACGTGCAGCGGCTCCAGCGCGGTATCGACGAGGGCATTGCGAACGCAATCCTGATCAAGGTCAACCAGATCGGCACGCTGACCGAGACGCTCGAGACGATCCGGCTGGCCCGTTCGCACGGATACGCCTGCGTGATGTCGCACCGTTCGGGTGAGACCGAGGACACGACCATCGCCGATCTCGCGGTCGCTACGGGCGTCGGGCAAATCAAAACCGGCGCACCGTCGCGCACCGACCGGGTCGCGAAGTACAACCAGCTGCTCAGGATCGAGGATTGGCTCGGCAAGTACGCGACGTATCCCGGGTGGGATGCGTTCGGGGGACGGCCTAAGGGCTAGCTACATTGGACGCGATGGCGTCTGTCAATCCGAGACGCACGAAGATCGTCGCGACGATCGGCCCGTCGTGCTCGACGCCAGACAAGCTCGACGCGCTCGTGGCGGCCGGGATGGACGCCGCCCGGCTGAACCTCTCGCACGGCACGCACGACGACCACGCCGCACGCGCGCAGCTCGTCCGCGACGCCGAAGAGCGCGCCGGCCGGACGCTCGCGATCATCGGCGATCTCCAGGGGCCGAAGTTCCGCGTCGGCGAGCTCGACGCACCCCTGCACCTGGCGGCGGGAGGCGAGATCACCGTGGTCGTCGGGGCGAACGGTAAGGACGGCGAGTTGCCGATCGCCCCTGCGGCGATCGGCGAGGTGCTGCGTCCGGGCCACGAGGTGCTGATCGACGACGGGATGGTGCGCCTGCACGTCGAGGAAGTGGCGTCCGGCCGTGCACGCTGCGCAGTCGTCGTCGGCGGGCCCGTCACCTCGCACAAAGGCGTCAACCTCCCCGGCGTCCCGATCCCGATCCCGTCCCTGACGCGCAAGGACCTCGAGGATCTCGAGTTCGCGCTCGCGCTCGGCTGCGATTTCATCGCGCTGTCGTTCGTGCGCTCCGCCGCCGACGTGCGCGACCTGAAGGCGCTGATCGAGCAGGAGGGCTCCACGGCGCACGTGATCGCGAAGATCGAGAAAGCCGAGGCGGTCGACGCGCTCGACGACGTGCTTGCGGAGACCGACGGCGTCATGGTGGCGCGCGGCGATCTCGGCGTCGAGATCGGCGTCGCGGTCGTCCCGCTCGTGCAGAAGAGGATCATCCTCAAGGCGCTCGAGCGCGGCAAGCCCGTGATCACCGCGACCCAGATGCTCGAGTCGATGATTCACCATCCCGAGCCGACGCGCGCGGAGGCGAGCGACGTCGCCAACGCGATCCTCGACGGGACCTCGGCAGTGATGCTGTCGGGCGAGACCGCCGTAGGCGAGTACCCGGTCGAGGCGGTGCAGACGATGGACCGCATCGCGCGCGCGATCGAGCCCAGCCTGGGCTACCGCCATCAGCTTCCCGAGAAGACAGACGATCCGACGATCGGCAATGCCATGTCGAATGCCGCGTGCGATCTCGCAGAGTCGCTTGGCGCGTCGGCGATACTCGTGCCGACGTTCACCGGTCGCACTGCGTCGGCGGTCGCACGCCTGCGTCCGCGCCGACCGATCGTCGCGCTCACGCACAAGAAGTGGTCGGTGCATCAGATGGCGATCGAGTGGGGCGTGACGCCGATCTGGATCCCGGAGTGCAAGGACGTCGAGGATCTCTGGAACCGCTCACTCGACGCGGCGCGCGAGAGCGGGCTCGTCGAGTCCGGCGACACCGTGGTGATCACCGCGGGCACTGCCGTCAACATCCCCGGTTCCACGAACGTCATCAAAGTGGACGTGGTGTAGAGGGGTCCGGCGGCGCTCCGCGAAACGGGGCGCATGGCGCGGCGGCGACCTCCTCCAACGACACTTGCCCGGCGATGGCTCGTGGTCGTCCTGATCGGCATGATCGGCTACGCGTACTACCACCCGCTGCGCAGTTGGCTCGAGCGGCGGCATGAGCTGGCCTCGCGCCATGTCGAGGTCGCGCAGCTGGCGGCACAACGTCGCGAGCTGCAGCAGCGTCTGCAAGCCTCGGCCCGCCTCGAGAGCCTCGCGCGCGACGCGCGCCGGCTCGGCTACATCCGCCCGGGGGAGCACCTGTTCATCGTCAAGGGCATCAAGGCGTGGCAGGCGGCGCACTCTAGGATCGACGGTGATGGAAAGTGACCGCGCCGTCGTCGAACGACAGCTAGGCCGCGCGCCCCGCGCGTTTCGACGCGTCGCCGTCCGCTGTCCGTTCGGACGTCCTGCGGTGACCGAGCAGGCGGCGTTCGACGACGCGGCGGAGCCCTTTCCAACCAGCTTCTGGCTGACCTGTCCGTACCTCGTCGCCGCGGTCTCGCGACTGGAAGCGTCCGGCGGCGTCGAGCGGTGGACGCGCATCGCGGCCGACGACCCGGAGCTCGCTGCGAGCCTCGAGCGAGCGCACGCCGAGCAGCGCACGCTGCGGCCCGAGCTCGACCTGGGGATCGGCGGCGCACGGCCCGGCGCCGGCAGCCTCAAGTGCCTCCACGCGCACGTCGCGTTCGCGCTCGCACGGCCCGGCTACGAGCTCGGCGAGCGGATCGTCGCGGAGGTCGACCCGATGTGGCCGCCGGTTTGCTGTACGCCGTAGTGGATACTGGCGCGCGCGTGACCGTCGTTTTGGATGTGGTGCGTCGCGAGTGGGAAGACGGCTACCGCCGCTTCCAGCAGCTGTCGCGCGACCGCGTCGCGGCCGACCGGCTGGCGCGGCAGCTCGACGTCGTCACCGACGAGCTGCGCAAACGCGTCGGTCAGACTTTCACGCTCGACCAGCTCGCGGCGTACTACGAGCGCGCCGACGAGTGGGCGCGCGACGCGGTCTCCGAACATGCGGCGACGCCGGGCTGGCCGCGCACGCTCGCGATCATCCAGGACGCAGCGTTCTATCTTTACCAGCGCGGCGCCGTCGACTACGCGCCGTGACGACGCTCTCGGGGGTCGAGCGCCGGCAGCGCCGCCGGCGCCGCCGCAGGGACGAGTTGATCCGATGGGCGCTGCGGATCGGGCTCGCGCTGCTCGTCTTCCTGCTCGGCGTCGCTCTCGGGCAGGCGCTCCACGACAACCCGAAGCCGGGCTCCACGATCACGCTCGAGCGGACGCTGCACCTACCCACAACGGGTAACCCGAGCTCGACGATCAGCCCCTGATAGGAGGTTTCGGAAAGTCCGTTCCGCGGAGGGGTGTAAAGAACCGGCACATTTGGGTAGATTCGCGGGATGGCGTCCGGCGAGCACCGCCGCCCCCAAGGCGGCGAAAACGATTGGCTCACCCTCGGCCAGGCGGCGAAGTTCCTCGGCGTCGCCCAGAGCACGATCCGCAAGTGGTCCGATTTGGGACGGGTGCCGGCGTTCTACACGCCCGGCGGTCACCGGCGGTACAAGCGCGTGGATCTGGAAGCGTTCCTCGAGCGCTCAGGTCCGGGTCAGCCCGCCCGCGGACCGCTGGTCTTGCTCGTGGACGACGACCCTCAGGTGCGTGAGGTCGTGCGAGTCAACCTCGAGATGGAGGGCTACGCCGTCCGAGAGGCTGCGAACGCGGAGGACGGGCTCGCCGCGCTCGAGGACGAGGCGCCCGACGTGATCCTCCTCGACGTGATGATGCCGCAAGTCGACGGGTGGGAGATGCTGCGCCGCGTGCAGGAGCGGCACGGCGTGGGCTCGATTCCGGTCGTGATGTTCAGCGGGCAGCTGGACGTCGGACGCGAGGCGGCGGAGCGCGGTGCGCAGGGCTTCGTCGGGAAGCCGTTCGACCTGCGCGCGTTGATCGAGCAGACGAAGCAGATCGTCCCCGCCTGATCGCGGCGCCGTGCGCGGCGCGCTCGCGCTAGAGCTCTTCGCCGGCTCGTAAGAGCCCGGCTGCGATCACCGCAAGCGACGCGATCAGACTGATGAAGATCCCGATCCCGCGGCCGCGCCAACCGAAGAACTCGTCTGGCACGTCGATCAGCCGGATCAGGACGAAGATCGTCGACAACGCGCCCAGCGCAATCACGACGAGGCTCTCGGGAACGGTCGCGGGCAGCTCGATGCCCGACTCGCGCAGCGCCACGAGCGCCAGGACGGCGAGTCCGATGAAGAACACGAGCTTGCCGAGGGCGCCGGTGTGCCACCCGATCACGCTGGTCGTCGGCCCCTCACCGGAGCCGACGTACCAGCCGGTGAAAGCCGAGATCGCCAGGACCAGGCCCGAGACCCAGGTCAGCTGCTGGCCCCAGCCCCAGACCTGCTCGAAGGACCGGGCCGGCCTGGGCTGGGGCGCGACCAGCCAATCGTCCTCCTCGGCGTCGGGCGGGAGGTAGGGGTCGGGGGTCTCGTCCGGAGTTTGCACGCGCGCAGTCGGGGGAGGATCGAGTCAAATACTCTAGGGGGTCTAGGGATGAGGCAGGGTACGGAAATGCTTCCAGGCGCCGACGACTTCGTCGAGTTCCTGGCCGCGGGTGAGGCCGTGAAGGGTGAGTTCCACTGTTCAGAGTGCAGCTACGGCGTCACGATCGTGCGTACGCTGCCGCTCTGCCCGATGTGCGGCGGCACGTCCTGGGAGCAGGCCCCGTGGAGCCCGTTCAAGCGCGCGCACCAGCCGCTCTGACTCTCTGAGCTAAAGCCCGAAGACCTGCTGCACCTGGTGCCAGATCGTCAGCATCAGGACGATCGCGAGCACCGCCAGCACGGCGAGCGTCACGATGAACCGCAGTCGCGCGTGTGCTTTCTCGCGTTTGCGCCGCAGCCTCGCGTTGCGTCGCGCGCGGTGGTAGTGGTACGCGCGATCGATTGCTGCGGGGTCGACGGGCGGTTCCTCTGGAACCTCGACGCGCCGGGCGGGCTGGGCCATGCGGGGAGTCTAGTGCCGCTCCGGGCGCATTCGACCATACTTTGATCGGGCCGGGTGATGGCAGTTTCCGAGAGTCAGCGCGAGCTGGACGCCCTTGCGGCTGCGGGGGTCGCACTCGCGTCCGCCCGCAACCTCGGCGAAGCGCTCGACCTCGTTGCGCGCGCGGCCGCAGAGGCCATCCACGCCGATGTCGTGATCGCGCGCATCGCCGGCGCCGGCGCAGAGTCGGCGCGGCTCGAGGCGGTCGCGGTCGCCACCGAATCCGCCGCGCTCGCTGCCGAGCTGTCGGGCTCGCGCGTCAGCGCCGACGAGCTACCGCGGCACGAAGAAACGACGCCGGAACGGCTACCTGCAGCCGTCCGCCGGACAGCCGAGCGCGCGGGAGCGTCGGCCGTGCTGCTCGTCCCCGTACAGGTTGACGGGCGCGTGTGCGGCTCGCTCGAGCTCATGCGCTCCGGCGCCGCGTTCGACGCCGGTGAGCGCCGTCTCGCGCGCCTGGCCGCGAGCCAGGCTTCGCTCGCAATCCGCGCGTTCGGCGGCAACGGCTCGGCGGAGGGCGGCGCCGAAGCAGAGGCGCTGCTCCTGGTCGCGGGCGACGCACTCGCCGCCGGTGCCGATGAATCGCGGACGGCTGCACACCTGACGCGTTTCGCCACCGAGGCGACGCATGCGACCGCAGGCCTGCTGTGGCGGTGCCGCGACGACGGACAGCTCGACCTCGTCGCCCAGCACGGCCCCGACGGCGCTGGAGCAGAGAGGCAGGCGGCCGACCGCGCGCTCGCCGGACGAGTGGCCGTCAGCGTGGAGGAGATCGACGGCGGGACCTCGGCGGCGCTTCAGCTGGGACAACCGCCCATCGGAATCCTGCAACTGTTGTTCGCTCCGGGACACGAGCCGGCGGAGCAGGACCTGGCAACGGTCGCAACCTTTGGCGTGCGCGCGGCGCACGCACTGCGCGCGAGCATGCGCGCGCGCATGGTGGAGGTCGAGCTCGAGCGCACACGCGCGCTGCTCGCCGTCGTGGGGCAGGCGATCTCGCAATTGTCGCTCGCGCACACCCTCGAGACAGCTGTGGCGCATGTGGCCGAGCTGCTCGACGCGGACCGACTCGCGGTCTACCTCCGCGAAAACGAGCGCCTCTACGCGGCTGCGGAGGTCGGGCTCGCAGGCCCGCACGTGCGCCTTGCCGGCCGACTGTTGGAGCTCGCCCTCGGGCCGTTCCGCTCGCGCGGGATCCTCGCCGTCGATGACGTGGCCGTCGACGCGCGCCTTGCGAGCGTCTCTGACGCCGCCGCGGAGGCCGGCATCGAAGCGGCCGTGGCCGTGCCGCTACTGGCACAGGAGGAGGTGGTGGGGCTCCTCGGTGTCTTCCCGCCCAAGGGCCGCACGCTCTCCGAGAACGAGCGCGCGCTGCTGTCCGCGCTGGCGGCACAGCTCGCCGCCGCGGTGCAGAACGCGCAGCTGCACGAGCGCGCGACGAGGCTCGGCGAGGAGCGCGAGCAAGCGCTCGAAGCAGAGCGCGCGGCATCCAAGCAGGTGCGCGCGCTGTACGAGATCTCGCGCTCTTTCGCCCAGAGCCTTTCCCTCGAGGCGACCCTCGAGGCGGTCTCGAGCACGATCGTCGACGTCCTCGATGTCGACGCGGCACTCATTCGCATGCCCGACGAGCGCCGCGACTGGGCGCTGCCGCGCGTGCTGAAAGTCGCCGAGCCACGGCTCGAAGAAGCCGCACGCCCGCTGCTCTTTCGCCCGCAGCCGTTCGGCGCAAGCTCGATCCAGCGGCTCTTCCGCCTCGGCGAGCCGTTCCAGCTGAACGCCGTCGAGTTCCCAGAGCTCGCACCGTTCCTCGAGCGCGGCTGGACGGGGGCCGCGGTCCCGATCGCAACGCCCGCCGAGGTGCTCGCATCCCTGACGATCGTCTCGATGCGTCCGGGCGCGCCGGTCACGCAGGACACGATCGACGAAGCCGTGCGCATTGCGGGGCAGGCCGCGCTCGCGATCGACAACGCGCGCTTGTACCAGCAGCAGAAGCAGTTCGCCGACATGATGCAGCGCTCACTCCTGCCCCAGACCGTCCCGCAGCTTCCGGGGCTCGAGCTGGGCGACGCGTACGAGTCGTCCGCGCGCGTCGAGGTCGGCGGCGACGTCTACGACTTCATGGAGCTGGCCGACGGTAGGCTCGCGGTGGCGCTCGGCGATGTCACCGGCCATGGGATCGAGGCCGCCGCCGACATGGCGATGGCGAAGTTCGTGTTCCGCTCACTCGCGCGCGAGCACCCGGAGCCGAGCGACTTCCTGCAGTCCGCGAACGAGGTCATCGTCGGCGAGATCGCGCCGGGCAAGTTCATCACGATGGTGTACGTCGTGATCGACGCCGGCGGCGGTAGCGTGGTCGTCGCCGGCGCCGGCCATCCGGCGCCCCGCATCGTGTCGTCGGCCGGCCAGATCACTTCCCTCGACGCGGCCGGGCTCGTGCTCGGCATCGAGCGCGGCCAGACCTACGAGGAGGTGCGCGGACCGCTCGCCGTCGGGGATGCGGTCGTCCTGTACACCGACGGCGTGGTCGAAGCGCGGCGCGAGGGCGAGCTGTACGGCCAGGAGCGACTCGACCGCTTGCTGGCCGAGCGCGCGACGCTCCCGCCCGCGGCGCTCGCGCGGGCGGTGCTCGACGACTGCCGCGCCTTCGCACGCGGCGAGCTCGCCGACGACTGCGCAGTCGTTGTCGTCCGTCGCGTGTGATCGAGCTACGCCGGCCTGCGGGCGGCTTTGCGCGCGTCGGCCACCGCGGTGCGTCGGCGCTCGCACCCGAGAACACGATCGCAGCGCTCGCGCTCGCCGTCGAGCTCGGCTGCGACATGCTCGAGTTCGACGTCCTTTCCCGGAGCGATGGAACGATCGTGCTCGCACACGACGCGCGGCGTCTGAAGCCGGATGTGCCGACGCTGGACGACGTGCTCGCCTTCTGCGCCGAGCACCTGCCGGACGTCGTTCTCCAGGTCGACCTCAAGCTTCGAGGGATCGAGGCGGCGGTGGTGGACGCGCTGCGCCGCCACGGTGTCCTCGACCGCGCATGGGTGAGCGGCTTCGACGCCGGCCAGCTGCGGCTGGTCGCGGACCTCGAGCCCGACCTGCTCCGGTCGTACACGCTGCCGCGCGACCGCCTCGGCGTCGCGAAGACCCGATCGCTCGCTCCCGTCGTCCGAGGCGCACTCGCCTCGCTCGGCGCGTCGCTGCCGCGGCGCATCCCCGGACTACTCGCGCGGGCACGCGCGCAGGCGCTCACGCTTCACCATTCGATCGCGACGACGGCCGCGATCGCGCGCGCGCACGAGCTCGACGCCGCCGTCTACGTCTGGACGGTCGACGACCCGAGGCTCGCAGAAAGACTCGTCCGAGCGGGGGCCGACGGTATCATCACCAACGATCCGCGGGTCTTTACTGGATTGACAACGTGAAGCGTCTTCTTCTCCTCTTCGTCGCCGGGCTTCTGATCGCGTCGGCGCCTGCCGCCGCCGATCCGCCGACCGCGATTCCGGTCGGCGTCACCATCGGTGGAATCGACGTCGGCGGGCTCGCCCCGGACGTCGCCCTGGCGACGGTGGAGCAGGAGTTCGCGACGCCGCTCGAGCTGACTCTCGGGTCGACGCGGATCCTCGTGACGCCGGACGTGCTCGGCGCGACGCCCGTGACCGACAAGGCAATCGAGCGCGCACTCGCCGCGCAGCCGTACACGGCCGTTCCGCTCGGCGTCTCCGTCGTCAGTGGGTCGATTGCCGACTTCGTCGCCAGGCTCGCGCCTCGCTTCGACCGCGCCGCTGCCGACACAAGGCTCTCGTTGCGGCACCTACGTCCGTTCCTCTCGAAGGAGCGCGCCGGCCGCAAGCTCGATCAGCGCCGCGCGGTGCGCGACATCAACCTCGCGCTCGCCAGGGGCAGGCGCGAGGAGATCCCGCTCTTCGCGACGACGCTGAAGCCGAAGGTCACGCGCCGCAGCTTCGGGCCGATCATCGTGATCCGCCGCAACTCGAACCGGCTTTTCCTCTACAGCGGGATGAAGTACCGGCGCGTCTTCCCGGTGGCGACGGGTCAGCACCAGTACCCGACGCCGCTCGGCCGCTTCCGCGTTGTCGTCAAGTGGAGGAACCCATGGTGGTACCCGCCGAACTCGCCGTGGGCGCAGGGGCAGAAGCCGATCCCACCCGGGCCCGACAACCCGCTCGGCACGCGCTGGATGGGCTTGTCGGCGGCGGGCGTCGGCATTCACGGGACGCCCTCTGACGGCTCGATCGGCTACTCGGTCTCGCACGGCTGCATCCGCATGCACATCCCGCAGGCGGAGTGGCTGTTCAACCACATCGGGATCGGGACGACGGTCTTCATCGTCGCGGCCTGATGGCTCGCTCCGCGCGGCTGACGGCGCAGGCGCTCGCAGTCGCCGTCGTCGTCGGACTGCTGGCGCTGCTCGTGTGGCGCGTCGTCCACGACGACAACCAGGGCGTGTCGCAGGCGCTCGACGCCGGCAAGCATCCAACGGCGCCGACGTTCGACCTCGCCCGCCTGGACGGTCGCGGCCGCATCGATCTAGCGGAGCTGCGCGGCAAGAGACCCCTCGTGCTCGACTTCTGGGCTTCGTGGTGCACGCCCTGCATCCAGGAGTCGAAGCGGCTCGAGGCGGCGAGGAAGAAGTACGGCGACCGCGTCGAGTTCATCGGCGTCGACACGAAGGACTTCTCGCCGGACGCGCGTCGCTGGTTGCGTAAGCACGGGATCACGTACCCGAGCGTTCACGACGGCAGCGGCAAGGTGCTGACGAACTGGGGCGGGCTCCCGATCCCGAAGATCTTCTTCGTCGACCGCAGCGGCAAGGTGGTCGGTGAGCTCGTCGTCGAGGAGGACCTGCCGCGCTACCTGCGGCAGATCGCCGAGTCGTGACGCGCGTCGCGCTCGCGCTGGTCTGCGCGCTCGTGCTCGTTCCGGGAGCGCTCGCCGGCGAGCGTCATCCCACTCAGGCCGAGCTCGAGGGGGAGGTGATGTGCCCGGTGTGCGGGACGACACTCGACCAGTCCAACTCGCCGGCCGCCGAGCAGATCAAGCGTGTGATCGCGCAGCGCATCGCCGCCGGGGACACGAAGAGCGAGATCAAGAACCGGCTCGTGGACGAGTACGGCGAAGCGATTCTCGCGGCGCCCCCGCGGCATGGGCTCGGCTTGCTGGCGTGGCTGCTGCCTCTCGTCGGGATCACGGTCGCTGCGATCGCCGTCGGCATCGGCGCCTGGCGCTGGTCGCATGCTCGTGAGCCCGCTTCGCCGGCGGCGCAGCTCGACCCCGCGCTCGAGCGCCGCGTGGACGACGAGCTGCAGCGTTTCGAGGTCTGATGGAGAAGGCCGGCGGGCTTTTCCTGCTCGGGTTCGCGTCGATCGCGTTCCCCTGCGTTCTGCCGCTCGTCCCCGGCTACCTGTCCGCCGTGTCCGCCGTCGAAGCGCAGCGGCTCGGGGAGCCCGGCGTCGGACGCCGCGTCGCCCTTGCGAGCCTGCCGTTCATCTTCGGGTTCGCGCTCGTGTTCGTGGCCCTCGGCGCGGCGGCCAGCATGATCGGAAACGCGCTCAGCGCTCAGGCGCAGCAGGCGATCGCCGGTTTCATCCTCGTCGTGGCGGGTCTCGCCTTCATGGGGTTTTTACCCGGCACTGACCGGCTGGTCGCAGGCGGCCTGCTGCAGGGCGCGCGGCGCCGCGGCTCGCGCGTGCTGCTCGGCGGCGCGTTCGCGATCTGCGCGGCCCCGTGCGTCGGCCCCTTTCTGGCGGGAGCGTTCGCGGCGGCGAGCAACTCGGAGACCGTGCTGCGCGGGTCCGCGTGGCTGGCCGCATACGCGGCAGGGCTCGGCGTCGCGTTCCTGCTCGTCGCGGTGTTCTTCGTGCGCGGCATGGCGTTCTTCCGCTGGCTGCGCGACCATTACCGTGTCTTCTCAATCGTCGGCGGCGCGATACTGGTCGTGCTGGGGCTGCTGCTGTTCTTCGACGAGTTCTACCGGGTGCAGGTCTATACGCACCGGCTGCTGGAGACGCTGGGCCTCGGCGACCTGTAGCGCGGCCCGCAGCTGCTCGAGGAGCGGCTCGAGTTTCAGCCCGCGGTGCGTTGGCGCGTAGGGGGTCAGGCGCCGGATCGCCTTCGCGAGCTGGCGCTCCGTCCCGATCTGCCGTCCGCGGCCGGCCTGGTACCACGCGACCGCGACGTGCACGAGGCCCTGGAAGAAGTCACGCTCGGGTTGCGGTGCCGCGCGCCATGCATCCTCGAGCTCCTCGTGCGCGGCGAAGTATTCGCCGGCACGGATGTGCTCGATTCCGGCCCTATACGCCGATTCGAACTTCTCCGTCTTCCACCTGGACGTCGTACGTGCGCAGCTGGATCGCGAGGTCGAACTCGTTCTGGCCGGTGCGCACGTCGTACTGCCAGCCGTGCCAGGGACAGGTGAGGATGCAGCCCTCGAGGTGGCCCTCGCCCAGAGGTCCCTGCAGATGGATGCAGTGCGGCTGGACGGCATAGAAGCCGCCGTTGCAGTGCGCAAGCGCGATCTCTTCGTCCCCGGCCATGACCGAGCGGACGGTGCCGGGCGGGACGTCCTCTACGCGCGCAACGGGCACGAAATTCACGGCGCGACCCTAGCAACAGGACCCTCGAGCGCGGTAGGCTCCCGCGGTGGCGACGATCCTGCTGTGTGGGGTCGATGTCTACTTTCGGGGCAAGCTCGAGGCCCTGCTGCCTGGCCATCACTTCGTCACGTCGGACAGCGCCGACTGGCCGGATCTCGTGATCGCCGACATCAGCCGCGTCGACCCGGACGATGTCGCGGATTCCTACCCTGACGTCCCGATCGTGGGCTTCGGCGGCCATACCGACACGGCTGGATTGCGGCGTGCGCACGAGGCCGGCTTCGACCAGGTGCTCGTCAAGAACGCGTTGCAGGAGCGCGCGCCTCAGATCGTCGAGGAGCTGATCGCCTGAGTAGACAGCGGCGCCGTCTCACCCCGGCCAACGGATCGCCACGAAAGGGACCCTGCGCCGACGCTAGAGTGACGGCGTCTTGACGTACATCATCGCCGAGCCCTGCATCGACATCAAAGACCTCTCGTGCGTCGACGTCTGCCCGGTCGACTGCATCCACCAGGCGGACCGCATCCTGGTGATCGATCCCGAGGAATGCATCGACTGCTTCGCGCCGACCGAAGAGCTGATCACGTCGCACGGTCTGCGGAGGTTCGCCGACGTGGAGAACAAGGCCGTTCACGTCCTGACCGACGACGGGTTCACGCCTGCCTACGTGCGCCGCTTCCGCCGCAAGCCACTCGTGAACGTGTCGCTGGCGCCGGCCTTCGAGGAGCGTGACCGCTCCGGCGGCACACGCCTGACGACTCGCAAAATCTCCAAGTTCCGGAAAAACGTTCTCGCGACGGCGACGCATGGTTGGGTCCTCGCCGACGGCGAACGGACGGATTCGCTTGCGGTCGGCCAGTTCGTCCCATCCGCGCGGCTGCGGCCGAAGCGCGACTCGGAGCCGTACCGGCTCGGGGTGCTGCACGGCCTCGTCTTCGGCGACGGCAGTTGGAACAAGCAGGAGGTCCGGTCGGGCGAGCACCTGCACTACGTCCAGCTTTACGGCGGGCGCGTTGCCAGGTACAAGCACTTCTTCGACCAGGTCAATTTCTCGCCGTGCCTCGATGTCCACCCGGGGTACGTCGGGACGGGCGTCGTGCGGGCACCCGTCAACCTCAAGCGCACGCTGCCCGAGGCGCGCGACAGCGAGTACGTCGCCGGCTTCGTCGACGGATGGCTCGCGTCCGACGGCGACCCGGTCAAGGCCGGCTCCTGGCGTCTGCGCTCGACGCATCACGAAGCGCTCGACTGGCTCGAGCGCGCCGCGCCGCTCGCCGGCTACGTCACGATCGGGTCCGGGGAGGAAGCGAACCGAGAGACGAACTTCGGCGTCCGCACCCGGCCGCTTCGCTGGTTGTACCTCGCGACGCGGGAGACCTTCTGGCGCGTGATGAGCGTCGAGCAGCGACAGGCGGACGATGAGGAAACGTTCTGCGCCGTCGTGCCCGGGAAGCACACCTTCACGTTGGCGGGTGGCGTTCTGACCAGAAATTGCGGCGCGTGCGAACCGGAGTGTCCGGTCGAGGCGATCTTCCCGGAGGATGCGCTCCCGGATAAGTGGCAGCCGTTCGTGCCCATCAACTACGCGTACGGGCAAGGGCTCGACGTCGTGAACAAGCTCACCGACGAGTACGCCACCGAGCACAACGTCCAGAACCCACCGCTGGAATAACGAACGTTCAACTGGGTAGCACCCAGTTGTCATCCAGTAGGGGGTTCAGCGATGCCTCAGTCAGCATGGAGCGCAAAGCGCGAACGTCAGTACGAGCACATCAAGGACGCCGAGAAGAAGCAGGGTCGCTCGACGAAGCGCGCCAAGGAGATCGCGGCGCGGACGGTCAACAAGGAGCGCGCCCGCTCAGGCGAGACGAAGGGCCGTGCCTCACGCACCTCGACGCGTGACATGTCGTCCTATCGGCGCGGGGGTCTTCGCTCCGGCACTCGTCGTCCGAAGGGTCGCACAAAGGAGCAGCTGTACAACGAGGCCAAGCGCCACAACATCCGCGGACGCTCGCAGATGACGAAGGCGCAACTCCAGCGTGCAGTCGACGCAAGGAAGTAGTTCGACTCGTCGTAGACGTCGGCGCCGTAGCTAGGGTCTTGGGCATGCAGCCCAAGACCCTGGACCATGTCGCGTTCTGGCTCGCCGACCGCGAGCCGATCGCCGACTACCTGACGACGCATCTCGGGATGCACGTCATCGATCACCAGGAGAACTTCACGCTCGTCGGCTCGGACGCGCGCCGCGGCAAGCTCACGCTCTTCAGCGCCGAGGGGCCGCGCGAGCAGGGCGCCTTCAAGCATGTCGCGCTGCGCGTGTCGAAGCTGGAGGCCGACGGGGTGCACAACCTCGGCCAGGACATCACCGTCCGCGTCGTCGAAGCGCCGGCGGACGTGGAGTACGACCTCGACCACGTGGCCCTGTACTCCAGCGAGCCGGAGAAGACCGCCGAGGAGTACCTCCGCTACGGGTTCGACCGCGCGGCACCGTCACCCGACGGTCATCCGCGCGTCGAGGTCGGTGGCGCGTATGTCGAGTTCCACCCAGGCGAACCGGGCGATCCCGAGAAGCCGCTGCTCAACCATCTCGCGGTCCTGGTCGACTCCGTCGACGAGCACATCGCCGAGGCCGAGGACATGGGCGTCGTCGACAACGTCGTCGACGCGGCGAACACGCGAGCCGTGTTCGTCTGGGGCCCGGATCGCGTGCGCATCGAGTACGTCGAGCACAAGCCGGAATTCGCGCTGACCTAACACTCCGCATCGCGGGCGCCGGCATGGCCGGCCTCTGCACTGCGGCGCGTGCACGCGAGGCCGGAGCGTCGCCGGTCGTCTACGAGAAAGGCAGTCGCCCGGGCGGCTCGATGCTGCTCTCGAGCTGCGTCATCTGGCGGTTTCGGGAATGGGACGACTTCCGCGCGGAATGTCCGACGGGCGACGAGCGGCTGCAACGAGCAGTGTGGGAGCGGCTCGATGACGGGATCGCGTGGCTCGAATCCCTCGGCGCGCCTGTCGTCAAGCACGAGACGGGCAACCCGCGAACTGTCGGCAAGCGGTTCGACCCGGCCGGCCTCACCGACGCGCTCGTGCGCGCGGCCGGCGACGTGCGCCTCGGTGAGACCACCAAAGAGCCTGATGTCCTCGCGACGGGCGGGTTTCAGGGCAATCGAGCGCTCGTCGCCGAGCACATCAAGCCCGCCGCGGCTCTGCGTCTGCGCGCCAACCCGTGGAGCGCCGGCGACGGGCTGCGCCATGCGCTCGAGCGCGGCGCGCAGCTCTCCGCGGGCATGGACGAGTTCTACGGTCGCAACATGCCGGACGCGGACTTCACCGAGGAGCAGTACGTTCCGCTCGCGCAGCTCTACGGACGAGCCGCGCGGGTCTACAACGAGCGCGGCGAGGAATTCTTCGAGGGCGAGGTGTCGTGGTCGGAGAACGACCTCGTCCAGGCCACTGCGCGGCAGCCCGGCGCGCGCGCCTGGTACGTGCTCGACGACGCGGCGCTCGCCGATGCCGCCGTTGCGGACAAGGTGGCGCTCGCGCCGACTCGCGTCGACCCGGGCGACCTCCCCTTCGCGGCGCCGGCCGACGCACGCGTCGCCGTTCGCGTAAGGCCCGGGATCACGCACACGATCGGCGGGCTACGCATCGACGAGCGCGCGCGAGTCGTGGGAACGGAGGGCCTCTACGCCGCGGGTGCGGACGCCGGCGGCATCTCGACGGGCGGCTATGCGAGCGGGCTCGCGGCCGCGCTCGTCTTCGGCCTCATCGCTGCGGAAAGCGCGCTAGACGGCTTGTAAGTACGCGCATTGCCGGTCGTCCCCAGGCAGCGGCGACGGCGCGATCTTCGTCACGCGCAAGCTTTGACCGTCTTGTTCCACTTCGGTGCCGACGCCCGGTACCTCGCCTTCGGCCTCGCGCAGCTCGTAGCCGCTGGGCTTCGAGACGAAGAGCAGATACTTGCCGTCGGCCACGGCCGGACCCTAGCGCGCCGCGGAGTACGGCGGCAGCAGCACGCGCACCGTCGTGCCGCCGCCTTCCCCGGGGTCGACTTGCAGATTCCCGTTCATCGTGCGAGCGCGCTCCTCGAGCTCCTCCAGGCTGCGCCGCCGGCGCTCGCCCGGCGCGTCGTCGGAGATGGCCGTCTCGATGCCGCCGTCGTTCGTCTGGCGAATCTTCACCGAGAGGCTCTGCGGCGGACCGCGCCGCACGGCCTGGTTCACCGCCTCGCGGATGATCTGGTAGAGCGCGGCCTGCGTCTGCTCGGCGAGCTGTTCTGCGACATCGACGTCGAGCTCGACGCGGACCTGGTGGGCGATCTCGATCTGGTCGGTCAGCGCGCGCACCGCGGGCGCGAAGCCCTGGTCGCGCAGCACGACCGGCTCGAGGTTGAACGACAGGTCGCGCAGCTGCCCGATCGTCGCGCGATGGCGCTCGAGCGCGCGGCGGATGATCTCGAGTGCCTCGTCGCTGCGTCCCTGCGCAACCGAGTTGAGCCCGGCGTCGAGTAGCAGTGCGACGCCGGACAACGACTGCACCGCACCGTCGTGCAGCTCGTTCGCGAGGCGGCGGCGCTCGTCTTGCTCGGCCGTGATGATCTGGGCCGACAGACGCGAACGCTCCGCCTCGCGAACCTGCGCGTCCTCGAGCAGCTGCGCGTTCTCGTGCTCGCGCGCGGCGAAGTCCGCGAGCACGGTTGCGCGTACGACGTCCTCGCGGTCGAACGGGCGGTCGCGCGTCAGTCGCAGCGCGCCGATCTCCTCGTCACGGGCGCGTAGCGGGATCACGATCGCGTTCTCGGCGGGAGCGCGCCGGGGCCGCTCGCCCGGGGCCAGCAGCAGCGCGCGCGCCTCGAACAGCCGTTCCGCTTCCTCCCGCGTCCGGTCGAGCACGTCGGCGCTGCCCGCGATCGCGCCCATCGTGTCGACGAGCGACTCCAGGAAACGCGCCTCGGTCGTCAGCTCCTCCTCCGCGGCCTCGTGCCGCCGCCGTTCGGTGACGATCAGGAACGCTGCGACGACGCCTGCCAGTGCGACCGCGAGCGCAAGGCCGATGTCGGTGAGCAGGCGGTCCCCGACGGCGAGGGCGACCAGGGCCAGCACGGCCGCGCCGACGAACGCCAGGACGAGAAGTCCTGCTCTAGTCGATGATCGCTTCGCGAAGCGCAATCGCCACCGCTTGCGTCCGCGTATCCGCCTCGAGCTTGGCGAGGATGTGCCGGACGTGGCTCTTCACCGTCTCCTGACTGATGAAGAGCTTGCCCGCCACGTCCTGGTTCGACATTCCGTCCGCGAGCAGTTGCAGGATCTCCCGCTCGCGTCCCGTGAGCATGTCGTCCTTGTCCTTGCCGGTCAGGAACGCCGGCATCAGCGCGGGATCGACGTAGCCCTCGCCGGAGGCAACCTTCTCGATCGCCCGGAGGAGCGTTTGGTGCGGCGCCTCCTTGAGGATGTAGCCCTTTGCTCCCGACTCGAGCCCGCGGCCGAGCAGCGAGCGCTCGCTGTACGCGGTGAAGATCAGCACGGCGGAGTCCGGGACCTTCTCGGTGAGGATCTTCGTCGCCTCGAGCCCGTCCATGCCGGGCATGCGCACGTCCATGATGATGACGTTCGGTCGGCGTCGCTCCGCCAGCGCCACCGCGCTCGCGCCGTCGGAGGCCTCGCCGATCACGCGGATGTGCGGCGCCCGCGACAGCGACAGCCGCAGGCCCTCGCGGACGACCTCGTGGTCGTCGACGATCAGGGTGGTGATTTCGGGCGGGGAGGACACCCTCGAAGATCTTATTCGGCTCAGGCGACGACCTGGCATCGCCGCCGAGAGGCCACGCGGGCTCGGCCCGCGTGGCCGTCTCGACCCGAGCTCGCCCGAAGCCGACCGGTGAAGAGGCAGGACGCTACGAATCGACGGCCAGCGAAAGCTGCTCGGGCTCAGGCGGGGGCACCAGCTTGACCGGCCGCCTGTCCCGAATTCCGTACTCCCGCGCCAGCCGCGACACCTCGTTGCGGAGCGGCTTCATCAGCTCGGAGCCGAGGTAGGCCTTCTGCTCGTAGAGCTCCTCGTAGTGCGGAAGCTGCTCCGGCCAGTCCTCTGCGAGGTGGGTGAGGAAGTGCTCGCGCGTGCCCGGCCGGAGGAACAGCAGGTTGGCCCAGATGCCGGTCGCGCCCGCATCGCGGGCGGCACGGACCACCGCGCGCAGCTGCTCCGGGCGGTCTGAGATTCCGGGGAGGATCGGCGCCATGCCAACCCGTGCGTTGACGCCCGCCTCGACGAGCGCCTTCACGGCCTTCAGCCGCTGGCGCGGGTGCGCCGTCGACGGCTCCGTTCGTCTCCATACTTCTTCGTCGACGGTCGGAATCGAGAACGTCACCGACACCGACGCGCGCTGCGCCGCAGCGACGAGGACGTCCAGGTCGCGCACGATCATCGGCCCGCGCGTGATGATCGAGAACGGGTTCGCCGCGTCGCGGAGCGCCTCGAGGCACGCGCGCGTGAGCTTGTACCTTCCCTCCGCCGGCTGGTACGGGTCGGTTGCAGCACCGATCGCGACGTGCTCGTGCTGCCACGACGCCCGCGCGAGCTCCTTGCGCAGCACGTCTGCGACGTTCGTCTTCACGCGGATCGATGTGCCATACCGATCGTCCGACGGTCGGTCGGAGCGGTGCTCGAAGTGCCGCACGTAGCAGAACGTGCAGCGGTGGACACAGCCCATGTACGGATTGAGGGACCATCTGAAGCCCATCCCCTTCACCGGGTTGAGGGCGCTCTTGCAAGGCTGTTCGCGATACTCGACCCTCATGGCCTCAGCAGGGAGTATAGAACAAGCGTTCGTACGGCTCGAAGACGGTATCAAGCGCCTGACGCTGCCCCTCCCGACCGGCCCGAAGCACGTCCACTGCTACCTCGTGGACGGGACGCTGTTCGACACCGGCCTCGGTCGAGACGACGCGCCGTGGGCCGCCGCCGGCATCGAGCGCATCGGGATCACACACTTCCATCCCGACCACGTCGGAGGCGCCGCGGCCGTCGCCGAGGCGACGCGGGCGCCGGTCTACCAGGGCGGCCTCGACTACGCGCAGTGCGAGCGAGTGTGGGGGAGCGCCGACTGGCCGGAGCGGATCGCCGACTGGTTCCGCAAGCACGGTGTGCCGACCGAGATCGTGGACGACTTGATCGAGCAGGGACACGCCTTCGCCGCGTTCATCCGCTACGCCATCGACCCCGAGCTGCTGTACGAGGGCACGCAGCTCGACGGCTGGGACGTGCTCGAGCTGCCGGGGCACGCCGACGGCCACATCGCCTTCGCGCGCGACGGTGTCCTGATCTCGGGCGACCATCTGCTGCAACGCATCTCGCCCGCCGTCGGGCTGTATCCCGAGAGCCGGCCGGACCCGCTCGGCGACTACCTCGCGTCGCTGCAGCGGACGATCGAGCTGGCGCCGCGCGTCGTCTATCCCGGACACGGCGAGCCGATTCGCAACGCGCCGGAACGTGCGGCGGAGCTGATCGAGCATCACCGCAAGCGTCTCGACAAGACAGAGGCCGCCCTTTCGGTCGAACCGCTCACCGGATACGAGGTCTCGCTCCACCTGTTCGGCGCCGAGCTCGGCCCGACGCAACGCCGCTTCGCCGTGGCCGAGACGCTGTCGCACCTGGAACGGCTCGTACGCGAAGGCCGCGCCGCGCGCGGAGGGGACGACAGGGCCGTTACCTATACTGAGCCGTAGTTGGACGACGACATCCCTCCTAGTACCAACGCCCACGGGGTCGGGGCGTGACGCTTCTCTTCGAGCTCCTCGCGGTCGGCGTTCTGATCGTGCTGAACGCCTTCTTCGTCGCGGCCGAGTACGTCCTCGTCACCGCGCGCCGGACACGCATCGTCGAGTTGCACCATCAGGGCAACCGGCGCGCGCGAGACGTGCTGCGCATCACCGCGGACCCGCCGCGTTTCATCGCGGCGATGCAGCTCGGCGTCACGCTCACATCACTGGGTATCGGTGCGCTCGGCGAACAGGCGCTCGCAGATGCGTTCGGCGACGTCATGGCGACCGTGATCGCGGTGCTGCTCGCCTACCTGATCCTGACCTTCCTGCACGTCGTGATCGGCGAGCTCGTCCCAAAGGGGATTGCACTCGGGCATTCCGAAGGAACTGCACTCTTCGTGTCGGCGCCGGTGCGCGGGTTCTTCATCGTCTTCCGGCCGCTGATCTGGTTCCTGCAGCGCGCGACAGAGGTCGTGCTGCGGTTCCTCGGCCTGCAGCCCCCGGGCGCGGAGGACGAACCGCTCTCCGAAGCCGAGCTGCGCATGGTCGTCTCGCAGTCGACGCGCAGCGGTCAAATCGAGCAGCAGGAGCAGGAGATGCTCTACAAGGTCTTCGACTTCGCCGACAAGGAGGCGTCCGACGTGATGGTGCCGCGCCCGGAGGTCGTCGCGCTCTCCGTCGACCTGCCGCCCGAGCAGTGCCTCGAAGCCGTGATGGACTCGCCCTACACGCGCTACCCGGTGTACCGCGAGTCGCTCGACAGCGTCGTCGGCATCCTGCACGTGCGCGATCTCTTCTCGGCGCTGCGCGAGCGCGGGATGCACGAGGTGAAGGTGGAGGAGATCGTCCGCCCGGCGCACATCGTCCCGGAGACGAAGGATCTGGCCGCCCTGTTGAGTGAGTTCCGGCGGGCGAACCAGCACATGGCGATCGTGGTCGACGAGTACGGCGAGATGGAAGGCATCGTCACGCTGGAGGACCTGCTGGAGGAGATCGTCGGCGAGATCGAGGACGAGTTCGACTTACCGGACGAGTCGGTCGAGGAAGTGGACGACGACACCATCCGTGTCGACGGCACGTTCCCGATCGACGACTTCAACGAGCGCTTTCACACCGACCTGCCGGGCGAGGACTACCACACGCTTGCGGGGTTCGTGTTCGGCCTGCTCGGCCGTCAGCCGGAGGTCGGCGACGACATCTCGCACGACGGCATGCGCTTCGACGTGCTCGAGGTCGAAGGGTCCCGTATCAATCGGCTCGCAGTCACCTTCGAGCAGCGACGCGAGCAGAAGGAGCGCGACGAAAACGAGCGCGACGCTCTCGAAGCCGAGCTGTTCGACGCGGACTCCTAGCTACCATGGCCCCCGGAATTCGAACCGGGAAAGGGGCCACATCCTCATGAAACGCATCACTCTCGCGCTCGCGGTTGCGCTCGCTGCGCTCGTAGCGGCCGCGCCGATCGCGGCTCGACCGTCCGCGGCGACGGCGACGACCGTCACCGTGTCGATGAAGGAGTTCAAATTCGTCCTCTCCAAGAAGACCGTGCCGCACGGCAAGGTCACGTTCAAGATCGTGAACAGGGGCCAGCTCGGACACGACTTCGCGATCGGCGGCAAGAAGAGCAAGACGATCGGCAAAGGGAAGTCGACGACGCTGATCGTCACGCTCAAGACCGGTAAGGCTGCCTACAAATGCACGGTTGCCGGACATGCAGCTGCTGGCATGAAGGGCTTGCTCAAGGTCACCTAAAACCGGCCCGCTGACAGCCGCGTAGGAACCGACATGAAGCTCACACTCACACTCATCACCGCATCGCTCCTGGCAGTGCTCGTCCTCATCCCGGCGAACGCCGCCTCCACGGTCACGAGGATCAAAGGCGAGGTCGGGCCCGGCTTCACCATCGAGGTCGAGAAGGCGGGGAAGGACGTCAAGACGCTGAAGGCCGGCAAGTATTCGATCAAGGTCGAAGACAAGGCCACGACGCACAACTTCCACCTGATCGGCCCCGGCCTGAACAAGAAGACGGGTGTGCCCTTCAAGGGCGAGACGACCTGGATGATCACGCTCAAGCCCGGCCGCTACACGTATCAGTGCGACCCGCATGCCGCGAGCGGCATGAAGGGCAGCTTCCGCGTTACTCGCTAGTCAGAGGGACTACGTCGATCTGGCCGTCTTCGATCCGGAAGGCGGCCAGGTCGTCGTTCCGGAGCGAGTAGACCACGTACGGCTTGCCGGCCCACAGGCCGATGTTCTCGACGTCGGTGCGCGACGGGCGCGCCGGCGCCGACACGTGGGAGTGAAAGACGGCGAGCTCGTAGCCGTCGTCCTCCGCGTACCAGATCTCGGGATCGTCGAACTCGAGCTCGAAGCGGTACGGAGAGGCGGCGGCGTTCCGCCCCGGCTCGTAGCGCTCGGCGCGGCCTTCCCGCAGCAGCACGAGGCCGCACGCCTCGTTCGGCGCCTCGCGCTGCGAGTGCGCGACGAGCGCCGCGCGCACGTCCGCCGGGATCACCACCAGACCGTGCGCTCCATCGCCTCCTCGACGTCGTCCGCGTCCCAGAAGTCGGCGGACAAGTACTTCCAGCCGCCGTCGGCGAGGATGGCGACGACGACGCCCTCGTCGAGCTCGGCGGCGAGCTTGCGCGCGACGTGCGCAACGGCGCCGGAAGAGACGCCCGCGAACAACCCCTCCTCGTCGAGCAGCCGGCGGACTTCGCGCACGGACTCCTCGTTCGAGACGAGGACCTTGCGGTCGAGCTTCGACACGTCGAGGATCGGCGGCACGTAACCGTCGTCGAGGGAGCGCAGGCCCATGACCGGGTCGCCGGGGAGCGGCTCGGCGGCGGCGACGATCACGTCCGGAAAGCGCTCACGGAGCCGCTCGCCGACGCCCATCAGCGTGCCGCCGGTGCCGAGGCCCGCCACGACGACGTCGACGCGATCGAGGGCGGCCGCGATCTCCGCCCCCGTTCCCTCGTAGTGCGCGCGCGGGTTCGCCTCGTTCGCGTACTGGAACGGCATGAAGTACTTCGGCTCGCGTTCCGCCAGGTCGAGCGCGAGGCGCACGGCGCCGTTCGACCCCTCCTCTCCCGGCGAGAAGACGAGCTGTGCGCCGAAGAGCTGCAGGAGGCGGATCCGCTCCGCCGTCGCGTTCTCCGGGATGACGCACGTGAGCGGGTAGCCCTTCAGCTTCGCGACGAACGCGAGCGAGATGCCGGTATTGCCGCTGGTCGGCTCGAGCAGCTCACGCCCCGGCTCGAGCTCGCCCGCTGCTTCCGCGGCCTCGATCATCGCTTTCGCGATGCGGTCCTTGATCGAACCGGTCGGGTTCTGGCTCTCGAGCTTCGCGTAGAGGCGGACGTTGCCGACCGGACGCAGCTCCACCAGCGGTGTGTTCCCGATCAGGTCGAGGATCGCCACAGGTACACCGTCGGGCACAGCTTGCCGAGCAGCTGGTAGACGCCCCACATCCGTGCGGCCGCGTAGGCGGCCGTACGGCGGTCGTCGAGGTCGAGGCCGCGCCGCCGCAAGCGCGAGAGCTTGAGCAGGTCCTCGTTCGCGCTCCACGTGCCGTCCTCGAGCATCCGCTCGCGCCATTCGCCCCCGAGCTTGGTCTTCGAGACGAGCGTCAGGCCTGCGGCGGCCGCCTGCGCCTCGATCGCATTGGCGTCCGTGCTCTCGGGCACGACGGCGATCGCGTCGAAGACCGCCGCCGCTTCCCGCGGCTCGAGCAGGTCGGTCGCGCACGTGACGTAGGCGAGCATCTGGCCGCCGGGCCGCAGGATGCGTGCGCATTCCGCGAGCCCGCGCTCGAGGTCGACGTGCACGAGCACGTCCCGGCACCAGATCCAGTCGGCGACGGCGTCAGCGACGGGCATCGCCTCGATGCCGGCTTCGAGGACTTCGACGTCGACTCCGGCTTCGGCCACCGCGCGTCGCGCGAGATCGGCGTGATGCGGAACAGGGTCGACCGCGATGCCGCGCAGGCCGTGCTGACGCACGAGCCGAATCGTGTGCGACGCGTCGCGCGCGCCGACGTCGACGAGGAGCTGCCCTGGTTCCGGTCCGAGTCGCGCGAACGCCTCGAACAACCACTCCGTTCCGCGCGGGTCGAGACTGTGCTCGAGCTCGGAATCGAGCGGACTGTCGTCGGCCCAGAGCTCGCCGTAGAGCTGTTCGACGGTGGTCTTAGCAGCCACCGGCCATCGCCGGCAGCAGAATGACCGTCGAGCCCGGCTTCACTTCGGTGTCGAGCCCATCGAGGGTGCGCACGTCCTCGCCCTCGACGTAGACGTTCGCGAACGGCAGCTGCGGCTCCAGCGTCGGAAAGCGGCTCATCAGATCGTCGAGCAGGTCGCGGACGGTGTCGCCCTCCGCGGTCAGCTCGCGCTGGCCGCCGGTCTGCTCGCGCAGGGTCGGCGGTATCCGGACCTTCGTCATGCCGGCTCCCGTGTGCCCGAGCAGAACTCGACGTAATCGATGTACTCCGTGATCGTCGGGTGATCGCCACAGACGGGGCAGTCGGGGTCGCGCCGTAGCTTCACCTCGGTGAGCTCCGCCGCGAGCGCGTCGAACAGGAGCAGCCGCCCGACGAGCGGCTCACCGATGCCGAGCGCGAGCTTGAGCGCCTCGTTGGCCTGCAGCGACCCGATGACGCCGGGCAGCACGCCGAGCACGCCACCTTCCGCGCACGACGGCGCGAGCTCCGGCGGCGGAGGTGTCGGGAACAGGCACCGGTAGCAGGGCCCTTCGCCCGGCTTGAACACCGTGACCTGTCCCTCGAAGCGGTAGATCGAGCCGTGGACGACCGGAATGTCGTGCCACACGGACGCGTCGTTGACGAGGTAGCGCGTCGGGAAGTTGTCCGCGCCGTCGACGATCACGTCCCAGCCGTCCGCGAGGATGCGTTCCACGTTCTCGGACGTCAGCCGCTCCTTGTAGGCGACGACCTGCACGTCGGGATTGAGCGCCTCGATAGTCCGCTTCGCCGACTCGACCTTCGCTTCGCCGAGGCTCTCGGTGGAGTGGACGATCTGTCGCTGCAGGTTCGACTCGTCGACGACGTCGGCGTCGACGATGCCGAGCCGGCCGACGCCCGCCGCCGCGAGATAGAGCGACGCCGGCGAGCCGAGCCCGCCCGCGCCGATCAGCAAGACCTTCGAGTCCAGCAGCTTCAGCTGTCCGGGCTCGCCGACCTCGGGGATGAGCAGGTGGCGGCTGTAGCGCGCGCGGCGCGAGGCGTCGAGGCCGGACTGCAGCTCGATCGGGAAGCCGTTCCGCTTCCAGTCGACGAAGCCGCCGGCGACGGACGCGACGTCGTCGTAGCCAAGCTCCTCGAGGGTCTTCGCCGCGAACGCGGAGCGGTTGCCGGACGCGCAGTAGACAAGCAGTTGGCGCGACTGGTCGGGCACCGCGCGTTCGATGCGCGACTCGAGCGAGCCTCGGGGAATGTGAATGGCGCCGGAGATGTGGCCTTCGTCCCACTCGTCTTGCTCGCGGACGTCGATCAGGACCGGGTCGCCGGAATCGAGGAGCTCGCGAACGCGGTTCGCGTCGACCTCGGAGATCTCCGCGCGGACCTGCTGCAGCAACTCCCTGTACGTCGGCATCGCTTTCCGAAATATAGCTATGCCTCCTGGGATACCGTCGCGGCGGATGAGCCCGCGGCTGCGAGTCTGGCTGGTCGTCGCGGCGGCGGCCGCGGCCGCCGTGGGCATCGCCGTCGGTGTGACGGTCGCAACCCGGAACGACGTCTCGCAGCCGACGAGCAAGCCCCCGCCGTTCGTGCCGGACGCAACCGCGTCACCGGAGCTCGCGGCCGATGTGCGGGAGGCGCTGCGCGCGTGGCCGGCAGGCACGGTGCGCCGGCTGCGCATCCTCGCTGCCCGCCATCCGCGCAGCGCCCTCGTCCGGCTGGAGCTCGGCCTCGCGCTCGCGTTCACCGGCCGGCAAAAGGACGCGTCCCTTGTCTGGCACGAATCCCGGCGCCTGCAGCCTGATTCGCCGTCGGCGGTGCATGCAGCGGACCTGTTGCATCCGAACACGCCTCCGGGGCTGCCGCCGTTCGTGCCGAGCTTCGTCGGCGCGCGGACGCCGGCGCAGCGTCACCTTCTGCAAGGCGCCGCGTTCCAGCAGCGCCTACGGCCCGTGTCGGCCGAGCGCGAGTTCGCGGCGGCCGCGCGGGCAGCGCCGAACGATCCGGAGGCGCTCACCGCGGCAGCCGTCGGGCTCTACGACAAGGACCGGCCGGCCCGCGCCTTCTCCCGGCTCGGCCCGCTCGCCCGGCGCTTCCCGCACTCCCAGACGGTGCGGTTCCACCTCGGCCTCTTGCTGATCTACTTCGGCGATCTCCAGCAGGCGCGCCGGGAGCTCGCCTCGGCTCGGGCGGAGAGTCCCCGCGGCCCGCTTGCCAAGCGGGCTCAGGAGCTGCTGCGGGCCGTTCGAAAGCGCTAGGACCAGCCGGAACAAAGATGAGCCGTTCGGCCTATGGCGCTCGTCCGGCCCAGCTGGCACAGTGCGGCATCGCCAAACGCCGTGTCCACGAGGGGGGAACGGAGTGAGCGGAACCGAGGCCGTCGTCGCACCACCGAAATCCGTCTCGGATCTTCTCGAGACGGACAACGCCAAGTCGCTCCTCGAAACGGGACGCGAACACGGCCAGCTCAGTGCGGACGAGATCGCCGTCGCGCTGGACGAGCTCGAGCTCGAGCCCGCTCAGATCGACGACTTCTACCACGCGCTCGAAGAGCTCCACATCGAGGTCGTCGCGAGCGTCGAGGACGACGAACAGGCAGTCGTCGAGGAGCCGCGCGAGGTTTCGACCGACGCGCTGCAGCTGTTCCTGAAGGACATCGGCAAGGTCGATCTGCTCACCGCCGCGCAGGAGGTCGAGCTCGCGAAGCGGATCGAGCGTGGCGACCACAGCGCGAAGCAGGAGATGGTGGAGGCGAACCTGCGCCTCGTCGTCTCGATCGCCAAGAAGTACCGCAACCAGGGTCTTCCGTTCCTCGATCTGATCCAGGAAGGGACGATCGGGCTCGTTCGCGCCGCCGAGAAGTTCGACTACCGCAAAGGCTTCAAGTTCTCGACGTACGCGACCTGGTGGATTCGCCAGGCCGTCGCGCGGGCCCTCGCCGACAAGGCGCGGACGATCCGCATGCCTGTTCACGTCGTCGAGAAACTGAACAAGATCGTGCGGTCGGAGCGGAAGCTCCGTGCCGAGCTCGGGCGTGAGCCGCTCGCCGCGGAGATCGGACGTGACCTCGACCTGAGCGCCGAAGAGGTGGAGCACATCCGCCGCAGCGCGCAGACGCCGATTTCGCTGGAGAAGCCGGTCGGCGACGAGGACGAGTCGGAGTTCGGCCACTTCCTCACGGACGAGAGCCTGCCGCTGCCCGACGAGGAGGCCGAGATCACGCTCCGCAAGGAGACGTTGCGCAAGATCCTCGGCACGCTCTCGAGCCGAGAGCGTCAGGTGCTCGAGCTCCGATACGGGCTCGACGGCCAGCATCCGCGGACGCTCGACGAGGTGGGGCGGACGTTCAACGTCACGCGCGAGCGGATCCGGCAGATCGAGAACCAGAGCCTGAAGAAGCTCCGCGCGCTCGCCGACGCGATCAAGCTGCGCGAAGTCGCCTGATCTGAGGCGCCGACTCGTCGGCGCCGCATAGAGGCCGCGCGGGCTTCGCCCCGGCGGCCGTCCAACGCACGCTCTAGGTCCGACGACAAACGAACCAAGCCGCGGCGTCGGCTGAGGTAGTTGCGTGATCTATATTCTCCGCCTATGCGGAGGAAGCTCGTTGCGTTCCTAGGCGCGGCGCTTGTGGCGGCCGTCCTCGCTGGTCCGGCGCTGGCAGAGCACGTCCAGCCGGGTCATCGAAGCGGCTCGACGATCATCGCGCTCCGGGGCTAGACCCAGTCCCGAGTAGACTCACCCGCCCGTGAACACGACGTGGCTTGATGAGCTGCGGGAATTCATCGCGATCCCGAGCGTGAGCGCGGATCCCGCGCACCAGGACGATCTGCGCCGCGCGGCGGAGTGGGTGCGCGACTTCGTCAAGCGCGCCGGCGGCGAGGCGGAGCTCGTCCCCTACGGCACGCGCGACCTCGTCATCGGCGACATCCCTGCGAGCACGAACGGCGGGGGCGCGCCGACCGTGCTCATCTACGGACATTTCGACGTCCAGCCGCCGGCGCCGCTCGACCTCTGGGAGTCGCCGCCGTTCGAGCTGGAGGAGCGCGAGGGGTGGTTTTACGCGCGGGGCATCGCCGACGACAAAGGCCAGCTCTACACGCTCCTGAAGGCCGCCGAGCTGCTGCGCCTGGACAACGCCCTGCCGGTGAACATTCGCGTCGCGTGCGACGGAGAGGAGGAGATCGGCGGGCACTCGATCGTCGAGTTCCTCGAGCAGGACGAGCGCGGCGCCGACGCGTGCATCATCTTCGACGGGGGAATGACGCGGCCCGAGCAGCCGGAGTTCGCGCTCGCGACGCGCGGCCTCGTCGGCTACCACGTGAAGGTGCGCACGGGAGAGCGCGACATGCACTCGGGCTACTACGGGGGCGCGGCGCTGAACGCCATCCACGTGCTGCTGCAGGGATTGTCGGCGCTGCTCGCGCGCGACGGGCTGCTGCCGGATCAGCTGCGAGTCGGGCGCACTGCGCTCAGCGACGTCGAGGTAGCGAGCCTCGAGAAGCTGCCTTCAGGTGCAGTGATCCTGGACGAGGCCGGCGCGACGCCGCTCGATCGCAACGCGGAGAAAGACTTCTACGACCGCACCTGGGCTGAGCCGTCGCTCGACATCAACGGCATCCACGGGGGCAAGCCGGAGTTCGTGAACACGACGCTCGTGGTCGAGGCCGCGGCGCGGTTCACGATCCGTCTGGCGCCCGGGCAGGATCCCGATACGGTCGGGACCGCGGCGGAGAAGCTGTTCCGCGGCGCGGTGCCCGCAGGCGCACAGGTGACGATGGAACGCGAGAACTCGGCGCCGCCCGGTGTGTTCGCACCTGACTCGCCGGCGATCAAGCTCGGCCTCGACGCATTCGAGCGGGCGGTCGGCGTACGCCCGATCCTCGTCCGCGTCGGGGGAACGCTGCCGATCTACCCGGCGCTCGCGCAGAAAGGGATTCCGACGATCGGCACCGGCTTCGCCCTCCGCGAGAGCAACGTGCACTCGCCCAACGAGCGGCTCCGCGTCGAGGACGTCGACCGTGCCGTCGCCGCGGCGACGGAGCTGTACAAGGGACTCGCTGCACTTGGCTGATCTGCCCGGCGAGCTGCAGGAGGACGTGCTCGAGCGCTTCCTGCGCTACGTCCGCATCGACACCACCTCGGATCAGGACTCCGACACCTATCCGAGCACGGCGAAGCAGCGCGAGCTCGGCCGGCTGCTCGAGCGCGAGCTGCGCGACCTCGGGCTCGACGACGTCGAGCTGACACAGCACGGTTACGTCTTCGCGTCGATGCCTGGCACCGAAGGCCCGACGATCGGGCTCGTAGCCCACATGGACACGAGCCAGGACGAGTCGGGCACGAACGTCCAGCCGCAGGTGATCAGGAACTGGGACGGCAAGGACATCGTGCTCCCCGGTGACAGCGACAAGGTCCTGCGCGTCGACGAGAACCCGCTGCTCGCGGCACGAGTCGGACACGATCTCGTCACGACGGACGGCACGACCTTGCTCGGCGCCGACGACAAGGCGGGTGTCGCCGAGATCATGGGCGCAGTCGCCTACCTCGCGAAGCATCCTGAGATCGAGCACGCGCCGATCCGCATCGGCTTCACCGTGGATGAGGAGGTCGGCCGCGGCGTCGACCACTTCGACATCGAGCAGTTCGGCGCCGACTTCGCGTACACCATGGACGGCGCTGAGCTCGGACGCATCGACGACGAGACGTTCTCGGCATCGGAGGTACGCATTCACATCGAGGGGCTCAGCGTCCATCCAGGAACGTCGAAAGGGAAGATGGTCAATGCGATCAAGCTCGGCGCGCGGCTGATCGAGCGGCTGCCCAGGGGCGAGCGCTCGCCGGAGACGACCGAGCAGCGCGAGGGGTTCATCCACCCGCATCGCTTCACCGGTACGACCGCCGAGGCAGAGCTCCGCTTCATCGCGCGCGACTTCGACGCCGAGAAGCTCGCCGCCCACGAGCAGCTGCTCCGCGACCTTGCCGAGCAGCTCGCGAAAGAGGAGCCGCGCGCGCGGATCAACGTGACGGTCGAGGAGCAATACCGGAACATGAAGGAGTTCCTCGACGCCGACCCGACGATCACGGCAGCCGCCGACGAGGCCGCCCGCCGCATCGGGATCGAGCCGTGGCGCGAGCCGATTCGCGGCGGCACCGACGGCGCCATGCTGAGCGCACGTGGTCTCCTGACGCCGAACATCTTCACCGGCGCCAGTCAGTTCCACTCGGTGCTCGAGTGGGCGTCCGTCCAGGACATGGCTAAGTCGACCGCGACGATCGTGGAGCTGGTGAAGCTGTGGGCCGAGCCGGAGTGGAGCTCGCGCGGCTCGACGCTCGAGTCAGCGAGTCAGCGCTGAGTTAGCGGCTCGCGCGGCGGACAGACGCGTCGCGGCTTGCTCAGCAGCGTCCACTTTCCGACGACGTCGGGAGGAGAGCAGAAGTCGCACTCGTACTCGCAGCCGCCGGCGAACGCGTACGGGTAGTCGCGGCACATCTCCGGCCGCCGGTCGTAGATCCTGCAGAGCCGCGTCGCCTCGTCGAAGTTCCTGCACGTGTAGACGTAGCCTTCCGCGTCGCCTTTGTACTCGCGGTCCGAGCCGAAGCGCTCGAGGCGCGCGTTCGCCTCGGCGACCGAGAGGGGCAAGACCATGGCCGCGATCTGCTCGCCGTCCCGCATCGACTTGCCGATCTCGTCGAGGCGATCATGCGGTGCGTCGAGGTAGAAGGCCACGCAGCAGTGGCCCGGGCAGCTGCGAACGGGCTGCTGCGTCAGGCCGTCAGGTAGGCGTGCCCAAAGTGCCGCATCTGCTCGATGATCGGCAGCAGCGCCGCGCCCTTCTCCGTCAGCTCGTACTCGACGCGTGGAGGGCTCTCCGCGTAGCTCCGGCGCTCGACGAGGCCGTCGTCCTCGAGCGCGCGTAGCCGCTCCGACAACGTGCGCGGGCTGATGCCGGCGCAGGAATGCTCGAGCTCGGAGAATCGGCGCGGCCCTTCGGAGAGATCGTGCACGAGCAGGGCCGTCCACTTCGCGCCGATGATCTCGGCGCAGGCTGCGACCGCACAGGACGTCGCCTCGTGGACGGGATTCATCGTGCGCATCGCTATGCGGATTGTAGCGGTGCGGTTTTCCACCCCTGCGATTCGGGGGTTGACCGGCTGGTCGCAGCGTCCGTGGTGCGGGACGATCCGGCCATGGAAACCGACATTCTCATCGCAGGCACACTCGTCCTGCTCAGCATCGCGGCTTCGCTCGCGATCATTTTCAAAGTTGCACGCGCCGTCCGCGAAGAGCCGCGGAAGCTCAAGTCGCCCGAAAAGGCGCCGGTGTTGCGTCCAGCTTCGGGATGGTAAAGCGAGCGATCGTTCCGAATTGCGGCGCCGGCTTGCACGCCTGAGCAACGCCGGCGTCGCAGGCAACTGAGAGGAAGATGAACGCGTCCTCGAAGGAGAAGCCCCACTCGTCGACGAGGAGCTTCGCCGCCTCCTCGGAGCACAGCTTCAGCGCGTCGTCATAGCCGTCGGCGGTCGCGTGCGGCACCCACGCATCCGCCAGCTCCGTCACCGGCCAGGTCGCCTGCTTCCCCTTCAGCAGGTCGAAGCGGATGTCGACCTCGCCGGCGATCTCGACGCCGGTGAAGCAGATCTCGCCGTCGCCCATCGACGCGTGCATGTCGCCGACGGCGAACATCCCGCCGGGCTGCCTGACCGGGAAGTAGATCCGCGAGCCGGGGCCGTGCATGTGGTTGTCGAGGTTCCCGCCGTGGACGCCTGCGAGCCCGGTCGTGAGCGTTTCGCCGCCCGTCGCGACCCCGACGACGCCGACCATCGGCCGGGCCGGGAACCGCACTCGCTCGTTCATCTCGATCCAGCCGTTCTCGACTTTGAAGAGCCGGGTCAGCGGGGCCTGCACCTTGTCGATCAGCTGCCCGTGGCCGGGGATCAGCGTCGCGACGCCCCACGAGACGGGCTCGACGGCGAGGATCTCGACGATCAGCGAGTCGCCCGGCTCCGCGCCCCGGACGGCGACGGGACCGGTGGCGCTGTTCACCCGCTCGAGGTCGATCTCCGTGACGAGGTCGTCCTCGGAGGTGATCTGCCCGCTGAAGCAGTCGTTCGTCTGGAAGCGGACGACGGCGCCGGGCT